>JAQWKP010000163.1 GCA_029247785.1 Novosphingobium sp.
GCCCCCAGGACCAGCACCCGGCGACGAAAGGCGGAGGTTCCGAGCAATCCGCCCAGAACGATCCTGTTCATCATCAACAGCACAACGGCAAGCACCATCCCGTAGGCCAGCGTCGAGCGCCAAAAATTGTCACCGTCGATAGCGAAATCGATGAAGCTGAGCGCAATCACCCCGAGCGAGATTGCGACGAGCAGACGCGCGCCGGCAAATCGTAAGGACCGCAAAGCGTCGGCACCGTAAACTCCGACCGCAATCATCGCGACCACCATCACCCCGGCAAAGCCGCAATGCAGCCAGATCCGGTCCAGAAAACTGCCGATGTCAGAGCCAATCTGACTGAACCTGAAACGCCAGGCCAGTTCACCGGCAGTGACGAGCAGGATCAGGTCAACCAGCCACAACAGGATCACAGCGTGGGGGATATAGTGCTTGAACAGGCGGATCATCAGATCTGGTTACATCCCAAGCGACCGAAGGGCCGGGAGCGCACCCTATGACCAAGACGTAAAATGTCGGTAAATTTTACAGCTGCCTCGATTGCCGGAATCGGCTCGCTGGCACAGGAAACCATAGGTTCCTTCATCAAGTGTCGGACTGGCTTACAGAGACGAAGCGATCTACAGCGCCTGCAACCCGGCGGCCTCTCAATCACGGATTAACCATAGACGCGAACGGCTGGGTTAACCTCCTCGGTTTACCGCACTGATCATGCCGAGAGTAGCGCCAAAATCACCGGTCAATCCCAAGGTGTTTCGCCATTTTGTGGTGATTACCGTGGCGATTACGTTCCTGCTCGCGATGTTTTCCGATGGCGAGAATCGCGAGGCGTTCGAACAGCAACTTGCGGAAAAGAGCGAAAAGAAGCGGCTTGAGCAGGCCGAGTTGGAGATGGCGAAGCAAGGCAAGGGTGGCAATACCAGTCTAGTATTCAAGGACAATCGGGCCAAGAAAACCTCGTGGCGATCCGATCCGGGCAACCCGAGTGACAATTATGTTCCAATCGAGAGCACGGGCGGCGCTGACGGGAATGACGATGACTTTGCGCCCGAACTTGTCGCCGACCGCAGTCCGCAATTCGTCGACCCGGCAAAGACAGTGGATGAGCCGGAACACACACTCGCCGGAGCACCACCCGGAATGAGCAGCGAGGCGATCAAGGCACTTCAGAAAAAGAAGAAAAGGGCCAAACCGCTGAACCGCAAGCGGTCCACCGAAAGAAACCGTTAGAACTGATGGTGACCGCGTGATGCGGCCAAAATCGCTATTACGGCCTGCTTGGGCCGGAAATTAGCCTCTCAGAAGCAATCGCCTGCAAGATAGGCCCGCGTATCGGCTGAGATCATCGCAGCATGGCCATAATTGGGATGGTCGATCACCAGCATGGCATTGCCTTCGCCGCCTTTCCAAGCGGCTATGGCCTCAGGCGTGAAGTCGAAATGGAAGAAATGAACGGCGCTGGCCTTGTTGTCGCTCTCGCGGGTGCGCTCGATATCACCTTCCTGTCGCGCCCGGATCACGTGGTCGCCGACCTGGATCGCGACATGGTTCTCAACCCCGCCGATCGTGCGCAGAAAAGCGTCGCGGCGCGCCTCATCCTCGACTTCGAACAGCATGGTCGCAGTCAGTTCGCTGCCCTTGGGCACCATCGGATCATAGGCGATCAACTCATCGGCGAGCTGCGCGTCCCCGCCCTTCTCGATCCGCAGCATTTCCTGGATCTGCAGCCACATGCTGTCCCAATTCTCAAACAGAACCATCGCATGGGGACCGACATGCAGCCGGGTCAGACGCTTGCGCGCGATCGCTTCCTGCTTCTTCTCCTTGCGGATCAGCTCATAGCTATCGAGCGGCAGAATATCCTGGGCGGTAATGGTTCGCTGTTCGCGGGGCATGGCGCCTTCCTTACAATCCGTAGGCCTGCGCGACCACTTCGATCGGGTGGCCAATCCGCGCGGGCGGTTCTTCGTCATTGTTGGCAATCACCTGGCGCAGGTGAGGTCCGGCGAGCGGACATTCGCTGACCATCATGTCGGGCGCGTTCTTGGTCAGGGTCCGTCCAACGGGTTTGCCAACCTTGAGCGCACGGTCAAAATTCTGTTTGAAGATACCCCACTTGCCGCCGTGGCCAGAGCAACGCTCAGCCAGCTGGGGCTTGGCCTCGGGTATCAACTTAAGCATTTCCAATGCCTTGGCGCCCATGTTCTGGGCACGAGCGTGACAGGCAAAGTGGACGCCAATCGACTTTTCCATCGGGTCGATCGGTGCAAGGCCGGTATCCTTGGCCAGCGCGACGATATATTCCGAAACGTCGAATGTGTGTTTCGAGAGCAGCGCAACATTGGCATTGTCCGGCTCGACCAGCGGCCATTCGAACTTGAGCATCAGCGCGCAGCTGGTGGTGAGCGGAACAATGTCCCAGCCTTCCTCGATCAACGGGGCGAAGAAAGTCGATATCTCCTCCGCCGCGCTGGCGACTCCGCCAAGATCACCATTCTCGAATTTCGGCATGCCGCAGCACTCGGGATATTCGACACGGACCTGCAAGCCATTATGCGCCAGCACTTTCATCGCCGCCTCACCGGGGGTGGCATCGTTGAAATTGTCGTGACAGCCAGCATAGAGCACAACCTTGCGACCGAATGCGGGGCCATCCGGGTTGGGCGGCGGCACCACCGCCTGCGCGCTCTTGGCAAAAGGCGCCTCGCGAAACGGCGGGACATGCGCGCGCGCATCGATGCCGGTTACGCCCTGCATCACCGGACGGGTCAAGCCGTTGCCTTCCTTGGTCGCCCAATTAGCCAGGCCGGAAAATGTTGTGCCAAGATTGCCATTGCGGGTCATCTTGGCGAGCTCGCGGTCGATGAACGGCGTATCGCCCTTGCGATTCTCAACCGCGCGGAAGCGCAGCATCAGATGCGGAAAATCGAGATCGAATTCATGCGGCGGGACATAGGGACACTTGGTCATGAAGCACATGTCACACAGCGTGCAGGCATCAGCGACCTGCTTGAGCTGCACCGGGGTCAGGTCATCGACTTCTTCATTAGGGCTTTCGTCGATGGCGTCGAACATGATCGGGAAGCTATCGCACAGATTGAAGCAGCGGCGGCAGCCATGACAGATGTCATAGACGCGGCGAAGCTCGGCCTCGAGCGCTTCCTCATCATACCAGGCGTCGTCCTGCCACGGGATTGTGTGACGTGTCGGTGCTCCGAGACTGCCTTCCATTGAGCATACCCTTCCGATGATCCGTTATCGCGAGCGCGGCGAAGCGCTCCAGGGCTTCATGTGCTGCCCTGGATTGCTTCGTCACTTCCGCTCCTCGCAATGACGAGGAGCAGCGTTGCGAAATTTACGCGTCGAGCGTGTCGAGCGTCTTCTGGAACTTACCAGCGTGGCTCTTCTCGGCCTTGGCAAGCGTTTCGAACCAGTCGGCGATTTCCTCGAAACCTTCGCCGCGCGCGGTCTTGGCCATGCCCGGATACATATCGGTGTATTCGTGGGTCTCGCCCGCGACCGAAGCCTTGAGGTTGTCGGAGGTGCCGCCAATCGCAAGACCCGTGGCCGGATCGCCGCATTCCTCAAGATATTCGAGATGGCCATGAGCGTGGCCGGTCTCACCTTCCGCGGTTGAGCGGAACACGGCGGCAACGTCGTTATAGCCTTCGATATCGGCCTTCTGTGCGAAATAGAGATAGCGGCGGTTGGCTTGGCTTTCGCCGGCAAATGCGGCCTTGAGGTTGCCCTCGGTCTCTGAACCTTTCAGTCCCATAACTTCGTCTCCTTTGACTGCAAAAACTGCTTATTGGAGATGGGCCCGACAGCGCCCAAACACCATCGCTTTTTTCCCCGGGTTGTGATCGGAATAATCGATCAAATGGCTGCGAGTTAGTCGCAAATGAGATTTGTTACGGTTTTGCCATCAGCCGCAATGCCGTCTGCGTGAGCGCCTCGGCAGCAGTAGCGATGACTTTGTCAGCCTCCGGAGCCCAGAACGGGCTGTGCAGCGAGGGAATCGGCGGACCGCCAGCGCCTGCCGCTTCAAGCCGGGCAGCCGGAGTTCCGCCAACCCAGAAGATCAGCGACTGGATGTTCTCCTCGTCGGCCCTGCGAAATTCACCAAAGTCCTCTCCGGCCATCGCCGAGGGAGTGACGAGCACCCTGCCCTCGCCCAGCTTCGCCTTCATCTCAGCGACGAAGGCCTGAGTCAGCTCCGGCGAATTGAAGGTCGAGCGGGTATAGGGTTGCTTGACACTCACTTCCGGCATGCGGTCCTTGGGGACTCCGGCGGCGAGTGCCTCGCCCTCGGCAATCCGTCTGATACCATCGAGCAGCTGCTTGCGCGTCTCGTCCGAATAGCTTCGAACGGTAAGCTCCAGCTTGGCCTCGTCCGAAATGATATTGTGCTTGGTGCCGGCGTGAAAACTGCCGACCGTGAGCACCACCGGATCAAGCGGATCAATCTCCCGGCTTGCCAAGGTCTGCAGGCGCATGACGATGGCGCTGGCGAGCACAATCGGATCGCGCGTGCGGTGGGGATAGGCACCGTGCCCCCCAATGCCCTTCACAGTGATATCAACGCTATCGACATTGGCCAGCGCCCAGCCTGGCGAAGCGCCGATCACGCCGGAGGGCAATTCCGGCGTATCGTGAAAGGCCAGCGCGTAGTCGGGCTTGCCGAAGCGGTCATAGAGTCCATCCGCCAGCATTTCCCGCGAGCCCAGCCCTAGTTCCTCGGCAGGTTGCGCGATCATTATCAGCGTGCCCGACCATTCGCTGCGACGAGCCGACAACAGGCGGGCCGTCTCGATCCAGGCGGTCATATGCGTGTCGTGGCCGCAGGCATGCATGATCCCGCTTTCGACCCCGGCGGTTGAGGTTCCGCGCCGCTTTGACGCAAATGACAGGCCAGTCTGTTCTGTGACCGGCAAGCCATCCATGTCAGCGCGGATCAGCAGGGTCGGCCCCTCGCCATTGCGCATCACCGCGACTACCCCGGTCCTGCCAACCTTCTCGGTGACCTCGAAACCAGCCTTGCGCGCCTGTTCGGCCATGATCCCGGCGGTGCGCAATTCGGCAAAGCTCAGCTCGGGATTGGCATGGAGATCGCGGTAGATATCCATCAGCTCCGGCAGGTCGCCGGCAATCGTCTCGGAAACGGTCGCGCCATGGAGCGGCGATGCGAAAGCCAGCATGGCGACGGCGACAATCAGGCGGTTGTGCATGTCCCGAGGACTATGCCAACTGCGCCGCGTCGGCAAGCGATGGTGCCCCTGGCCCGACTCGAACGGGCACTCCCGAAGGAACTCGATTTTGAGTCGAGCGCGTCTACCATTCCACCACAGGGGCTCCGGGCGCGGCTCCACTTAGCCGTGCATGGCCGCCGGTTCAAGCCGGGTTTCGCGAGGAACCTGCCTTGAGGACATCGGCGATGATCTTGTGCAACTTGGAATGCATCACATCATTGCCTGCCAGCACCGTGGCATCGCAGATCGGCAGAGAGCGACCCTGCCAGTCGGAAATGAAGCCACCCGCTTCCCGCACCAGCAGGCCGCCCGCAGCGGTGTCCCAGGGCGACAATCCGCGTTCCCAGAAGCCTTCGTAGCGCCCTGCTGCCAGCCAGGCGAGATCGAGCGACGCTGCGCCGTAACGTCGGATCCCCGCCACCTGCGGGGCCAGCGCGGAATAGATCGCCATCCATTCGTCGGGATCACCCGCACCGCGGAAGGGTATGCCAGTTGCGATCAGGCTTTCATCAAGCTTGCGACGCCCCGAGACCCTCAGGCGCCGGTCCATCAGCCATGCGCCGCGATTTTTCTCGGCCCAGAAACTCTCATCAGTGATTGGCTGGTAGACCAATGCGGCGACCACATCGCCCCAGCCCTTGCCATCCGGGCGCGGCTCCTGCGCGGCGATGGAAATGGCAAAATGCGGCAATCCGTGGAGAAAATTGCTGGTGCCGTCGAGCGGATCGATCACCCAGCGCGGCTTGTCGGGCTCGCCTTCTATCACGCCGCCTTCTTCCAGCACAAAGCCCCAATCCGGCCTGACAGCCAGGAGCTCGTCATACAAGGCGCGCTCGGACTTCTGATCCGCCTTGGACACAAAATCCGCCGGGCCCTTGCGGGTGACCTGCAGATGTTCGACCTCGCCGAAATCGCGGCGCAGGCGGTGGCCCGCCTTGCGGGCGGCCTTTTCCATCACGCGAATGAGACCCGATAATTGCATGAAATTTCCCTTGGCACTCACATCGAACGGATATGCGATGCGGCTGGCTCAGCCAGCCTTGCCGACATAGCTGCGCTCATAGACATCGACCACGATGCGTGTGCCCGATTCGATATGCGGCGGCACCATCACGCGCACCCCATTATCAAGCACGGCGGGCTTGTAGCTGGACGAAGCGGTCTGCCCCTTCACCACCGCGTCAGCCTCAACGATGGTCGCCTCAACCTGTTCGGGCAATTGCACCGAAATCGGCCGTTCATCGTAGATTTCAAGCAGCACTGTCATACCGTCCTGCAGGAAGGCGGCAGCCTCGCCCAGCAGGTCGGTCGCCAGGTTGATCTGGTCGTAGGTTTCGGTGTCCATGAAAACGAGCATGTCGCCATCGGTATAGAGGTACTGGAAGTCCTTGGTCTCAAGCCTGACCTTTTCGACCGTGTCGGCGCTGCGGAAGCGGACATTGGTCTTGCGACCGTCGATCAGGTTCTTCATCTCGACCTGCATGAAGGCACCGCCCTTGCCCGGCTGGGTGTGCTGAATCTTGGCGACCTTCCAGATACCGCCTTCATATTCGAGGATATTGCCGGGACGGATATCGACGCCGCTGATCTTCATGAGGAATGCCTTTGATGGGAAAGAGCGAAAGCCAGGAAAGCGGGGCCCTTAGCGCGCGGTGCAACGTGTGGCAATCGCCGCGCGGCGATGCTAGCAGGCGCACCATGCGCTTAGCTCTTCCCGTTGTTGCCGCACTGCTCGCTGTGTTGAGCGTTAGACCTTCCTGGGCGGTGCCCGGTGGAGAGATCGGTACGCTGCCGCTTGGCTCCTATGTTTGCGAGCTTCCCGGAGATGCCGCAGGCCCATGGAGAAACCGCGTCCCCGACGAGGACTTC
>JAQWKP010000222.1 GCA_029247785.1 Novosphingobium sp.
CCGGTATCTGCCGCCCGACCGCTTTCGGCGAGATTACCGAAGCGGTCTGGGACCGGATGGTCGACGTCAACACCAAGAGCATGGCCGGGCTGATAGACGCCGCCGCCCGCCACTGGCGCCAGGCCGGTCCGAGCGCTGGAAGGGCCGTGGTGTGCACTGCGTCGCCATCCGGGGCGGAGCCTCATGAGCCGCTCGGCATCTATAGCGTGACCAAGGCCGCCGTGCAGGGGATCGCGCAGGTTGCGGCTGCGGAACTTGCCCAACTCGGGGTGCGGGTCAATGCGCTCGCCCCAACCGGCAGGACCAGGATGGTCGCAGCGGCGATGGCAGGTAGCCCAATCGATGTCGATCAGATCATGCCGCAAGATCCGGATTACGATCTTTACAAGCCGGACCATCTCGCCCGGCTGGTGCTGTATCTGGTCTCGCCCTTATGCCCCTTCACGGGCCGGATGTTCGGCGCGAGGGCGGACGATATCTTTGTCTATGGCAGCTGGAACGCGGCCCATCATGTGAGCAATCGCGGCGCAGCCTGGACCACCCAGGACCTCGCAGCCGCAATGGAGGCGATCCCGCTGCAGGAAGACAAGCGGCTCGTCACCCCGATGGGCGCAATGGAGGTAAAATCGCCCGGCGACCAGGTGCTGGCGCAATTGCAGGCCATCCGCTGACTGAGAAAGTCAGGTGATTCCGATGACCGAACCGCCATCTACCCGGAAATTCGACCCGGTTACGTACGAAGCGCGCTCGGAAGCCAGCAGGGCGACGACGGCGGCGACTTCCTCGACCTCACCGGCGCGACCGAGGGCCAGGCCGGGTTTGAACTTGCGCACGAAATCAGCCTTGACCTCTTCAATCGGGCGGCCCTGCTCACGCGCACCGCGTTCGAAGCTCTCCTCGTTGCCCGGCGTGGCGATCAGACCAGGCGCAACCGAATTGACCAGAATTCCGTCGCGGGCCAGCGACTTCGACAAGGATTTGGTCAGGTTGAGCTCAGCCGCCTTGGCCGCGGCGTAATGCTGGAAGGTGCGGTCCGGCTGAGTAGAAACTTCCGAGGTGATAGTGATAATCCGCCCCCAAAGCCGCTCCCGCATCCCAGGGAGCGCAGCGCGGACAAGCCGCACAACGGACAGCACGTTGTCAGTAAAAGCGTCGAGAAAATCCTGGTCGTCAAGATCGTCAAATCCAGCGTGTTTGCGCTGCCCGCCGGCATTGCAGACGAGGATATCGACTTTGCCAAATTGCACGATAGCCGCCTCAACCAGCGCTTCGGCCGCGCCCTGCTCGGCCATGTCCGCTGCCATTCCGGCGCAGCGCCCGCCTTGGGCGACGATATCCGCGACCGTCGCATCGACCGCTTCCGACCCTCTCGCCGAGATCAGCACTGAGACACCCTCGCGCGCCAGCTCCATCGCGATTGCCCGCCCGATGCCCTTGCTGGCACCGGTGACTATGGCGACCTTGCCTGCAAGCCCCAGATCCATCGTGCTTCATCCTCCCGATCAGCCATCGGCGCGTTTCGGCACGCCTACGTTCAATCGGCCTGCCCATGCAAGGTGCAAAGATGATGCCCAGGTCTGGCGCGCCATTGCCCATCATGATCTTCCGCAATGGTGAGGGGCCGGACGACATCCATGCCGCAGATATGATACGGATCAACGCAGGCTGCACGAAGGACAATAAGCCGCTATAGTAGCCTCCGATTGGAGATGGATCATGAATGTCGAATCCGGAAAGTTGAAGCCGGGGCAGGCCCGCTGTCCGGCGATCACCACGCAGGAAATAATTGCCAAGGACAAGGTCGGCGCGCCGGGTTGGGTGCGTTCGGAATCCTATGAATTTCTCGGTGATGAAGACATTCCCACTGACCGCTATACCGATCCGGCTTTCGCCGAATTGGAATATGAACGGCTGTGGACCCGCACCTGGCAATTCGCCTGCCGCGAAGAGCACATTCCGGAAGTCGGCGATTACTATGTCTATGATATCGGGACGTACTCTTTCATCGTCACTCGCGTCGCCGAGAACGACATCCGGGCCTATTTTAATGCCTGCCTCCATCGCGGCACCAAGTTGCGGGCATCGGGCAGCGAAGGCAGCGCCAGCGAATTCAAATGCGTGTTCCATGGCTGGAGCTGGAATATTGACGGCAGCAACAAGGGAATCGTCTGCCCCTGGGATTTTCCTCATGTAGACCGCAGCACACTCAACCTGCCGCAAGCGCGGGTCGAAACGCTGGGCGGGTTCGTCTGGATCAACATGGACCAGGATGCGCCCACCTTATCGGAATATCTCGGGCCCGAAGCACTCGCCCATTTCGCGGCCTGGAAGCTGGAGGACCGCTACGTTTCCTCCCATGTGGTGAAATCATATCCGGCCAATTGGAAGCTTTCAGTCGGAGCCTTTCACGAGGCCTATCACGTGCCGCGGACTCATCCGCAGGTCTGCCCGGCGAATGGCGATCTCAACACGCAATATGACGTCTATAGCGACCATGTAGACCGGTTCATTGCGCCCCAGGGCGTCCCCAGCCCCTATCACGAGGGCAGATATTCCGAGCAGGAAGTGCTGGACCAGTGCACCATGGGCGACTCAAGCATGGTGGGAGACGACCGGCCGATAGTGCCCGAGGGCGGCACCGCGCGCCAAGTGATGGCAGACATGTATCGCGAGATGTTCGAAGCAGCGACCAACACCGATCTCAGCGGCGTTTCTGATTCCGAAATGATCGATTGCTTTAGCTACACGATCTTCCCCAACACCTTCCTGTTTCCGGGCATCTCTCTGCCGATGGCCTATCGCTTCCTGCCCAACCCGAAGGACCATCGCGAGACCCAGTTCGAGATCTTCTTTTTGCGCCCGGTGCCCAAGGATGGGGTGCGTCCGGAACCCGCCGAGCCGGAATATCTCACGCCCGAGCAGTCCTTCACCGAGGCCAAGAGCATGGACCCTGGTTTCGGCAAGATCATGGATCAGGACACCGACAATTTGTTCATGCAGCAGGAAGGACTGGAAGCGAGCGCCAAGCCCGGCCTGACGCTGGGCAATTACCAGGAGATCCGAATCCGCAATTTCGAGAAAACCGTCGACCGATATATGACCGTGAAACCGTGACGCAGCCCCGCCGGCTCTCGCTCAGGATAAGCGGATGAACGTCCAGACAGACATTCTCGACGATCCGATCGTGCCCGAGATATTGCGCACCCGGCTGGAAGCGATCGGCCAGGAAGCCGGCGCGGCGGTCGAGCAGACCGCGATCAGCCCGATCGTCACCGAGAGCAAGGATTATTCGGTCACCATCCTTGATGCCGATGGTTCGGTGCTTTCGGGGTCCAGCGCGATGGAAATCCAGTTCGGCGTGGCGATGCATTGCGTGCGCACGACCATCGAGGTTCATGGCGAAAGCATCGCCGATGGCGACCTGTTCATCGCCAATGATCCACATAGCGGCGGCGGCGTCCATCCGCAGGACGTGGTCATTCAGAAGCCGGTGTTTTTGAAAGGCCGCAGGGTCGCCTGGGTCGCGCTGACCGCACATATGATGGACATGGGCGGGATGGTGCCCGGCTCATCGGCAGTCAAGGCAACCGAATGCTACCAGGAAGCACTGCGCCTTCCTCCGGTCCGGCTGATCCGGCGGCACGAGGAAGTGAAGGACATCTGGAACCTGATCGCGACCAACATCCGCAGTGCGGATTATGTCGAGATGGATATCCGCAGTCTGGTCATCGGCGGCACGGTTGCGGCTCGCAAGATCGAGGAACTGGTCGGAGAAATGGGCCTGTCTGACTTCCGCAGTGCCTCGCGGACATTGCTGGGCCGGGCGCTTGCAGTGCTGCGCGAGCGTATCGGCGAGATCGAGGACGGGTTCTATGCAAGCATGGCGCGGGTCGAATATCAGGGCGGGCTGCTCAATATTCCCTGTAGCCTGACGGTCGCAGGGGATCGGTTGATCTATGATTTCAGCGAGGCCCCGCCGCAAGTCCCGCATTTCTTCAATTCCAAAGCCTATATCTTGCGCGCCATTATCGGCCCGCGCATGCGAGAGCTGGTAGCGCCGGGCCTGCCGATCAATCAGGCGCTTTATGACGTGATCGAGATTGTCACCAAGCCGGGAACGCTGGTCGATTCGGTAATGCCCGCGCCGATTGCCGCTGCCCACATGGATGCAGCAATGGCGGTCGATGGCGCGGCGTGGCAATGTTTACAGCTCGCGATCCACGCTTCGCCGGGCGCAGCAGGACGCAGGATGCTGACTGCACCCGCACCAGCAGCCTATGGCGTCGGCAGGTGGAATTATCTCGATAATGGCGGACAGCGCCGGGTCTATACGGTGCTTGATGGTGCGATGTGCGGCAGCTCTGCCGGGCATGATCGCAGCGGCATTGATCTCAAGACAAGCATGACCGGAACCGGCAGCAAGATGGAGCTGGCCGATGTCGAAGTTCTCGAAGCGGCCTATCCGATCCTGTTTCGCGACCGGGGCGTGACCGGGGGCAAGCATGGCTATGGCCGCCATCGCAGCGGAGCGGGCTGCTGCGAGGCGTTCCAGCCGCATCTGGTCGATTCGATCACCGGGAACCTGACCGGGACCAAGGCCTGGTTTCCCGCCGCAGGGGCTGCGGGCGGGCATCCCGGAGCGACGATCCGCTACCGCCTCGCCCGCGCCGATGGGAGCGTCCAAAAGCTCGATATAAAGGCAGTCGGCGTTACGCTGGAGCCGGGCGATCATTTCGAACTGCACTGCGCTTCGGGCGGCGGCTTTGGCGATCCGCTCGACCGCGATGCGGAGGATGTGTCTAATGATCTGAAATCGGGGCGGATCGATGCAACCATCGCCGACGACATTTATGGTGTGGCCTTCTCAGCAGATGGCGAGGTCGACCGCGATGCAACCGCTGAATTACGAGATTTGATACGCAGCGACCGGCTCAAGCGCGCCCGACCCGCGCAAAACCCGGCAGCGGTGAACGATTTATCGGCAATAACCAGCCAGCCAGCCGCTCCGCTCTATCCCGGCGTGATCCAGCATGGCGACATAGCCGTGGCCGAAAAATCAGGCGCACCGCTCGCTGTTTCGCCGGGAAACTGGCTTGATGGCTGCCCCATCCTCGATACATTGCTGGACGAACGAGGCGGGGGACTCGTCATGCGGGCGCATCTTGATCCGCTCAGTGGCCGAATCCTGTTCGCCGATGTGCTGTTTGCCGACGAAGGCCCCAGCATGGAAGTCCGCCCGCAAAGATGGGCAAGTAAGCGAAATTCGGATCAAGGCGGCGATAGCCCGCCGATCCGCGAGTGGAGTGAAGGTAATGGACAGCGGGCTCAAGAGTGACCAGGCCGAATATGAAGAACTCTTCGAGATCGAAGGGGAGGCCTCTGCTGGAGGCGGGTTGATCGAGGACCCTTGGCCGGCCTGGACGGCGGCTCTGGCAAAAGGCGCGGTGCTCGAAGGCTCACTCGCCGAATGCATGGGCCTGCCGCCTGAGATGAATGGCGGCGGCCTCTATGATCCCGCGCGCACCTATTATTCAGTGTTCAGCTTTGCCGCGGTCAGCGAAGTCTTCACTCGCAAGGACGATTTCTGGTCCGATGTCTATAATGACATGGGCACGTCCCAGGAGTTCGGCGAAACCATCCTCAGCCTCGATGGCATCAGCCACCGCCGCTACCGCGACGTACTCCAGCCCTTCTTCCAGCCGCCCGTGGCCGAGACCTGGTGGCGCGAGAAAGTGATCGATCCGATGGTGACGGAGCTGGTCGAGAGCATCCGCGAGGATGAAAGCATCGATATCAACACGCGCTTTTTCGCGCGCCTGCCCCTTCACACCATGACCGGGGGCTTCGGCCTGTCCCACCAGGAAGGGCTGGAGCTGCGCCGCCATATGCAGGCGGGCCTCAAAGCCAAGACGATGGAAGACCGGCTGACATCGAGGGAACAGACCAGCAATGTGCTCAAGGGTGCAATCCTCGAAAAGCGTGAAAATCCGAGTGACGATCTCATTTCGCACCTCGCTCATGCCGAAATCACCGATGACGACGGGACCGAGCGCAAGCTCACCCATGAGGAAATCACCAATCATTGCCGGCTGATCGTGTTCGCCGGGGGCGAGACGACCTGGCGGCAGATGGGCAACGCACTGTTCGCCCTGCTCAACCATCCCGAGCAGCTCGCCGAAGTCATTGCTGACCGCTCGCTCTTGGCACAAGCAGTGCTGGAATCGGTACGCTGGAATCCCGATCCGACCTTCCCGCGCAAGGTCAAGCGCGATACGGTGCTGGCGGGCGTCGAATTGCCAGAAGGCGCGCATCTCCACCTGTGCCTGGCGGCAGCCAATCACGATCCATCGCGCTGGGACAATCCGGAAGTGTTCGACATCCACCGCCCATTCAAGCGATCGGTAGCGTTTGCGGCTGGCGCGCATTCCTGCCTTGGCCAGCATGTCGCACGTCAGGAAATCATCGCGGCGCTGAGCGCATTGTTCGACAATTTCCCCAACATACGCTGGGACAGTTCGAAACCGACGGCGAAGATCACCGGCAGCATCGTCCAACGCGGACCGGGTCCGCTTCATGTGCTGCTGCACTGATCGGCCACAGGATGCGCGACGCCTATGACTATGTGATCGTCGGTGCCGGCTCGTCGGGCTGCGTGTTGGCGTCCCGCCTGTCCGAGGACCCAGGTGTCGAAGTTCTTCTGGTCGAAAGCGGGCCGAGCGACCGCAACCCCTTTATCGCCATGCCGATCGGCACCGGCAGGCTGATGCGCAGCGAGGCAGGGGCGAAATACTTCTCGTTCTATTCGATTGCGCCGGGCGGAAACCGGGAGCCCAATTTCTGGCTGAAAGGGCGCACGATCGGGGGTTCGAGCTCGATCAACGGCATGGTCTATATGCGCGGCTTTCCTTCCGACTATGACCGTTGGGAAGATCTGGGTGCAACCGGGTGGGGCTGGCAGACCATGGGCCGCTGTTTTCGCGAGTTAGAACATCACGAACTTCGCCCGAGCGAGTGGCGCGGAGTTGATGGCCCGTTGCGGGTTTCGATGACGCGGCGCGACCGTCTTGGAAAAGCGACGCTCGCCGCTGCGGTCGAGGCTGGGACCGCAGAAGTCGAGGACATCAACGATCCGGACGCGCAATTGATCGGCGGTGTCGGGCCGCAACCCTGCA
>JAQWKP010000165.1 GCA_029247785.1 Novosphingobium sp.
ATTGGCGCGCCTCACGACAGGAAGTCTGTCGCCCGTGCCCGCACGCTATTTGCCAGCGTTCTTGATTGTCCCGGCGGCGGTCTCAGGATCGATACTATCCATGCATTCTCGCAGTGGCTGCTTGGCGCGTTCCCGCTTGAGGCGGAGCTCATTCCCGGAACCAGACCGATGGAGGACCATGAGCGCGTGATTCTGGCCCGGCAGGTGCTTGCCGACTTGCTGGTTAAGGCAGAGAGCGAGCCGCTGGGCGACCCGCAACTGCTCGCGTCGCTGGAAAATCTGTCGCTCCGCATGGGGCCGGACGATGTCGAGGCCTATCTGCTCCGCTGTGCCAATGCGCGCGAGGCCTGGCTGGGTCCGGGCGGCTGGCAGGAACCAATGCGGCCCAATGTCCTGCGGCTGCTTGGCTTGCCTGCCGATGCCGATGAGAGCCAGCTCGCCGAAATGTGCAGCGACGAGGTCTTCGATACCGACTCGCTGCGCCGCTGCCTGCAGACCCTCGAAGGTTGGGTCAGCGCGACCGGACAGGATGGTTCTGCGGCGATTGCTATCTGGCTCGGGCTCGATTCAGTGAAGCGCGCCGAAACGATAGACGATCTCCATTCCGGCCTGTTCACCAAGACCACCGATGCACCCCGGCAGCTCAAGAACATCCTCAAGCGCGATCCTGACTATGAGGGTCCTATTGAGAGCGTCCGGGAGAGCATTGCCGCCGTGCGCAACATGCAAAACCTGCTGGCGCTGGTCGATCGGCTGGTTCCGGCGCTGAGGCTGGGGCGGGCCTTTGCGCTGGCATGGGACGAGGCGAAGCAGCGCGAGGGACTGATCGATTTCGACGATCAGATCCGCCGCGCCGCCGAGCTGCTCAATCGCTCAGAGCTTGCCGACTGGATTCGCTACAAGCTTGACCGGCGTTTCGACCACATTCTCGTCGATGAGGCGCAGGACACCAATGAATCCCAATGGCAGATCATTCTCGAGGGGCTGACCTCAGAATTCTTCACCGGCCTCGGTCAGCGTGACAATATCATGCGCACGCTGTTTGTGGTGGGCGACTACAAGCAGGCGATATTTCGCTTCCAGGGAACCAGCCCTGAGAATTTCGAGGCAGCGAGGCGGCGCGTCAGGGAGGCAATGGCCGGAGCGGTAGAGAATGCTCGCGGCCAGAGGAGCAATTTTCTGCCGAGGCCACTGCGCGAATATGGCCTCGACCGGAGCTTTCGAACCGCACAGAAAGTACTGGATTTTGTCGATCAGGCGATCGGCCATATCGGGCATGAGAGCTTCGGGTTGGATGCGCCGTCTGATCCGCACAAGGGTGAGGATCGTCCTGGCTATGTCGCGCTGTGGCGCCCGGTTGGGTGGATCGGCGAGGGCGAGGACCAGGATGATGCAGAAGAGGGGGACGAGACCTGGCTGTCCAAGCCCGACCGCCAGCTTGCAGAGAAAATCAGTCAGCAGGTAAAGGCGTGGGTCGACACGAGCGGTGAGGGCTATCCCCTCGTCAAGGGCGGAAAGCGCCGGGCGGGTCCGGGCGACATCTTGGTGCTGGTGAGGAAGCGCCGAGAGCTGGCTGGCTTGATCGTAGCACGGTTGCACGCGGCTGGTGTTCCAGTCGCAGGTGTCGACCGCTTGCGGCTCGGCGCGCCGCTTTCCGTTCGCGATCTCGTTTCGGCGCTGCGCTTCGCCGCCCAGCCCCTGGACGATCTCAACCTTGCGGGCCTGCTGGTTTCGCCGCTGATTGGCTGGAGTCAGGAGCAGCTGCTGGAGCATGCCTATCGCGAGAAGGGCGTGCATCTGTGGAATCATTTGCGACGCTCGTCCCATGCCGATGTCGCGGCGTTGCAAGAGCAGCTCGGACAATTGCTGCGGATCGCGGATTTCGAGCCGCCGCAGGCGATGTTGCACTGGCTGCTGACCGGGCCCTGGCTTGGCAGGCGTAAGCTTGTCGCGCGGCTGGGGCACGAAGCGAACGATCCGATCGACGAGCTGGTCAATGCCGCCCATGCCTATACCGCCACGGCCACGCCGAGCCTGGCGGGTTTCCTTCACTGGTTCGACGCGGGTGAGGGCGAGCTAAAACGCGAGGCTGGCAACAGCGGCGGGTTGGTTCGCGTGATGACCGTTCATGGTGCCAAGGGGTTGCAGTCGCCGATTGTCATTCTTGCAGATGCCACCGGCAATCCCGATGCGAGCCGGGTCACGCACATCTCCATGCCTGATCCGGCAGCGCCTGAGCACCGCAGTATTCCGCTGCCATCTTTGCGCAAGGAAGAGCAGGCGGGGCGCATCGCCGGGGAATTTGAGAAGTCCCGGATTGCTGAACAGCAGGAGCATTGGCGATTGCTTTACGTGGCGATGACCCGCGCCGAGGAAGCGCTGTTCATCACCGGCGCACTGGGTTCGCGCGCCAAGGGCGTCCCTCCAGAGGGCAGCTGGTATGCCACGCTCAGGGAAATGTTCGGCACCGGCTCCGAGGTTGTAGATTCTGTCTGGAGCGGTCGGCTCGACTGGGGCGAGCCTCCAGAACCGATGGCCGGTAATGTGAGCGCTGAGGAACTGCCCTTGCCCGTGCCGCTTCCACCCTGGCTCGAACGCGAGCCGCCTGCCGAGCCACGCCCGCCCAAACCGCTGGCCCCTTCATCTCTGGGTGAAGAGGATGCGGCCGACCCTCCGTACCCACCCGGTGCGGGAGAAGAGGCGGCCCGCAGGGGCACCCTGGTGCACAAGCTACTGGAACGGCTGCCAGAGGTGCCCGAGGCTGACCGGCACGAAGGTGGCCTCAAATGGCTGGAGCTGCATGCCGGCGATTTCTCGGCCGAGCAGCGCCGGGAGATGCTCGGTAGCGCACTTGAGGTCATTACAACGGAGGAATGGGCGGGGCTGTTCGGAACAGGCAGTCTTGCCGAAGTTCCGATTGCAGCAGTTGTCGATGATCGTGTGGTTGCCGGCACGATCGACCGGCTGGTTATCACGCCGGATCGCATCAGGCTGGTCGACTACAAGACTTCGCGACGCCCGCCAGGTACTATTGACGAGGTGCCGCGCGCGATCTTGCGGCAGATGGCGGCCTATGCTGCGGCGCTTGAGGCGACCTATCCGGGACGGAGCGTGGAAGCTGCCTTGCTCTACACGACCGCGCCCCGGCTAATCGTCATTCCCGAAGACGTCCTCGCCCACCACAAGCAAGCCTTGTCACCCGCACAGTAATGCTTTTGGGTCATGCCGTTGTCTCTGGCGCGATCAGCCCTAGATTGAAGTCAGACCAAACAGGAGTTGCCGATCATGCCGACCAAAGCCGTCACCGATGCGAGTTTCGATGCCGATGTCCTGAAGTCCGACAAGCCCGTGCTGGTCGATTTCTGGGCTGACTGGTGCG
>JAQWKP010000196.1 GCA_029247785.1 Novosphingobium sp.
CGGCCTAAAGCGCAGGATTGTCATAGCAATGCCAGGTGAAGATTGCCGCCGCGCCGCGATGGGGACGCCAGGCTTCCCCTATCGAGCGTGCCTCTTTTTCAGCGGGACGTTCGGGCAAGTCTAGCAGCTTGTGCAGTCCCGCTTGCACGCCGAGGTCGCCAGCGGGCCAGATGTCAGGACGGCCTTCTGCAAACAGCAGGTAGATTTCGGCGGACCACCGGCCGATGCCCTTGATCAGGGTCAGCTGGGCGATTGCTTCCTCGTCATCGGCAGGCAGCGAATCGAGATCGAGCGCGCCGGTCACGACCAGTTCGGACAGGCTGCGCGCATAGCCCTGCTTCTGGCGTGACAAGCCGCAACCGCGCAACGCGTCGAATTCACTCGCGAGAAGTTTTTCCGGGGGAAGGCTCTCGCCAAGTAATTCCTCCAGTTTCCGCCAGACCGAGGCAGCGGCAGCCACGCTGACCTGCTGGCCGACGATCGTGCGAAGCAAGGTGACATGGCCTTTTGCGCGGATACGCGGCTCTGGATAACCGGCGAGATCGAGCGCTCGTGCGATGTGCGAATCGCTCGCGGCAATGGCATCGAGACCCTGTTTCAGTGCCGTAGCAGTCAATCCCATTGCGACTTCGCCTTGCCAAAGCCGGTGCCAACCATTAGCAGCCCCGGCAAATCCACCGATATAGTGTGTATCAAAAGGGATAAAGGGCTATGCCGCAGATTACCGTCGTCAATCATGAAGGTGAGGAAACCAGCGTCGATGCCGCCGATGGGCGGACGCTGATGGAAGTCATTCGCGACAGTGGCTTCGATGAGTTGCTCGCCCTGTGCGGCGGTTGCTGTTCTTGCGCGACCTGCCACGTCCATATCGACGCGGCCTACAGTGACAAGCTGCCGCCGATGAGCGAGGATGAGAACGACCTGCTCGATAGCTCAGAGCACCGCAATGAACTCTCTCGCCTGTCTTGCCAGATCCCCGTCACCGGCGAGCTGGAAGGCTGCAAGGTGACGATCGCTCAGGAAGACTGAGAGTTTGTGCTGGGCGCGGTAGCCACGGATGTGGCCGCTGCACCCAACAAGGGCTCTTGCGGCTAGGCAGGCGCCCGCCTACTTCTTTGATCATGACTGTTCCCGAGCCCAAGCGAAGCACGCTCGATCTGATCGGCAATACACCGCTCGTCCTGCTCAAGGGGCCGAGCGAGGCTGCTGGCTGCGAGATTTGGGGCAAGTGTGAGTTCGCCAATCCCGGCGCTTCGGTGAAAGATCGTGCAGCGCTGTGGATCGTGCGCGATGCCGAGGCGCGCGGTGAGCTCAGCCCAGGCGGCACGATCGTTGAAGGGACTGCCGGGAACACCGGGATCGGAATTGCTCTGGTTGCCAATGCGCTGGGCTACAAGACAGTCATCGTCATGCCGGACAACCAGTCCAAGGAGAAGATGGACACGCTGCGTGCTCTCGGCGCTGAGCTGGTTCTGGTGCCGCCCGCGCCATTTTCCAACCCGGGCCATTTTGTTCATACCTCGCGGAGGCTGGCAGAAGAGACCGAAGGCGCGGTGTGGGCCAACCAGTTCGACAATATCGCCAACCGCAAGGCACATATCGAATCGACGGCATCAGAGCTGTGGGACCAGATGGAAGGCCGGATCGACGGCTTTACCTGCGCCGCGGGAACTGGCGGCACGATTGCCGGTGTCGGCCTCGGTCTCAAGGCGCTGGATGAGAACGTGACGATCGCGCTCACCGATCCCCATGGCGCGGCGCTTTACAATTACTATGCTCATGGCGAGCTCAAGTCAGAAGGCTCCTCGGTGGCCGAAGGTATCGGCCAGGGGCGGATCACCGCCAATCTTGAGGGCGCACCCATCGACACACAATTCCGAGTTTCCGACGAAGAGGGCATCGAATGGGTCAGGCGGCTGCTCGCCGAGGAAGGCCTGTGCCTTGGCCTGTCTTCGGGGATCAATGTCGCTGGCGCGGTGGCCCTGGGCAAGCAACTTGGTGCCGACGCGCGCATCGCTACGATCTTGTGCGACACCGGATTCCGCTACCTCTCATCACTCTACAATGCCGAATGGCTGGAGGCGAAAGGCCTTCCGGTCTTCCCTTGGCTTGCCCGCTAGTCTAGAATCGCCGCCGATGGTAGACCAGGTCCCGCCCCGCAGCGTCGAACCGGTGACGACGCCTCAGCACTATACCGCGCGCGAGTTGCGGACCCAGTCGGTCCATCGCCTTCAGGTCGGACTGTTTGGTCTATGCGCGATGCTGCTTCTGGTGGGGCTCGCCAATGTCATTCTCGACAGGGCCCAGCTCAGCGAAGCGAAAGACGACCCGACAGAAGAAGTGATCGCGGTCGATGAGGAACCGAAGAAGCCCGCGAGCGATCCGCTCGCCGATATCGGTGTTGCGCCATCTGCCGATCCTATTCCCGAGCTGGAACCGGAATCCCAGGACGATCCGCTGGGAGCCGAATAGGCCGGGCGCCGGTGTCTAAGCACAAATCAGGAGGTTTTGGCCTTGGCCGGGTTGCCATCGCGCTGTCTGCGCTGGTTGCCTTGGCGGGGTGCGGTGACGGTGCGAAACCCGGCAAATCGCTTGAGCCATTGGGGCTTTACACCAGCCTGCCGATTCTGTGGCGTGAGACCGGCGAACTGTCCGGGCTGCTCGACTCCGATGCGCCGCGACACTGGGCGCTCGACGTTCTCGAGGAACACGGGAATGTCAGACCGCTCGACAGTCTTGCTGGGCCCGACGGTACTCTGCCGCTTGCGCGCGGGGCGCTGTTGGTCATGGCTCAGCCACGTCCGCTCGCGCCGGACGAGAATGTCGCTCTCGATGAATGGGTGCGGTCGGGCGGACGCGTGCTGTTGTTCGCTGACCCGATGCTGACTGCAGAGTCCGACTATGCGCTGGGCGATAAGCGACGGCCCCAGGATGTCGTGCTGCTTTCACCGATCCTTGCGCACTGGGGGCTCGAATTGCAATTCGATGAGGAGCAGCCTGCAGGTGAACATAGTGCCAGTCTGTTGGGGGATGAGGTCACGGTTAATCTTCCGGGCCGATTTGTCCCCTCAGGGAATTCCCGGGAATGTACGCTCCTCGCCTCCGGGCTGGCGGCACGTTGCCAGATCGGGGCGGGGCGCGTGCTGGCACTCGCCGACGCGGCTATGCTGGAGGAAGCCGCAGCGCGGGCAATCCCGCTTCGCGCGGCTGCGCTGGAAAGGCTGATTGCTTCGCTCGAATCAAGGGATTGAGCGGCAATCAGGATGAGTTGTGATATTTGTTCTGGGGATGTTCCGGGTTATTTCTAATAAACCTTTCAAATTAGTCCATTCTTCGGTCGTAATTTGGACTTATAGACAGCTTAAAATAACTTAACTTCAATATTTTAGCGGAAATTCCCGTATGATCCCCCTTTTATGCTTTCATCCCGCGCGCTTGGGCGGTAGAAAGTCCTTTCACCGCAATGGGTGATCTCCCGCGTTCCTGACTGGGGCGTAGTCGGCTGCGCAAGCGCGCTTCCGGTATCGGAGTAGCTCGTGCCGGATTCAGGGATCGCCTTGGCAGGGATGGGGCAGGATGGCGTCGCAGCCATATCAGTATAGTGGTCAGGACTTCTCGCTCTTGCGGGATAAGGGTCGTTTTGTGTTGCCCGCCCTGTTTCGCAAGATCGTCAAGGAATCGAGCGCCAACAAGCCGGTCCTCTGCATTGATACCCATCACCGCTGGCCCTGCCTGATCGGCTTTGGCCTGTCGCGGGCCCAGACTTTCGACGACTTGCTTGAGCGTGAAGAACGCGAAGCGGAGCGCAAGGGTCTCGATTTCGACTGGGGCTTGCGCGAAACCCAGCTGAACAGTTTCAGGCAAGTGCCGTTCGACGATAGCGGCCGTTTCGTCCTTCCCGCCTATCTCGCTGAACTTCGGGATATCGGGGACCAGATCTTTTTTCAGGGTTCCGGCAAGGTGGTCCAGCTGTGGAGCCCGATGAGGCTCGCGGAAATGGGCGATGGCTGGGAGAACCCTCAGGCGGCCTGCCGCCAGCTCGCCACCGAGGCCATGGCGAAGGGCACTAAGTGATGAGCGCGCCGCACATCCCTGTCCTGATTGACGAGGTGATGGCGGCGCTGCGACCCCAAGCCGGCACGCTGCTGGTCGATGCGACCTTTGGCGCAGGCGGCTATACCCGAAGGCTGCTGGATGCCGGGGCCATGGTCCATGCATTTGATCGTGATCCCGATGCAATCGCTGCGGCACGTGAAGATCGCGAGAGCTGGCCTGAGCTCGATGAGGATCCTCCCCGGCTGGTGCTGCATTCCAGGTGCTTTTCGGAAATGGTCGCCACACTCGCTGAGGCCGGTGTCACGCGGGTCGACGGGATCGCCATGGATATCGGCGTTTCCTCGATGCAGCTCGACCAGCCGGCCCGGGGTTTCGCTTTCGCCGCGGACGGACCGCTCGACATGCGCATGGGTCGGGAAGGTCCGTCGGCGGCGGATTTCGTTAATACTGCGCCAGCAGCAGATATTGCCGACGTGCTCTATCGCTACGGCGAAGAGCGGCAGTCGCGGCGCGTTGCTCGCGCGATTGTTGCCGCCCGCCCACTTGAGACGACCGGGCAGCTTGCCCAGGTCGTTCGCAAGGCGCTGGGCCACCGGCCCGGTGCGCCGAAGGATCCTGCGACCCGTAGCTTCCAGGCGATCCGCATCCATGTGAATGGCGAACTAGAGGAGCTCGAGGCGGGATTGTTTGCCGCCGAAAGCCTGCTGCGTGACGGCGGTCGGCTCGCAGTGGTCAGCTTCCACAGCCTTGAAGACCGCATCGTCAAGCGCTTCCTGCGCGAAGCTGGCGGGACCGGTGCGGCCACATCACGCCACATGCCTGAACTTGGCCGCCAGGAGCCGACTACCTTCGGCGAGATCAGCAAGCCGGTCCGCCCCGGCGTTGCCGAGACCGCTCGCAATTCCCGTGCTCGGTCAGCCACCCTGCGATCGGCCACGAGAACTGCGGCTCCGGCACGCGAAAGGCTCGCCGCATGAACCTGACGCGCGATCGCCTCCGCTCGATCGGCTGGGTCACTCTGCTGACATTGTGCCTGGCGCTGACCGCAGGGCTGACTTTGCGGGTCAACGCAGTGAAGAGCGAGGTCTACCAGGCCGAGAGCAGGATCGTGAGCACGCGCAGCAAGATCACATTCCTTGAGACCGAATACCAAACGCGCTCGAACCAGCAGCAGCTCAAAGCATTGAACGACGTTGAGTTCGGTTACATGGCACCGCGCGCCCAGCAATATATCGAGGGCGAAAGGCAGCTTGCGGTGCTGGGAAAGCCGCGAGAACCCGGCGCTCCGGCGCAAATCCGGGTCGCTGCGGTCGACGCCGGTACCAAGCGAACTTCATTCCTGCCGATGCTATCGCCGGTCGGCAGCGTCGCGCAGGACAGCGGTGCGGCCAGTCCGGCTGGGGAAGTTTCCGAGACTGCCGCACCGCTGGCTTATCAGGAAACGTCTGAAGAGGACCCGATCGGTGCCGCGATCGACGCCGAGAGCCTGGGCGAGCGGCTCGCACGCATCGGGCCGGTCACGGCAGAGCCGGTCAAGGCGGAATGAGTGCACACGCCATCTCGACGACAGTCGGCAAGGGTCGCTACGTGCTGGCGAACGCCCGCCAGCAATCGCTGCTGATTGCGAAATGGAGGGCGCTCTGGCTGCTCGCATTGTTTGCTGCGATCACCATTTGCGCCATCGTCCGGCTGGGCCTGCTCGGCATGTTCGAAAGCGCGCCGCGCGGTATGAGTCTGGCCGAGGCGCTTCTCCCAAACCGCGGCGAGATCGTCGACCGCAAAGGCGTCCTGCTTGCCAGTGACATCAACGCCTATGCCCTGTGGTACAATCCCGAGGCGCTGGACGACGGTCCGCCTCTGGTGAAGAGCCCTGAAGAGGTCGCTCGGGGGCTCAAGCGCGTCTTTCCCGGCATGGATCTGGTGAAGACGGAGGCGCGGCTGGCGTCGGGCAAGGGCGGTTACCTGCGCCGTCGGCTCCTGCCGGAGGAGGCCAATCGCGTTCATGAGCTTGGCGAGCCCGCGCTGGAATTTCCGCGCGAATCCGAACGATACTATCCGCAAGGATCGATGGCCGCCCACATTCTCGGATTTGTGTCTGCCGACGGCAAGGGTCGGGTTGGTATGGAGGAGGTGTTCGACGAGCAGCTTACCGACAGCATCGGCCGGGGCGCCAAGGCGATGCTCTCGATTGACGCGCGGGTGCAGGGCGCCCTCGAAGACGAGCTCGGGCAAGGCATGTATGACAGCAAGGCCAAGGGGGCGGCTGGAATTATCCTCGATGTCGATACCGGCGAGGTGCTGGCGCTCGCATCGCTTCCGGCTTTCGATCCCAACCGGATCGACCGAAGTGCAGTGCCCAACATTTTCAATCGCGTCACCAACCAGGTCTATGAGCTTGGCTCGACATTCAAGCCGATCACGGTTGCTGCAGCGATCGATGCCGGGACGATCACCGACCTGGGACGGCGTTTCCAGTCCAACCAGAGCTTGAAGGTCGGTCGCTACAGCATCAGCGATAGCCACAGCCTCGGTGCGTCGCTGAATGTTCCACAGACACTGATCCACTCTTCCAACATCGTCACCGCACAGATCGCCGATGAGCTTGGCGGTAACAGACTCAGAGCGACGATGCGGTCGCTGGGTATGAATGAGCGACCCTATATTGAGCTGCCGGCACGGGGCCATCCGCTGTGGCCCAAAGGAGACTGGCCGCGCATCACCACCATGACCGTGTCGTTCGGCCATGGCATCGCTGTCACACCGCTGCACCTTGCTTCGGCCTATGCGGCACTGGTCAATGGCGGGGTCTGGCGTCCGGCGACGCTGCGTAAGTTGGAAGCCGGTGAAGTCCCTGAAGGCAGGCGCGTATTCAAGGCTTCGACCAGCGCGCGGATGCGGCAGATGCTGCGGATGACGGTGGCTTACGGCACAGGCAGGAAAGCCGACGCGCCGGGTTT
This sequence comes from Novosphingobium sp., assembly GCA_029247785.1. Classification (GTDB taxonomy): domain Bacteria; phylum Pseudomonadota; class Alphaproteobacteria; order Sphingomonadales; family Sphingomonadaceae; genus Novosphingobium. Next base: position 7,014 of record JAQWKP010000196.1, read on the forward strand.
CCGCATCGGCGGCAAGACCGGTTCTGCGGAGAAACCGGGAGCGGGCGGTTATCGGCGCAGCTCACTGGTCTCGACCTTTGCCGCCGCGTTTCCGATGGATCACCCGCGCTATGTGGTGATTGCGATGCTCGACGAGCCCAAGGGCACCTCGGCCACATCAGGGCAGCGCACAGCCTCCTGGAACGCCGCGCCGGTGGTTGGCCGAGTCGTGCCCCGGATTGGCCCGCTGCTCGGAATAATGCCGGACGAGACACGCGACATCGATATTTCTGACCTGCGCCCGCTGATCCCCGGCGAGGTAAACTGATGCGGCTTGACGCCATTGCCTCTGCCGCTGGTCTCGATTCCGGCGCTGTGCCGAAGGTCGATGTCTCCGGCTTTGCGATCGATCACCGCAAGGTCGCGCCCGGCTGCGTGTTCGGCGCTTTCACCGGCGCGAAAGTCAATGGCGAGGATTTCATTCCGGCGGCGATTGCGGCCGGTGCGGTGGCGGTTGTTGCGCGACCTGGCGCGCGGGTTGATGGTGCCGCCCATTTCGCCGATTCCGAACCTCGCCGTGCTTTTGCCCAGCTGGCGGCACAGTTTTTTACGCCAGTTCCCGAAGTGGTCGCCGCTGTCACCGGCACAAATGGCAAGACTTCCACGGCTGAGATGACTCGCCAGCTATGGCGAATGGCCGGGCACCGGGCGGCCTCGATCGGCACGCTCGGGATCACCAGCGGCGAAGAGTCGGCCTCGACCGGGCTGACGTCGCCAGACATCGTCACCTTCCTGACATCTATCGCCGGTCTCTCACGCGAAGGTGTCACCCATATCGCCTATGAGGCATCGAGCCATGGCTTGTCGCAGTTCCGCAGCGAGGGACTTGCGGTGTCGGCCGGGGCCTTCACCAATCTCAGCCGCGACCATCTCGATTACCACGCCAGCATGGATGACTATTTCGCGGCCAAGATGCGCCTGTTTGACGAAGTAATCGAGGACAATGGGACCGCTGTAGTCTGGACCGATGATGAGTGGTCGCAAAAGGCGATCGAACATGCGCAACAGCGCGGCCTCAAGCTGTACACCGTCGGCCGCGAAGGCGCGAAGATCCGCCTGCTGGCGAGCGAAGCGGGCCAACTCGGACAACATATCGAGATCGAACACCAAGGCGTGTGGCGCAATATCAACCTGCCGTTGATCGGGGCTTACCAGGTCGCCAATGCGCTGGTTGCCGCCGGGTTGGTGCTGGCGACAGGCGGCGAGGCTGACGCGACCTTCGATGGACTGGCGCGGCTACAGCCGGTGCGCGGGCGGCTGGAGCGGGCCGCGATCACAGCTTCCGGGGCGCCGGTCTATGTTGATTATGCGCATACGCCCGATGCTCTCGACGCGGCGATCATTGCCTTGCGCCCGCATCTCAAGGGTCGTCTGATCGTCGTTTTCGGCGCGGGCGGAGATCGCGATACCGGCAAGCGCGCCGACATGGGCCGCGTGGCGAGCGAACAAGCCG
>JAQWKP010000223.1 GCA_029247785.1 Novosphingobium sp.
TCGTCATCAACCAGTGGCTATCGCAACACAACCACATACGCCCGCATCACGCTCTCGCAATGCACCCACCAGTGCCCGAAACAATCTTAGAGAAACACAAAATCAATGGCACAGACACTGGGGGCTAAACAAAGTGCGGACAGAGGATCGGCAGACGGGGTGAGCCAGATCGCCAGCCCCTTCACGATCCGCGTGATCTGCAAGCAGTTGGGCTTCGAGCATATCGAGCCAGCCAAGGTCATCGAGCGGACAAAGGCAGCCGTCGCCCAGATCCGGCGGATGCAGGACCACGAGCAAATGCTGGAATATGCGCGCTTGTATTGCGAACTCCAGCAATTTTTCATCAAGCTCATCAGCGAGCGCGAGCAGAGCCCGACCGAGGACATGATTTCCGACATTGTCCATGCTCGCCTCGACGACGATGAGAACCCCAAGCTCGATTCCGGCGGAATCCTCTCGCTCTCCCGCACCTTGATCGTGGGCCGCAATGATACCACGGGGACGGCGATTACCAACCTGCTGCTCGCGCTCGCGACCCGCCGGAAATCCGCTCCGACCTCGAACGGTCCGTCGGCGACGAACGGGCGATGAACCGCTTCGTCGAGGAGTTTCTGAGGATCGAACCGGCCGTGCAGGGGCTATCGCGCATGACGACCTGGGAAGTCGAACTTGGCGGCAGGATACTACCCAAGGGCGCGCACCTGTTGTTGTATGGCTCGGGCAACATGGATGAGGCTGCGTTCCCCGATCCACTGACATTCGATCCCACCCGGCCCAACGTCGGGAGCAACGTGACCTTCGGCGGCGGGGCGCATCGTTCTGTAGGTCTCGCGCTTGCCCTGATGGAGGTGAAAGTCGCGGCCGAGGAGATCATCCGGCGACTGGACGACTTCCAACTGGCCGTGCCTGCCGGACAACTCAACTGGCTGCCCGATGTGTCGTTGCGTGCGCTCGATAGCCTGCCGATTTCCTTCTCGCGCCGGGAGACGACCTGATGGCAGATGAACTTGCAGGAAAGATTGCGGTCATAACCGGCGGCGTCAGCGGGCTTGGACTGGCAACGGCGGAGCTATTCATCGAGCAAGGTGCGCAAGTCGTCATTGGCGATTTCGATGATAGCGGCGGCGACGTGGCGGACCGGCTGGGTCCGGCCTGCCGGTTTCTGAAAACCGATGTCGCCAAATACGGTGTCAGGGTGAATTGCCTGCTGCCCGGACAGATCCAGACCGGGATGATCAGGCAGGCCGTGTCGAGCGAGGTCGATCCCGAAAAGCTCGAGCACCATGAGGCCACGGTGCACGAAATCATGCAGAGCTACCAGCCGCTCAAGCGTAAAGGCGAGCCCCGCGACGCTGCCAACGCCGCGATGTTCCTTGCGAGCGACCGCTTCGCCTACATCACCGGCGTCGTCCTGCCGGTCGACGATGGCATTTCCGTGGGCGATGCCACTAACAACGTGGCACGCTTCGAGGAAGCGAGGTCGCTATTTCCGGACTGACTTCGTGGCAGTCTCTATTTGAACTTTGGCTTGGTCGAGAAGTGTTCTACTTCGGCGGTCTGCACCGGAGCGGGGCCGAAGCCGATATCTTCGATCGGCCAGTCTAGCCCGGCGCTGGCAATCTGTGAGGCGGCGGCAAGCTTTTTCTCCTCGACCCCTCCCAAAAACCCATCGATCAGGCGCTGGTAATTGCTGATCAGGCCTTCGATCGAACTGGACAGTCGCATGAATTTGAAGCCGGGCGCATGCAGGCCTTCCTGCTGGCGCGGGATGTTGCAAAAATCCTGCTGGGTGATCGGCGGCAACCGCGGATCGTCAAGCTCCACCCGTTCGGCCGGCATCAAACGCGGCGGCTGGTCGTCTTTGGGGTAGAGGATCAGCGAGGCTTCCTCGAACAGGCAGCTCTCAGGAGTGAGCGGCCGGATGCGGTACATCGTCATGTTGCCGAATTGGGTCAGCAGGAAATAATTGGGGAAGACGAAGCGCCGCAAGGGATCGGGATGTGCGGAGAGTTCGTTGAGGTCGGGCACCGGCACGCCCCTCTCGCGACCGCGCCGGGTGATTTCCGCGTTCACATTTGTGAAGAAGTGCCCAATCGCTTCGCCCGGATCGTCGGGTAGCTCCAGCGTGTCCTTGAGGTCCTGCATGATCGCGACGTCATTGGCGTGGACCATACCGGACATGCCCTGGCTCAGCACCGAGTTCATCTCGACCAGCCGTTCGATGGCCTGCCGGGAATCCATCTTCGTCGGCGATGCCGATGCCGTGGGCGAGACATAGGGATCCATGCCGGGCAGCATCACCTCGTGTAGCTCGGGATGGGTGCGCATGACATGCAAGCCTTCCATGAAGGCTTCCATGGCGAGCTTCCAGTTGGCCGGCACCACCGCCTCCAGGCGCCATTCGATCTTCAGATCGGCGACATTGTGCGGATCAAGCCGCCGGGCAATCGGCCCGATATAGTCCATCAGCGACGCTGCATGGTCATCGAAATTTATGAAGGCGCAGCCGCCCCAAAGCTCGACCCGGATCGGCGCGAGATTGAGTTCGCCGGGATCGAGCATCTCGTCGCTGAACAGCTGCCGGCCGTGAACATAAGTATTTTGGCCATCGATATCGAAGCGCCAACCGTGAAACGGGCAGATGAAACCGCTGCCCTTGGCGTTGCCGCAACCCTCGGCAAGCTTCATGCCGCGATGGGTGCAGGCGTTGTGGTAGGCCTTCACGTCTTCCACGGCCCTCACAATAATCACCGACCTGTCGAGGATCCGGTATTCGGTCCAGTCGCCAATCTCGGGGATTTCCTCCAGGCGGCAGGCCATTTGCCACACGCGCGGCCAGAAGTGCTCGTTCTCCAGCTTGAAGAAGGTCTCGTCATAGTAGCGCTCTTTGGGAATGCGTTCGGGGTGGGTGATGGCGAAAGGCACATCGCGCTTGCCCATGGGGTTCTCCTCAGTCTCTGGTCGCCGGATCGTAGGGCTGGGCCCCGTCGAAGATTTCGTGGCCGCCATAGCCGACGATCGATTCGTGGACGCCCGCCATCACCTCGTCCCAGTGCTGCGCGAGCGTATCGATGGTCAGTTCCGGGTCGACGAAACCCTCGGTCTGGGCAAGGTAGACCCGTCTGACCATGCCGGCGACAGCATCGATACATTCGCCCGTCACCGGGCAGTCGTCATGGGCGAGGTAAGCGACGGCAGGCGAACTCAATTCCGCCGGTGATTGCTTCGCCAGCTCGTAGATGAACGAGCCTTCCTGCTGGGTCGCCATGACCAGGCGCGAAAAGCCGCCGGGGTTGACCGAACTGGCAAGAATACCATGCGGCGCGCCTTCGGAAGCAAGGCTGCGGGTCAGAGAGAAGATGCCGCCCTTGCTCGCCGCATAGGCGGCAACACCAGCACCGCCAGCGATTGCGCCCGACGCGATGTTGACGATGCGCCCGCGCCCTTGCGCTTTCATATGCGGCCAGGCAGCCTTGCAGGTGTAAGCGGTACCAAGCAGGTTCACCTGGATGTGCCGCTCGAAATCCCTCGGGGTCAGCTCCTCGAACAATGCGGTGATCGAAAAGGCAGCGTTGTTGACGAGAATGTCGATCGATCCGAATGCGTCAAGCGCAGTCTCAATGATGGCTTCGGCGCCCTCCATCGTCGCGACGCTGTTCGTGTCTGCCGCCGCCTTGCCGCCGGCCGCACGGATTTCTTCGGCGATCGCCTCGGCGTTGGCTGGGTAGGGATAGTTCGGGGTTTCAGCGCCTGCGCCAATGTCGTTCACCACGACATTGGCGCCGAGCTTGCCTAGCAGCATGGCATGCGCGCGCCCGAGGCTGGGGTTGCCGCCGGCACCGGTGACAACCGCAGTACGCCCGTCGAGTCGAATCTTTGGCATTCGCCTTCCTTGCCCCTGCTCAATCCGGCAGCAGTATCGCGCCGTTGGTGACGAAAAATTTCTCGATCACCTCAGGCCCGCAGGGTGCGATACTGGCATACATCTTGTTGATCATGTCGTGGCCGCCCTCGAGATGCGGATAGTCACTGGCAAAGCAGATCACGTCCTCCATGTCGTCGTTTTCGACATAGCCGGCGAGGTCCTCCCACGGGAACACCGAGAAGCGCACGTGGCGCTTCAAAAATTCCGACGGCGGCTGAGGTAGCGTCTTGCCCGGTACGCCCATGCTCTGGAGGACGTTGAACCACAGGTTCATCGTTCGCAGCATTTGACCGACCCAGTAGGCGCCGATCTCGATCACGCCGAGGCAGAGGTCCGGATGGCGTACGAACACGCCGCCCAGCACCATCGTCTGGACGAAGTTCTGCGCAGGCACGTAGACCATTGCCGTGTACCAGGGGTCTGAACTGAACTCGCCCAGCGAACGGTAGCCTTCGAACGCCGGAGCATCGCGCCAGACCTTGAGCGGCTCGAAGAATTTGCCCTCACTGCCGAGATGCAGGACGGGTACGCAGCGGGCTTCCTCAAGCAGTGTCCAGAACGGCTCGAGATCGGGGTGGGCGGGCGACCTGCCGCCCGGCGCAATTGCAGGTGGGAGCATCACTGCGCGAATGCCTGCGTCGATCATCCGCCGCGCCTCGGCCATCAATTCTTCGACGCTATCGCCGATTAAGGTCGGAACCGGCCTGATCCGGTCGGAAAGCTTCGCCTGGGAGAGCAGCCAGTCGTTGTAGATCCCGAGCCAGCGAGTTGCCTTGGCCCGCCGGTCGCCCTTGATCGCCGAAAGCATGCCGGGATCGAATTCGTGATGCATTAGCAGCGTCATCGCCCATCCGCCCAACCCTGTCGGGAACATCAGTTGCCTGGAAACGCCCATCGCATCCATCACGTCTGTCCGGCGCGCGATGTCGAAAGCGCCGGGTGCAGGCGGGCCCTTAACGTCCATCAGCGTCGGCGCGATTTCCATCACGTCGCCGGCGTATCCAGGAACGTTGTGCGAGTTGTTGTCCCGCTCCCAAGGCGTGCTGGTCTCGATCACCGCATCGGCGATTTCCTTCACCTCGCTGCCGAACAAGTCCACCCAGGTCTGCGCTGGCATCATCTCGTGGCTGTCAACGTCGTGGATGCGTCCCGCAAGCGGATGCAGCTCCTGCGGCAAGGCGATTGCCTGTGACATAGTCCATCTCCCGCCCGCATGGGGCATTGCGGGCCATGTTATCCGTTTGGAGCAGAGTTACCAGTCCTTTGCATTGGCGACTCGACCCCCGCCTCGGTTTGTCTATGCTGCCGTAAATTCAGCGAGAGGATGCCATGGCTAGCAAGGGCGTTAGGCCGGTGACCGGCAACGAAGTCACCTTTTTTGACCAGAATGGCTGGGTATTGCTGCCTGGCCTGATCACGCCTGATATGTGCGAGGCCATGGTCGCGACCGGCAGGCCGCGGATGGCGGAGTTCCTCGGCGGGGACCAGAGCGTATCCGCATTCGAGGATTCGACCCGCGAACACATGACCGTCTCTGATGCACAGGGGCAGGGCACGGTGACCGACATCAAGCAATGGGTCGAGTGGCGCGGCGCGGTGCGCAATGCACGCGATCCGGCATTCTGCGCGGTGTCGCTAGACAAGCAGACCGGTAGCAACGTCCGCCGCCTGCTGGGCCGCGACCGGCCGGTCAGGGTCTATCACGACATCCTCACCTGCAAGCTTCCTGACCTTGTCAGCATCCCGACCTCCTATCACCAGGACGGCACCAATTTCCCAATCGACCGCAATGCGCTCACCATCTGGATCGCGCTGGTCGAGATCACGCCCGATATGGGCCCGGTGCAATTCTATTCGGGTTCGCAAAAATGCGGGCTACTGGGCGGCATACCATTCCATTCGAAGTTCGATCTGGTCGAGGAATATCCCGAGCTGGTGGACAAGTTTCCGCTCTCGCCCGCGCACCACATGATGCCGGGCGATGCGACGGTGCACCACAGCCTGACCGTTCACGGTGCTGCGGCCAACAGCACGGACCGCCAGCGTTGGTCGTTCCTGACGAGCTATTTTCCCGAGGGCACCCGCTACACCGGCGCACCCAACCATGACACCGACGGGCTCGACCTGCAAAGGGGCTACGAGATCGAGCACCCCAGCTTTGCGCTGGTTGATTGAGAGGAGGAGGTAAAGTGGGCAAGGACCAGGCCACGCGCATGCAGGAGCTGGCTGACAAACAGGACATTCACGACGCGTTGCTGCGCTATTGCCGTGCGATCGACCGCTGCGATGCGGAACTGCTTGCATCCGTATATCACCCCGATGCGACAGACGACCACGGCGAGTTCGTTGGCGGTGTCGAGGATTTCGTATCCTGGGTGATGAAAGGCCTCAACGAACAATTCATCATGACCACCCATGCGCTCAGCAACGTGCTGATCGAAGTGGACGGCGGCGTCGCCCACGCCGAAAGCTACGTCAACAGCTTTCACCTCGGGGAACGCGACGGGACGATGTACGAATTCACGTTCTGCGGGCGCTATGTCGACCGCTTCGAGCGGCGCCAGGGCGAATGGAAGATCGCCAATCGGGTCACCGTGTTCGACTGGGAAAGCACGCGGCCGGCACCGGTGGATCAGTGGCTGCCGGAAGGTGCTTTCCCCCATACAGGCAAGCGCTCGCGCGAAGACCCCGTCTACGCGCGTTGACCCGCCGAATAGGCAGGCATGGTCTGAAGGGAAGCACTGAAGATTGCAAATTGCTCGGCCCGGCGCATGAGGCTAGCATGGCTTTGGTTCGAGCGCCCGATGGAGCGATCAATGGCAATCAAGACGCGTAAGGTGGCGGAGGGCGCAGAGTTCGGTGTCAGGGTGGCTGGCATCACAGCTGAACTGCTTGAAGATGACAGCGTGCGTGAGGAAATACGAAAGGCCTTCGTCAAGGAAGGCCTGATCGTATTTGAAGACGTGGAGCCGACCACCGAGATGCAGCTCAGGCTGAGTACCGTCATGGGGCCGATCAAGGAACATCCGGCGCGCAAGAGGGCCAAGGCAGAATTGCAGACTGGTCTTGGTGAAATCGCGGCCACTCCCACGGCCGCCATCTTCGAGGTCGACGGGAACCCCAGGGTGAACTGGCAACCTTGGCATTTTGACCATTGCTACACCGATGAACTCAATTACGCCCGGGTGTTGCGTGCGGTCACGGTCCCTCCCGAGGGCGGAGACACGCTGTTCGCCGACGGCATCCAGATCTACAACGACATGGACCCGGCGATCCGCGCCAAGGCCGAGGACCTCAGAATCGTCTACAAACTCGATCTCAGGCTTGGAAATCAGAGATACGGCATACCCGGCAATATCCGAGAGTTGCGGGCCCCCAAGGACAATATCGCCGAGGTTGCCAAGCAGTTCCCGCGCGCGGTCCATCCTTCGGTCTGGACGAGACCGACCGGTGAGAAAGTGATGCACATGGCACCCTACATGGCCAAGTGCATTGAAGGCATGGAGAATGCGCAGGGCGACGCGCTGTTCGTCGAGATATGGGAAGAGATCACGCGGGTGATGAAGGCCTACACACATAGCTGGAAGCCGGCTGACATGCTGATCTGGGACAATTTGCGAGTAATCCACCAGGCGCCCGGCTGCGATCCAAAGTATGAGCGCGTAATGCATCACACGACGGTCAAGGGCGACTATGGCCTTGGCTATTTCGAAAATGGCGCCAGCATCGGCGAATTGCAGCCATCGACTATGTGACACGGCCCACAACCGATCGGCATAAGTAGGGAGCGCGACAATGGCGACTGCGAAAGTCACTGCCAATATCGACGGCACCGGCATCGAACTCTCGGTCGCCTACGAGATATTCGGCAAGGGCAGGCCCTGGATCCTGACGCCAGGTGGCGGCCATTTCAGCCGCCAATATCCCGGGGTCAGGGAACTGGCCGAGGCCCTGGCCGGTCTCGGCAACCAGGTGATCATCTGGGACAAGCCCAACACGGGAGAAACCGGCCTGTGCATCGCTGGCTCGTCGGTCGCAAATGTGCAGGCAGATTTCTGCGCCGGACTGTTGCACACCCTCGGCGTGGCACCCGCCTTTGTCATCGGCGGGTCGGCGGGTTCGCGCGTGTCGATGCTGACAGCGGTGCGTCACCGCGAGGTCGTGAAAGGCCTCGGCCTGTGGTGGCTCACTGGCGGTACGTTCGGAAGGATTGCGATTGCCTGGAACCAGTACGGGCCGGCCGTCGAGGCGGCCTGGAACGGCGGGATGGAAGCTGTAGCAAAGCTGCCGCAATGGCAAGAAGTGCTTACCAGCAATCCCGGTAACAAGGAGCGCCTGCTGTCGCAGGATCCGGAGCATTTCATTGCCACCCTGCAAAGCTGGATGCTGACGATGTGCCCGAGCGACAACCTTGTCGTCGGGATGTCGAACGACGGGGTTCGCAAGGTGGTGGACTGTCCTGCGCTGATTTTCAAAAGCGGTCTGAGCGACATGTTCCACCCCCGTTCGGCTTCGGACGAGCTGGCCGATCTGTTGCCGAAAGTGACCTACAGAGATCCGCCCTGGCCCGATACCGAGTGGATTGACGGCGAACCGCGGACGCTGTTCCGGTCATGGCACAAGCTCGCGCCGATCCTCCACGAATGGGCGAACGGCGTGGAGAGCTAGAGGTCGAGCCCGGCCGCCAGCATTTCCATGCTCTGGAAATCCAGGGCGGTCGATGTTGAGAGCCCCCAGGGCAGAACCACCAGCCGGCTGACCCCCGCCTCGGCATATTGCCCGGCGAGGTCTTCGGCCTGGGCGGACTTGCGCTGGCCCGTCGCGTCGGTGATGCCGAGCGCCGGCGAGGCCAGGATCAGGGAAATGTCGAGTTCGTCAAAGCTGCGGCCATTTTCCCCGCACAGCTGCCGCAACGTGGCCAACTCGGCCTTCATCTGCTCGGGTCCGATATCGAGTGGCAGCCAGCCGTCGGCAAGGCGCGCGATACGTTTCAAAATGCGTGAATTGTCGGTAGTTGCCCCGCCCGAACCGATGATGATCGGCGGATGCGGTTTCCGATGTGGCTTGGGGTTTGAATGTACTGGCGGGAAATTGACGAACTCTCCCGAAAAGCTGGGTTCGTCCTGCGTCCACAAGGCCTTGAGTGCGGCAATATGCTCATTGGTCTTCGCGACTTTGCGATCGAAAGGGTAGCCGAGGATTTCGGCCTCTTCCTCGATCCAGCCATTGCCAATGCCGAGGATCACACGGCCCTTGCTGATCCGGTCGAGCGTGGCGACGATCTTTGCCAGTTCGAGCGGGTGGCGCTGTGCCGCAATACAAATGTTGGTGCCGAAATTGAGTTTCGAGGTCACCGCCGCCGCTGTTGCCAGGATCACGAATAGATCAGGCAGATGCTTGTACATTTCGGGCAGCGGCACGCCGTAGCGGACTGGATTGGCGATTTCGACGGGCACAAACATGTGTTCGCCGGTCCAAAGCGATTCGAAGCCAAGCGCCTCGGCTTTCCGCGCGATTTCCGGAATGCCCGGATTGTCGATATCGAGATAGCCCGTCACGCCGAATTTCACCGCTTCCTCCCCATGCCGTTGTTTCCTGAACCTAAATGAGCAAGGCAGGGATGCAATTGCCAATCTCGCTTTGCAGGATAATGATTTATACTGGCTGCAGGAGGAGAGGCGCATGCAAGACTTCAACGAGACCTTCGATTTCGTGATCGTCGGCAGCGGTGGAGGTTCGATGTGTGCGGCTCTGGTCATGCGCGAACGGGGCAAGAGCGCCATCGTCCTGGAAAAAACCGACATGGTCGGCGGCACCACGGCGCTATCGGGCGGGGTCATGTGGATACCGAACAACCGGTTCCTCAAACGCGACCGTGTCGAGGACAGTTTCGAGAAGGCCTCGCTCTATCTCGACATTTTGGTCGGCGATAACGATGACACACCTGGCGCATCACGCGAGCGCAGGAGCACCTATCTGGCGCACGCTCCCGAGATGATCGAATTTCTCATCGGGCAGGGCATCAAGTTCGATCGAGTAAGGCATTGGCCGGATTACAACGACGAACTGCCCGGTGGGCTTGAGGAGGGGCGCACGGTTACCGCCCAGCTGTTTGACATCAACCGTCTCGGTCCTTGGCGTGACAAGCTGCGGCGGGGCTTCCTGCCGCTTCCCGCGACCAATGAGGAAGCCTTCGAACTGCCCTATTACAAGCAGTCGTGGCGATCGAAAATGATCGTTCTGAAGGTCGGGATCAGGAGCGTGCTTGCCCGGCTTACCGGTAGGCAGCTCGCCGCGCGTGGCACAGCGCTGCAGGGCCGGATGCTCGAAGCGGCACTGGCCGCGGGCGTCGACATCCGTACGGACCATCCTGTCAGCGAGCTGATCGTCGAGAATGGCAAGGTTGCAGGCATCCTCACAACCCGCGACGGGAAGGAGTGGCGCATCGGCGCCCGGCTCGGCGTGCTGGTCAATGCCGGGGGCTTCGCCTGCAACCAGGAAATGCGCGACCGGTACCAGCCGGGCACCTCGAAGAACTGGACGATGGCTGCGGAAGGCGACACCGGCGAAATGATACAGGAAATGATGCGCCACGGCGGTGCGATCGCCCAGATGGAGGAAATGATCGGCCACCAGCTCACCATTCCGCCCGGCGCCGAACAGGCCCAGTTCAAACCTTCCGCTCAGGCGCTGACGGGCTCGCCTCACTGCATCCTCATTGACCGGGCAGGGGTCAGGTACATGAACGAGGCCGGGTCCTACATGGCCTATTGCCAAGGTATCCTCGCACGCGACAGGCAGGTGCCGGCAAACCCCAGCTGGGCCGTTTTCGATGCCCTGTGCATGCGCAGATACATGGTCGCGGGCACCATGCCGGGATCGAAGAAGCCGCAGAGCTGGTATGATTCTGGCTTTCTTCGGACAGGCGAAACCGTTGAGGATCTCGCCCGCAGCATTGAATGCGATCCCGCGCAACTTTCGGCGACGATCGACCGGTTCAACCGTTTCGTGCGCAACGGCAGGGACGAGGATTTTCAACGGGGCGACCGCGCCTACGACCGCTGGCTAGGCGACCCCTTCCACAAGCCATCACCGAGCCTGGGCACGATAGAGGAAGGACCATTCTACGCAATTCCCGTGGTACCCGGAGATGTTGGCACTTATGGCGGCGTCGTCACTGACGTCCATGCCCGCGTGCTGCGCGAGGATGGCTCGTTGATCGAGGGACTCTACGCTACGGGAGTTTCGACTGCCTCCGTCATGGGCCGCTCCTATCCCGGAGGGGGCGCCAGTGTTGGACCGTCCTTTGTGTGGGGTTACGTCGCGGCACGTCATGCGGCCGAAACCGCCCAATAGCAAAGCCACGGCAAGCCGCCGGCCATGACCGGAAATTTGAAATCGGCGAAGCGTGAACCGGCAGGTACGGTCTCGACTTAATCCCGACTTCCGCACAATTCGCAACAAGCGCATCCAGTCGGTGGGTCGAGAATCGAAAAAGTGGCTTGCAGTTGCGACAAGTCTCGCTGACGGTCTTATTT
>JAQWKP010000247.1 GCA_029247785.1 Novosphingobium sp.
CTTGCCAAGCGAAGGGTTCGGCTTGTGGCCCGGATCGCCCATCTCCTTGTTGTGATGGCTGGCACCACGCTGGAAATCCTCGTCAACGCCCGCCTCGGCAAAGCCATTGAAGCGCTCCACCTCTGTCTTGAGACCCGCGGCATCGATGCCGGTTTTTTGCGCCCGTTCCTCAATTGTATCGGTTGCGAGCAAATATCCGTTTTCAATCCAGGGTTTCTTTGATTTGCCCTGCAGGATCGGGCCCCAGCTGTAATCTCTCAGGCAACGGCTATCTAGGATCGCCCAGGACGGCACCGCACCTGCCGCATACATCTTCTGCCCAAATTCCATATAGGCCCCGGCCTCATTGCCGACGCGCTTGCCGTCCGACCCGACAATGATGACATGCGGCTTGCCGCTTTCGCCCGGCACGTGGAAACCGCCATATGTGCCGTCTGGCAGCAGCGATCCCGGTGTCCACCAGGCCTCTTCCATGCAATCGAGATCCGCACCCAGCGCCATCGCCATCTGCATGACATCGCCGGTGTCGCCCGGATTGACCATGGTCCACTCGCCAGTGTTGGGCTGCGGCTGGTACTTCTTGCGCATCTCGGGATTGCGCGAGAAGCCGCCAGCATTGAGCAGCACGCCGCGATTGGCGGTGATGACGCGTTCGCCATTGCCGTCGCGCACGCGCACCCCGGTGACTTTGCCGCCCTCAACCTCGAGGCCGGCTAACTCGGTCTCCATGAGCAGCGGAATTTCTGCATCGAGCGCGGCCTTGAGAAAGCGGCCCTGGACCGCATTGCCTGATCCGACGCGCCTTGCCCCGGTAAGCTTGTCCTTCATGATGTTGAAGGCAAGCTTTAACGCCGCTTTCTTGCCCTTCCAGGTGGTCTTGGCGAGCGTCAGGTCGACGAATTCCCACGAGCCCACCGGCATCCTCGGGAAGCCGTAGAAGAAGCCGACCCTGTCCTGCCAGTCGCCTAGTTCGCGCAGGTCGAAGATGGCCGCAGAAACGGTGCGGCCAATCTTGTGCCCGCCCGGCGCGTCCGAATAATAGTCCGGCCACGGCACACGGATCAGATTGACTCCCTGGTCGAGCAGGAACTGAACCGAGGCAGGGCCTTCCTTGAGGAACATCTCGCGCTTGGCGATCGGCGAGGCCTTGCTCGGCTCTCCCACCATGTGGTTTAGATAGGTGCGCGACGCTTCCTCGGTGTCATCGTCAAGCAGCGGGTTGTTGGGGATCCAGGCGATGCCGCCCGAATAGGCGGTCGATCCGCCGAACAGCGCCTGCTTCTCGATGATCGCGCAACTCGCGCCGAGCGACTTGGCCGCAAGCGCCGCCGTTACCGAGGCGCAGCCGCTGCCAATGATGACAAAGTCATATGCTTCGCCGCTTTCCATTTCATCCACTCCCCGTGATTCTTCCTGTGCTGGCTCTAGTCGGCCTTGGGAACTTCGACCAGCGGCTCATTGCCCAGATCATCATCGGCATGTGGGTCCTGCATGAATTTTCGCAATGTCCGGTGGAAATGCGAGACCGCCCGCTCTTGAATCGGGCTCGGTCGCCCACCCTTGAAGGCGCTGGATTTCATGCCCTGGTGAACCTTGGGGATGTTCTCGAAATCCTGACTATAGATCAGGGGATAATCGCCATCGCGCCAGTTTTCGTAGAATTCGTGCTCGACTTCCGGTTCCTCGCCGGGCGGGAAGCGTTCCAGCGACCAGACATCCATGATCGACTTGTTGTGATCGTCGCCATAAGGCCGCAGGCGGTACCACAGCACTGCTTCGATCGCGGGATGGAGGAACGCCGTGTTAGGGAAGACATGCCAATCGAACCCGCTCTCAGCCAGATACTCAGGCGTCAACTGATCAGGCCAACCAGCACCGGATTCGACAGCCGCCTCATAGATGAATTGCCCCCATTTCTCGATAACTTCCTCAGGAGCGGTCTCAGCTGTCGTTTCCGTACGCAGGCGCTGGGTTGCCTGATAGGCACGCTCGGTCTGCATCGCCTGGAGGTCATTCTTGAACTGCTCGGCATACTCGTAGAGATATTCGCGGAAATCGGGGATTTCCTTGGGTGGCAGGCGATCAGACCTTCCGACCGGCAGGCCAGTTCCGCCAGCATAGGATATCCAGCCATGCCTGCCCATCGCGCGGCTGATTGAGTAATCCTGCGTGTAGGTCAGCATCTGCGGGTGGGTTGTCTGGAGATGGTAGAATTCGGTGAAGGCACCGAGTGTAGTCTTCCAATTGGCATCAACCACCGCTGTCTTGTACCAGGCCGGGCGCAGCTTCTCGAATTCGAACAGCGCGCATTTTTCCTTCATCGGCTCCAGGAATACATCGAGCGGCTGGCAGTCCGGATCCATGTTTATCCATATGAAGCCGCCCCATTCACCTACTTGCACAGGCACGAGATCGGCATCTTCCTTCGACAGGCAAGTGCCCCAATCCTGACGGTCAATCACTTTGACGTTGCGACCGTCATTGCCGAAGCGCCAGCCATGAAACGGGCAGACGAATTGCTTCGCATTGCCCTTGCCGTCCGCCAGCCGGGTTCCGCGATGAGTGCAGAAATTGTGAAATGCATGAATCTTGCCACCTGCGCCGCGCGAGACGATCACCGAATCGTCGCAGATGTCATAGACAATGTAGTCGCCCGGCTCAGGGATTTCCTCAGGGCGGCACGCTGTCTGCCAAACCTTCGGCCAGAGATTGGTCTTTTCCAGCTCGTGGAAACTGCGGTCGACATAATCCGCCTTGGGAAAATAGTCGTCGCGCACTTCTTCGGGGGGATAGCTCGGCATCGGAATCTCCGTGGCTAGGTCAATACTGTGTCGGCAAACCGGGGAAGGATGATAAGGCAAGCTAGCAGATGATTCCAAGACTGAGCGTGATCGAGCGCGACATTTTGTTGGCTGGTGCACAGACTTATTGCAAGCGGCTCCAAGACTTCCAAGTGGCGATTGTAACACTACTGGCCGCTCGCCAGCTGCCGATATTCGGCATCGAGACCCACGGTTCGGCTTGCTCACACTATTCGTCCTTTTTGGAGGATCTCGACGAAAATGTTGTCTGGCAACCGAATGAACGCCATATCGCCGTTGCGCGGCGAACGAATGGTGGTCACGCCGGGATCCAACGATTCCTGGTACTTAGCCTAGTTGTCGTCGACCCCGAAGGCGAGGCACCGAAAAATGCAGCCTTCGTCGTTTTCCCCGGGGTCCCAATTATGGGCCACTAAGCCAAGGGTAGTTCAACGACTTCAGCGCCGGATCAGGCCAACAATAAACGGATAATGTTAGTTCTTGTGAAGTAGTTGGTGCCCAGAAGAGGACTCACATCGTTTTGCTCTTAGTTGAACATATCGGAATAAAATTCATTTATATCACAATGATATAAAGAATTTGCGCTGAACATACTGAACCATTGATTTTCACAATTTCGCATGTCAAAAGGTGGGCTATTGGGTAGTCCATAATGTTCGAGTCCCAATATGCCAAAAGGTGGGCTGGTGCTCCACAACGTACTGACACAGATGAAGGTCAAAAACCTAGACGCAGGCAAATTTGCCGATGGTCAGGGGCTATGGCTAGTGAAGCGGTCAAAATCGGCGGGCAAATGGATTGTCCGTCTGGTTGTCAAAGGCAAACGGCGCGAGATGGGTCTTGGCCGCTGGCCGGATGTGTCGATAGCGGAAGCGCGTGAGCGTGCAGCAGAGGCGCGCAAGGCTTTGCGTGATGGGCGTGATCCGATTGTCGAAAAGGCGAAAGAGCGCGAAGCACCAAAGCCGGTCACCTTGAACGAAGCAGCTCATGGCTGCTTTGAGGCCAAGAAGGCTGAGCTGAAGCATGACAGCGCGCGCAAGCGCTGGCTGGGCCTCCTGGAACATCATGTGCTTCCGAAGATCGGGGTTATGCCAGTCGAAGACATCGACCAGCATCAGATCAAGGCAACCCTGGAACCGATTTGGCATTCGAAAGCCGAGACAGCCCGAAAGTCGCTCGGGCACATTGGCCAGACCTTGAAATACGCGGCAGCCTTGGGCCTGAATGTAGACTTGCAGGCTCCGTTGAAGGCGCGAGCATTGCTCGGCAAACAACGCCACAAGACCGAACACATCCCGGCTATGCCATATGCAGATACCCCCAAATTCTATGGTTGGCTTTGCACCGTCGATCACAAAGCCGCCTTGGCGCTGCGTTTCCTGATGCTGACTGTTGCTCGCACCACGGAAATTCGACTTGCACGCTTTGACGAGATTGACGATGCCGTTTGGACCCTCACGCCCGAGCGAACAAAGACCGGACGCGAACACCGTGTCCCACTCACAGCTGAAGCTTTGAAAGTCGTAGACCTGGCGCGATCATATTCGCCAAACGATTTCCTGTTTCCGGCACTCAAGGGAAAACCGATTTCGGACATGGCCATGTCCACTTTCATGAAGCGTGAATGCTTGGAAGCGAGGCCACATGGCTTTCGTGCGTCGTTCCGCACTTGGGTCGAAGAGCAGACGGATACGCCATTCGAAGTCAAAGAGGCTGCTCTGGGGCATATTGTCGACACAGGTGTGGTTGGCGCATATCAGCGCTCAGATCGCCTAGAGAAAAGGCGCGTATTGTTAAATACTTGGTCAAGATGGTTGCTTGATGACTGACGTCAGTGGGTCGCAGTTTCGCCCCCTGCAGGCCCGACCACGCAGTCACCCGGATTGGAGACGTTCTGAGAGTTTGAGTGGCTCTCCCAAATTCTTTCCGGGATTCCGAGGGCTCGCGCCGGCAGAGTAGATTTGCGCTGCAAGGAAGGAGGCCTCTGGTTCGATTCCCCTCAGCTCCACCAGCAAGTCTGCCGTTTTGTCGGAATTTCGTTCTTCAGGCTGTGAGGCCCGCCTTTCCGCGCCATTTGCAGAGAAGTCGGGACCACGGAGAGCGGCATCCGAGGAGAATGCAGCCAATTCGTGCGGATTTCTCTGAGGCGGAATGTTGGTGTCCCGTTTTGGCGGGCGGCTTTGGTGTGTTGAAGTGGGGGGAGTGCACGATCGTTGCGGTGTTCGGTGAGTTGAACGCGTATTGTTCAACGCGCGAGGAAGCGGCGTTCCTGATCTTCCCAGCTCAGCGGAAGAGCGTGCATCCGCAGAAGCGTGCGCGCATCCAGGTCGGCAGCCTGTTCGCCGGCCAGTATCTGCTCGGCGATCTTCGGCGCCAGAAAGCTGAGCCGGATCACTCTTGAGACATAGGCCCTGTCCACACCGTGGCGGTGGGCTATTTCCGTTACACTCAGCTGGTTCTCTTGCATCTCACGCCACCAGCTATGTGCGAGTTGCAGCAGTCTGACGATATGCGGCTGCGGAGCGGTTTGGCCGATTGGCTTTCCACCAGCTTCGATAAACCGCACGATCTTGCCGGACCGACGCAGTTTGGCTTGGATGGTCAGCTGCAGTTCTTCGGGCGTAAGGCTTACCGCCGCATCTCGGTCCGATTACCGTGCGATTACCGTGCGAACAGCGTGATCGGCAAGATGCTTCGCCAGCGCAGGTTCGGGCTTTTTGTTGGTTATTAAAGTGTCGATCCGGTCGAGGGGACAGACGATTGCACCTGACGATAGGGTGAATTTGCTGTCATCAACCAGCAAAATCACCTTATCCGTCTGGTCGAGCAATCGCCTTTGGCTGGCAACCAGTATCGCATCGGCCTGAAATATGCCGCGCGCGCTGATGGCGGCGGCACCCAAGAACAGTTTGCTGGCGTGAAAATTGGGCATGCTTGGCTCTCCCGATGGGGCGAGGATGATGTTCTGCTCGCGGAAAATTGTGCCAGAGGGCACCAGCAATTGTGTGCCTTCCTGCGGCAATAGAGCCTGCACGATAT
>JAQWKP010000257.1 GCA_029247785.1 Novosphingobium sp.
AGGCGTTGCGCGTGCCGATGCCGGGCCGCAGCCTGCCGCGCGGCGCGGCGATGGAAGCGCGCGGCTTTGCCGATAGCATGGCGCTCAAGCTGAGGCACCACAACGAGCTGCAGCACATCCGCCGGGCGCCTGCTGAGCCGATCGCACGCGCTTGCTACGATGCGGTGGAGAAGGTTCGCTACGAAGCGCTGGGCTCGAACTCCTATGCAGGGATTCGCGGCAATCTTGATGCCTCGATGCAGGTACAGATGGGGTCGGACCCGATCTCCCGCGCAGATTCTATCGAAGATGTCCCGATGCAGGCAGCGCTTTCCCTGCTTTTGCGCGAGCGGCTGACCGGCCAGGAAGTACCCGAAGCGGCTAAAGCCGGCGTCGACATGCTGCGCGGATTGATCGAATCCAAGGCTGGGGACGATTTTGACGCGCTGGCCGATTCGCTCGACGATCAGGTCGCGTTCCAGAAGCTGTCGATCAACATGCTCCAACACCTTGAACTGACGCAGGTCGACCAGATCCCCGATCAACCTGAAGATGCCGACGACCAGGACGGCGACGAGGAAACCGAGGACGAAGAGCAGGGCGACGATTCCGGCCAGGAGCAAGACGCCTCCGACGTCGCTGCCGAAGCCTGCGAGGGCGAAGAGCAGGGCGAAAGCGATTCCGAGCGCGATGCCGGCGACGAGATGGAGGAAGCCGAGGCTGGCGAAGACGGCGAGGAAGGCATGATGCCGGTCCGCCCCAATCGGCCCTGGACCGACATTCCCGATTCCTTCGACTACAAGGTCTACACTGAGGATCATGACGAGGTGATCGGCGCGTCCGAACTGTGCGATGATGAAGAACTGACGCGGCTGCGCGCCTATCTCGATGCGCAACTCAAAGGTCTGCAGGGCATCGTCACCAAGCTTGCCAACCGGCTGCAACGCCGTTTGATGGCGCAGCAAAATCGCAGCTGGGATTTTGACCAGGAAGAGGGCTTGCTTGATGCGGCGAGACTGGCGCGCGTTGTTGTCTCGCCGGGCCAGTCGCTGAGCTACAAGGTTGAGCGGGACATCCAGTTTCGCGACACAGTAGTCACTCTGCTGATCGACAATTCCGGCTCGATGCGCGGGAGGCCGATCTCGATCGCGGCGATTAGCGCCGACGTTATGGCGCGCACGCTGGAGCGCTGCGGGGTCAAGGTTGAGATCCTTGGTTTTACAACCCGGGCTTGGAAAGGCGGGCAAAGCCGCGAATCCTGGCTGGCAGGCGGAAAGCCACAACATCCTGGACGTCTCAATGACTTACGCCATATAGTTTACAAGAAAGCTGATGAACCGTGGCGACGTGCCCGCAAGAATCTCGGACTGATGATGCGCGAAGGTCTGCTCAAGGAAAACATCGACGGAGAGGCGCTGCTTTGGGCGCATTCCCGCTTACTCGGTCGGACCGAAGACCGCCGCATCATGATGGTCATATCCGACGGCGCACCGGTCGACGATTCGACACTGAGTGTGAACAGCGCCGGCTATCTCGAATCGCATCTACGCAAGGTCATCGACTGGATCGAGCGGGTATCGCCGGTCCAGCTGATCGCCATTGGCATCGGTCATGACGTCACGCGCTACTATCGCCGGGCGGTCACCATCATGGACGCTGAACAGCTTGGCGGCGCAATGATCGAGCAGCTTGCCGAGCTGTTTGAGGACGAGTGACTATGAACATCGCCGATGCCGTAGCAAACCGCCGCGCGGTTCGCGCCTATCTCGACAAGCCGGTCGATCCGGCACTGCTGCGCCGAGTAATCGAGGCGGCGCAGATGGCGCCATCGGGCTACAATTTCCAGCCCTGGGAAGGGGTGGTGGTGACTGGCGAAAAACTGCGCGAGCTTTCGGGCCTTTTGCTTGAAGCCAAACCTCAGGACCCGTCGGAATATCAGCTTGTGCCCAGGGGGCTGCCGGAGTTCTACAAGGACCGCCGCGACGGGATTGTTGCTCGTCGTATGGAAGCCGCCGGATTTGAGCGTGGCGACAAGGCCGGGATGGCGGCGATGCAGGCGCGCAATTTTGAGTTCTTCGGTGCGCCCGCCGCGATGTTCACCTTCGTGCCGCGTATTATGGGCCTGCCGCAATGGTCCGATGTCGGGATGTGGCTGCAAACAGTTATGCTGCTGCTGGTCGGAGAACGACTGGGCTGCTGCCCGCAGGAATCGCTGTTCGTCCATGGCAAGCTGATCAAACAGTTCCTTGGCATCAGCGACGAGACGCATGTGTTCTTCTGCGGCATGGCAATCGGTCATCCCGACCCGGATGCGCCGCTCAACACATTCGAACGCACCCGTGCGCCGACTGCTGAGGCTGTCCGCTTCATCGGCGATTCGTGATCGTCTTGGACAAGGCTGGCTGAGATGGTCTGGCCGTTCCTGTGGGTTCCGCTGACGCTGGCGGCATCGGCTGCGCAGGTCGTGCGAAATGGCGCGCAAGCCTCTCTCACTGCAAAGATCGGCACTCTGGGCGCGACGCAGGTGCGATTTGTCTATGGCCTGCCGTTTGCGGTGATCTTCCTCTCTGCTGCGCTGGCGATCTTTGGCGAGAGCTTTCCGCAATTCGACGCTAAAGTGTTGGGCTGGACCGCGCTTGGCGGTGCTTGTCAGATCGGCGGCACGGCTTTGATGCTGGTGGTGATGGGCAGGCGCGCCTTTTCGGTGGGCTATGCCTATATCAAGACGGAGCCGGTGACCGTCGCGCTGCTCGGTGTCGTGATTCTGGGCGATACGCTACCTGCACTGTCATGGCTGGCGATCGCGGTGGTAACCGTGGGCGTGCTGGTCGCTTCGCTTCCGCCCGATCAGTATCGCCAATTGTTCGGCGAAAAATGGATGATCTCTGTCGGGATCCTGTCGGGCACGTTGTTTGGCCTTTCCTCGATTGCCTTTCGCGGTGGGATAGAGGCCTTGCCTGATGGCGGTTTCGTCGTGCGCTCGCTGAGCGTGCTGGTGGCATCGCTAGTGATGCAGACGGTGATGCTGGGCGGATGGCTTGCGCTGTTCGACCGGGCGGGCCTGTTCGGCTCGATACGTGAGTGGCGCCGCAGCGTCGGGGCTGGACTGGCGGGTGCGACGGCTTCGGCCTTTTTCTTCACCGCATTCTCGCTGACACCGGCTGCCAATGTCCGAACCCTTGCGCTCGCCGACTTGCCGTTTGCGGCGCTGCTTTCCGGGCGATTGACTGGCCAGCGTGTCGCCCGGCATGAATTGGCCGGCATGAGCCTGGTCATGGCAGGCGTTCTGATGCTGCTTGCCGCCTAAGCTTGACCTTTAGGCCGCCCCGCGTAAGGCCACGCGCCATGAGCGATGCCGTTCCACTCAAGCTGTTCAACAGCCTCACTCGCGTTATCGAAACCTTCCAGCCGGTCCATCCTGGCGAAGCGCGGGTCTATAGCTGTGGGCCGACGGTCTATAATTACCCGCATATTGGCAATATGCGCGCCTATGTCTTCGCTGATGTTCTGGGCCGCACTTTGTCGTTCAAGGGCTATGACCTCACCCATGTGATCAACATCACCGATGTAGGCCACCTCACCGATGATGCCGATGCGGGCGAGGACAAGCTGGAGAAGGCGGCAGCGGAGCGGGCCCAGTCGATCTGGGACATCGCGAAGCACTACACCGAGGCCTATTGGGCCGATGTGAAGGCGCTGAACATTCGCCAGCCGGCTGAATGGTCGATTGCGACCGACTATGTTCCGCAGATGCTGGAATTCGCTGAATCCATCGCAGACAAGCACTGCTACAAGCTCGAGAGCGGGCTCTATTTCGATGTATCGAGTGTGGCCGACTATGGCCGTCTCGCCCGTGCCCAGACGGACGAAGACGAAGGCGAGGGCCGGATCGAGCAGGTCGACGGCAAGCGTCACCCGGCCGATTTTGCGATCTGGCGAAAGACACCTGAGGGCGAGACGCGCCAGATGGAATGGGATTCGCCCTGGGGCAGGGGCGCGCCGGGCTGGCACCTCGAATGCTCGGTGATGAGCGGCAAACTGCTCGGCTTTCCCTTCGATATCCACACTGGCGGGATCGACCACCGCGAAATTCATCACCCCAATGAGATTGCTCAGAACCAGGCTTTCTGCTGCACCAATGGCCTCGATGTGCCCGGCAATTCAGGCGCGCGGCTGTGGATGCACAATAATTTCCTGGTCGAACGGTCGGGGAAGATGAGCAAATCCTCGGGCGAGTTCCTGCGGCTGCAGTTGCTCCTCGACAAGGGCTACCATCCGCTCGCCTATCGCATGATGTGCCTGCAGGCGCATTACCGGTCCGAACTGGAGTTCAGCTGGAAAGGGCTGGGGGCTGCGCTGACGCGGCTGAAGCGGCTAGTGATCGCCATGGACCGCTGGAAGGCGCTCCAGCAAGAGCGCCACGGAGCTGATTGGCATGCCGATAGTTGGGAGTACAACAAGAAGACTTCCGAACCGGTGGGAAGCTTTGCCGAAGCGATAGCAAACGACCTGAACACGGCAGACGCGTTGACGGCTTTTGAGGAGTGCTTGTCGCTGAAGAAGATCGATCCCGACTGCGTGCTGTCGGCGGTCTGCTATATGGACAGGGTTCTTGGACTTGGAGTTGAACATCTGGCCAGAACCGACCTGCGCATCGCCCCGAAGGATACTGAGACGACCGAAATGGAGATCGAGGATGCACTCGCTCGCCGAAAGGCTGCTCGCGCCGAAAAGGATTTTGCCACGTCCGATATGATCCGCGATGAGCTTGCAGCACAGGGCGTCGAATTGATGGACGGCGATCCGCTGGGCTGGGAGTGGAAACTCGGCAAATGAAGCTGTGGCGGCTCACCCGCGCGCCATTCGTAGCGCTCGACGGGGCAGGGCCGCAGCGGCACGGCGCACGCTATTCTTCGCCGGGAAAGCCAGTGGTGAATTTCACTAGCGAAGCGGCGCTCGCGGTGCTGGTGGCGCTGCGCTACTTGCAGGAAGATTTGTCGACAGTCGAAGACGATTTCGTGCTGGGCTGGACAGAGATTGATTGCGTTGCGGAATCAATAGTCAGCGAGGGTGATGAGGCCAGGCGGCGCTTTGTTGACGAATGGCTCGATTCGAGGCGCTCGCTGCTGGCAGCAGTCCCCTCGATGGTGTTGCCCGAGGCCGATATCGTGCTGATGAACCCGCAACACCCGGAGGCGAGCAATGTCCCGCCGTTGGTCACGCGCGCTTTCAGTTTCGCTCAAACCCTGCATACTCCGCCGATGCTGGGTAAGTTGGGAAAGCAATCATGACCATCGCCGTCCTCAACGCATTCACACGGCGCTTTGTCGAAGGCCGTCTGCCCGCCGGCATCGAGCCCTACTATTTCGCTAATGGCGATGAACTGCGAGCCCTTGTGCCCAAGGCCGAGATTGGCTGGTTTGACAGTTTCGACGGTACTCCGGTGCGCGAGATTCTGGAGCTGGCCGAGAACCTCAAATGGCTGAACACCCTGGCTGCCGGCGTCGATTTCTTCCCGCTCGACTTGTTGGGCGAACGGAACGTGACCTTGACCAATTCCGCCGGGCTCAATTCAATCACTATCGCCGAATATGCCGTCATGGGCATGTTGGTGATCGCCAAGGGCTATCGCGAGGTGGTGCGTTCTCAGGAGCGGCGCGAATGGTTGGCTGACGCGCCAGGCAAATTGGAGCTGTTTGGTAGCAAGGCGCTGATCATTGGGGCCGGAGGCATTGGCGGAAGGACGGCTGAGCTGCTCAAGACCTGGGATGTCGATGTGACCATGGTCCGGCGCAATCCCGCGCCCGGCGTACTCACCGCCGATCAGTGGCGCGCCCGGCTTGGAGAGTTCGATTGGGTGGTGATCGCGGTGCCTTCGACAGCAGATACCGACAAGATGATGAGCCAGGCCGAATTCGCAGCGATGAAACCGGGCGCGGCGGTGCTCAATTTCTCGCGCGGTCCCGTGATCGATCAGGATGCGCTGATGGCGGCGGTGACCAGCGGGCAGGTCGGCGGTGCGTTTCTCGATGTCACTGACCCTGAGCCGCTACCCTCCGATCATCCGCTCTGGGGCTTCGACAATGTCCACATCACCTCGCATTTGTCGGGTCGTTCGCAAACGAGGCTGATCGAACGCAGCGCTGAGCGGTTTATCGAAAATGTCACGTGCTGGGAGCGAGGCGAGCTCCTGGCGGGAGTGGTCGACCTATCTCTGGGCTATTGATGGGCATTGCGTAACGTATCTCCAGTGACACCCGAACATCCATTTGATAGGCTTGAGATTAATGAACATGGGGAGATAGCAATGGCGGGTGGCGAGAAAATCAAGGCATCGGATCTGTTCATCGAGTGTCTTGAAGAAGAGGGTGTCGAATATGTCTTCGGCGTTCCGGGTGAGGAGAACCTCGATTTTCTCGATTCGTTGTCACGGTCGGACACGATCAAGCTCATTCTGACGCGGCACGAGCAGGGCGCAGGCTTCATGGCCTCGACCTATGGCCGCCACACCGGCAAAACCGGCGTCTGCCTCGCAACGCTCGGTCCGGGCGCTACCAATTTCGTCACCGCCGCAGCCTATGCGACTCTCGGCGGGATGCCGATGCTGATGATTACCGGCCAGAAGCCGATCAAGAAGTCGAAGCAGGGCCGCTTCCAGATCCTCGATGTCGTCGCGATGATGACGCCGATCACCAAGTTCGCTCACCAGCTGGCGTCTTCGGACAACATTCCCAGCCGAACTCGCGAGGCATTCCGCATTGCCGAGGAAGAAAAGCCGGGCGCGACCCATATCGAACTGCCCGAGGATATTGCTGACGAGCAAACCGATTCGCGTCCCTTGCAGCGCAGCACGGTGCGCCGCCCCACTGCTGACGTGAAGTCTATCCGCCAGGCGGTTAAGGCCCTCGAAGGCGCAAAATGTCCGGTGTTGGTGATTGGCGCGGGCGCCAATCGCACCATGACTAGCCGAATGCTTCACCAATTCATCGAAAAGACGGGTATTCCTTTCCTGACAACCCAGCTTGGCAAGGGCGTAATCGACGAGCGGCACCCCAAATTCCTGGGCTGCGCCGCGTTATCGGCCAATGACTTCGTCCATCGCGCGATCGAGGATGCTGACTGCATCGTCAATATCGGCCATGACGTGATCGAAAAGCCGCCCTTCTTCATGCATGCCGAAGATCAGGATAGCGGGCCTTGCGTAATCCACATCTCGACCAAGACGGCCGAGGTCGATCCGGTCTATTTCCCGCATATCGAAGTGATCGGCGACATCGCCAATGCCGTCTGGCAAATCAAGGAAGATATCGTGCCCAGCGGGAGCTGGTCGGTCGATCACATGCTGTCCTATCGCCAGGCCGAGCTGGACCACACTGCGCCGCTCGCCGCTGATGCACGTTTTCCGATCTTCCCGCCTCATGTTGTTCAGCAGGTGCGTGATTCAATGCCCGATGATGGCATCATTTGCCTCGACAACGGTGTCTACAAGATCTGGTTCGCAAGGGGCTATACCGCGAGCCAGCCGAATACCGTGCTGCTCGACAATGCGCTGGCAACGATGGGTGCGGGGCTGCCTTCGGCAATGGCCAGCGCGATGGTTTATCCGGACCGCAAGGTTATGGCGATCTGCGGCGATGGTGGCTTCATGATGAACAGCCAGGAAATGGAGACCGCAGTCCGCCTCGGCCTCAACATCACAGTGCTGATCCTGCGCGACGATTCATATGGTATG
Source organism: Novosphingobium sp. (assembly GCA_029247785.1). Lineage (GTDB taxonomy): Bacteria > Pseudomonadota > Alphaproteobacteria > Sphingomonadales > Sphingomonadaceae > Novosphingobium. The sequence goes on from JAQWKP010000257.1 coordinate 7,712, forward strand.
ATCCGCTGGAAACAGGCGAATATGGGCTTTGAAGACTTTGGCCTGACCTATGGCAATCCGGATTTTGTCCAATATGCAGAGAGCTATGGCGCCAAGGGGCACCGGGTCGAAAGCTCGGATCATTTGAAGGAGCTGCTCGCCCATTGCCGCGATACGCCAGGCGTGCATCTGATCGATTGCCCGGTAGATTATTCGGAGAATGACCAGATCCTCAATATCGATATCAAGAAGCTGTCGGCCGAGGTCTGACGCCACTTTGGGGAATTTAGATGGTCACGCTTCAGGATACTTATCCGCTCTATCTCAACAACAAGGCGGTGCAGCCCAACACTGACCTTGAGGTCACCGATAAATATACCGGTGAGGTCGCCTACCGTACCGCGCTGGCGACGCCCGATATCATTGAGGAAGCAATCGCCGGGACGGTGCGAGCCGCCGAACCGATGGCGGAAATGGCGAATTACCAGCGCCAGGATGTGCTCAACCATTGCGTGAAGCGCTTCCAGGAACGCTTTGACGAGCTTGCCTGGTCGCTATGCATCGAGGCCGGTAAGCCGATTGTCGACTCAGAGGGTGAAGTCACTCGCCTGATCGACACTTTCCGTATCGCTGGCGAGGAAGCGGTGCGCAATTATGGCGAGATCCAGCCGCTCGACATATCGCCGCGCGCTGCCGGAATGATCGGCATGTGGCGGCGGGTGCCGGTGGGACCGTGCAGCTTCATTTCGCCGTTCAACTTCCCGCTGAACCTGGCCGCGCACAAGATTGCCCCGGCTATCGCGATCGGCTGTCCCTTCGTGATGAAGCCGGCGAGCCTGACTCCGCTCGGCGCGATCATCATGGGTGAGGTGCTGGCCGAAACCGACCTGCCCGAAGGCGCGTTCTCGGTTCTGCCCGCGAGTCGTGCCGGTGCTGATATGTTCACCACCGACGAGAGGTTGAAACTTCTTTCCTTCACTGGATCGCCCGGCGTGGGCTGGGACCTAAAAGCGCGATCCGGCAAGAAGAAGGTCGTACTGGAACTGGGCGGGAATGCTGCCGTGGTTGTCGATGCCGATGCCGATCTCGATCACGCGCTCGAACGCATCATATTCGGCGGGTATTACCAGTCCGGCCAGAGCTGCATCCACGTGCAGCGGGTGATCGCCCATGCCGATATCTATGACCAGCTCCGCGACATGCTGGCAGAACGGGTCGGTTCACTGGTCCATGGCGATCCGAAGAAGCGCGACACTTTCGTCGGTCCGATGATTTCCGAGCGCGAGGCGACGCGGCTCAAGGGCTGGGTCGATGGCGCTGTCGCAGGCGGTGCAAAGCTGCTTGCGGGCGGCGGCTGCGAAGGCAACATGATGCAGGCGACGCTGGTCGAGGATTGCCCGACGGATAGCGATCTCTATCGCGAAGAAGCCTTTGGTCCGGCCGTCATCATGTCAAAGTACAGCGACTGGCCGGATGCGCTGGCCGAGGTCAATGACAGCAAATTCGGATTGCAGGCAGGTGTCTTCACGCGCGACGTCCACAAGGTGCTGCTGGCATGGGACAAGCTCGATGTCGGCGGCGTGGTGGTCAATGATGTCCCATCCTACCGGGTCGACAACATGCCCTATGGCGGGGTGAAGGATTCCGGTCTCGGCCGCGAGGGCATTCGCTTTGCGATGGAAGACATGAGCGAAATCCGAAATCTGGTGATTCGCCGGGAATAGGCTCGATCGCGCCGCGGGGTGATTTCGCCGGCACAGACGACTATATGCAATTGACGCAAGAGCGCCGCCGCCTATTGACGGCGCGAGTGAATTCAAGCGTGGAGCGACCGGGAGTCGCCCGCAGCTGAAAGGAAATTGCCATGAGCACAGCAGACAGTGCGGTGTTGGTCGATCCGGAGATTATGGGGCTGATCGGCAAGGCGCGGATCGCGCAGGCGGACTATGAGAGTTACGACCAGGTGCAGGTCGATGGCATCGTTCGCGACCTTGGCAAATATGTCTATGACAATGCCGAAAAGCTTGCGCGCATGGCGGTCGATGAGACCGGGATTGGCGTCTATGAGGACAAGGTCCTCAAGAAAAAGGGCAAGGCCCGCGTCATCTGGAACAGCCTGAAAGGCAAGAAGTCGCGCGGCATTATCGGAGAGGACCCGGAATCTCACCTCGTCTATGTCGCAAAGCCGATGGGCGTGGTCGGCGCGGTGACACCGATCACCAATCCGATCGTCACTCCGATGTGCAACGGCATGTTCGCGCTCAAAACGGGCAATTCGGTGATTTTTGCTCCGCATCCCAAGGCTCAGGAATGCTCCGAATTTCTCACCGAGGAATTCATGAAGATCGTGCGCTCGCATGGCGGGCCCGAAGATCTCATCCAGGTTGTCACCAATGGCTCGATCACCAAGACGCAGCAGCTGATGCAGGGCGTCGATGTGGTCGTCGCGACTGGCGGCGGGGCGATGGTGAAGTCCGCCTACTCATCGGGAAGACCCTCATTCGGGGTCGGCGCGGGCAACGTCCCGGTGATCATCGATCGCGGCGTGGATATCAAGGAAGCGGTCGAAAAGATCGTTACCGGGGCCGCATTCGACAATGGTATCATCTGCTCACACGAACAGTTCGTTCTCGCGCCAGAAGAAGCCTTCGAGGAAGTCGTCCGTGCGTTCATCGAGACCGGCAAGGTCTGGTATACCGATGACGAGGCGCAAATCCAAGCGCTGCGCGACGTCGTGTTCCCGGGCGGGCATCTCAACAAAGATGTCGTCGGGATTTCGGCTCGGTCGGTCGGTGCGATGGCAGGGATCGATGTTCCCGATAGCGCACGGTTGATCCTGCTGCCAGCAAAGGGGGCAGGCGAGCATGATGTCCTGGCAAAGGAAAAGCTCTGCCCGGTCGTGGCAATCCTTCGCTACACGGGGTTTGAGGACGCTGTGCAGAAGGCAAAGGCCAATCTCCTGGTCGAGGGGGCCGGACACTCGGCGGCGCTGCATTCCCATGACGACGAAAATATCGAACATGCTGGGCTTGAACTGCCGATCAGCCGGCTCGTTATTAACCAGGCCAGCTCGCTCACCGCCGGGGGGTCTTTGACCAATGGCTTTGCGCCCACGACGACGCTGGGTTGTGGATCATGGGGTGGAAATTCGATCTCCGAGAACCTGGATTACAAGCATCTGATGAATGTCTCGCGCATCGGTAAGGTGATCGTTGACAAGCAGGTGCCGACGGACGAGGAAATCTGGGCGTAGTTCAGCACTCATCCAGCAATAACAGCTCGGCCTCCAGCGTGAGGACCGGCGTATCGCCGATTTCGTGATCGACGGCGTTGATCGTCGCATCGGCGACCAGCTGGCTCGGGATTGTGAACTCGTGCTCGGGCAGGGCGACAATGAAGGCCTCGCCGGATTCGATTGCCTTCTGGCCGGTGAATCGCAGCCCGATCGTATGTCGGGAGCCGGAGAAGGTGACGCTGGACCATGCGCGCTCCTTGTGGCGCAGGAATTCGGCCTTGCCTCCGGCCAGCTCCAGCACGGCAGAGAGCAGGCGCAGCCATGGCCCTCGCGCTCCCTGGCTGCGCAGGGCTGCCACCATGTCCTTGTGGGCATCGGGATCAAATTGCATTGCTGGTCTCCGGATAGGTCTCGATGAAATGGTCGATGCGTTTGGCGGTCCGTTCGCGCGGAGTGCGACCATTGCGCAGGTCAGCGACGAATCTTGGATCATGCGCGGCGAGGCGTCCGAACTTGGTCCAGGGCATTCCGGTTTGGTGCAGGAAGCGTTCGATCCGGCGTAGCAACATGGGGTGTCTCCTTGGCGATTCGATTCGTTCATGATATGTTCCAGTTGAAATCCTACGGAGTTATCCCCTTGCCATACGTAACGGAGTGCCGTATATAGTGAGGTATGAAAACTAAGCCTCAGACAATAGCCGCTTTCTTCAAGCAATTTCCCGATGACGAGACTTGCTTGCAGCATCTTTTTGATGTTCGCTTCGGACAGGGCCACGAGTGCCCGAAATGCGAGAAGCCTT
>JAQWKP010000239.1 GCA_029247785.1 Novosphingobium sp.
CCTTCTTCTTCGATGACCACGCCCAACCCATAGTGCCACGGCAAATCAGACAATCCGGACATCGGCACCGCGGCGTCGAAAATTGCGAACGAGCTGCCGCTTCGGAATGAGCAGACCGGCTCGCGAGGCATCGCCCGTTCGGCCATGCCTTTGCGATAGGTAGCAAAGTCATATGCGGCCCATTGTTCGCACGGTGACAGGTTGAATTCGCAATAGCTCTCGCCATCGCCAGCGCGAATGAACATTTCAAAGCATGTCGTTCGCCACAATGCATCTGCGCGAGACTTGCCGGCGAAATGCGGAACGATGATTTTCCCGCTCCCTTCGATCCGCCAGCGCAATTGCAGCCAGCCATCAGCGAAGGAGACGAGCTTTGCGCTGATGCTCTCCACGGCGACTGGCGACGAAGTTGAATGCGGAATCAGCCTATGCGTTTCCAATGGCGCCACTCCGTGCTAACCGCCCGCCAAAATCAAAGAGAACCATGACCTACAATTCAACCCTGCTTCGCCTGCTCGACGAGCGTGGCTACATCCACCAGCTCACCGATGCCTCAGGCCTCGATGCGCTGGCAATCAAGCAGATTGTGCCCGGCTATATCGGCTTCGATGCCACCGCGCCATCTTTGCATGTCGGTTCGCTGGTGCAGATCATGCTCCTGCGCCGCCTGCAACAGGCCGGACACAAGCCGATCGTGGTGATGGGCGGCGGGACGACCAAAGTCGGCGATCCGTCTGGCAAGGACGAGAGCCGCAAGCTGCTAACCGGTGAGACGATCAAGGCCAACATCGCTTCCATCCGCAACGCCTTCGAACGGCTACTAACATTCGGCGATGGCCCGACCGATGCGATAATGGTCGATAATGACGAATGGCTGAGCGAGCTCTCTTATGTTGAGCTGCTGCGTGACGTCGGCCCGCATTTCACCATCAACCGCATGCTGACTTTCGATTCGGTCAAGCTCAGGCTCGATCGCGAGCAGCCACTCACCTTCCTCGAATTCAATTACATGATCTTGCAAGCCTATGATTTCCGGGAATTGGCCTTGCGGCATGATTGTCGGCTTCAGATGGGCGGCTCGGACCAATGGGGCAATATCATCAACGGCATCGAGCTGACGCGGCGCATGGAGGGCATTGAGCAGTTCGGCGTCACCACTCCGCTGCTGACCACCGCGGATGGTGCCAAGATGGGCAAGACCGCCACCGGTGCTGTCTGGCTGAACGAGAACCAACTGCTTTCGTATGATTTCTGGCAATATTGGCGCAATTGCGACGACCGCGATGTTGCTCGCTTCCTGCGCCTGTTCACCGACTTGCCGCTCCACGAGATCGCCCGGCTCGAAGCCCTGGAAGGGGCAGAGATCAACGATGCCAAGGTCGTCCTCGCCAACGAAGTGACAAAATTGTGCCGCGGTGAGGATGCCGCACGCATGGCCGACGAGACCGCACGAACCACATTTGCAGGTAGCGGCCTAGGCGAAGACTTGCCCAGTCTCGATGTTCCGGCCGAGGGCATGCGCCTTGCTGCCGCATGCACCGCGATTGGCTTTGCAGCATCGAATGGTGAGGCCAAGCGCAAAATTGGCGAGGGAGCTGTTCGACTCGACGACGAGCCGGTGCTTGATCCGGGCTTTCTCATCCAGCTTGCCAACGGAGAATCGCGCAAGCTTAGCCTGGGCAAGAAGAAACACGGCCTCCTCAAACCAGCATAAGCAGCAGATTCGGCAAGATTTGACCGGCAAAATTCTGCCGGTTTACCCAATTTTTGCCATTTGCTGGCATTCTTGCATTTCGGGTCAAGCTGGAGTGACAGACATATCATGAGTTCAGGTGCTCAACTCACCGTAACGGATAAGCGCCGCGCAATGCGTCATCCGCTCGATCACAAACTTATTGCCGAGCATCGCCAGCACGGCGATGTCCATCTGCATATCGTCAATATCTCTGCACAGGGATTCATGACGACTGGCGAATCACAGCTTAGTCGCGGCGAGCGATTGACGATCCGCTTGCCGATTGTCGGGCAAATCGAGGCTCATTTGATCTGGGCGCATGATGATCGTGCTGGCTATCAGTTCGAGCGAATCATTCGCCTTGAGGAATTCCTCAAGCTGATCGACACGCTCCAGCCCAATCCGCGTCTTCGTCGTAGCCGCTAATTCACGAAGTTCGCCCTTGTGAGCCTTTGAGCTTTGCAAAGCTTGATATGGTATAACATAACAATTATGGGGAGGCATGTACTCGCCACCCCTCCTGCGGATTGCTCTGACCCCGTGTCTTGCGGCGGGGCTACTCATAGCAGCGGCCGGACCGGCCCATGCCGAAGCCTCAGCACCGGACGATAACAACCAACGATCCGATGACATCGTCGTATCCGCCCACGCATTGCGCGAACTCGGCTTGATGGCCGGCACAATCGAGATCGAGGGCGACGAACTCCTCCGCGCCTCATCACCGCAAATCGGCGACGTGCTCGCGAAACTACCCGGCGTATCGGCAACCAGCTTTGCCCCCGGGGTATCCAGGCCAGTATTGCGCGGCCTGTCCGGCGACCGAGTGCTGGTCCTCATCGATGGCATCGGATCGCTCGATGCGTCCAGCGTCTCGGCCGACCACGGCGTCGCTCTCGACACGCTGACTGTCGACCATATCGACGTGCTCCACGGCCCTGCCCTGCTGGCCTATGGCGGACAGGCAATTGGCGGGGCGGTGATCGTCCACGACAAACGAATCCCGCGCGGCATGCCAGACGGCCAATTCGATGTAACCGCCCTCACCTCGTTCGACAGCGTATCCGACGGCAAATCGGCTGCCGGATCTACGGAATTCGCACTGGGTTCCAAGCTGGTCGCCCATGTTGACGCTAGTTGGCACGATGCCAATGACGAGCGCGTCGGCGGCAAGCTCGTCTCCGAACCGCTCAAGGCCGAATTGCTGGACAGAGCCGCAGCCGCACGCGCCGTCGGCGATGGCGCAGCAGCCAATGCCCTTGAGCAAAGTGCACAGGACAGGAACCGCATCGCCAATAGTTTCGCGCAGGGAAGCACCTTTGGCGCGGGCCTCGCTTTTATCGGCGATGGAGGCAATGTCGGCATCTCGGTCCAGCGAGTCGATAGTCGCTACGGCATTCCGGGCCGCCCGGGTTCGGACGAGCAAGGTGTGTCGATCGATATGGGCCAGACACGCTTTGACTTTCGCGGCGAAATCGAGCTCACCGGGTTCCTTGACACCATCCAGCTGCGAGGTGGATATGCCAATTACGCCCACGACGAACTCGAAGAAGATGGCGCAATCGGCACGCATTTTGCGCGCAAGGGCTTTGAATCCCGCCTCGAGCTGGTTCAGGCAGATAATGGCGGATGGCGCGGGCGCAGCGGCATCCAATATTCGTGGGGGAAGCTGACCCTCGACGGTATGGAGGCCATCCTGCCGGACCACACGGCAGAACGCTTCGGTATTTTTACCCTGCAATCCGTCAAGATCGGCCCAATTGAAGTCCAGGCCGCAGGCAGGCTGGAGAATGTCGTGATACGGGCCGGGTCGGCAGGTTTCGACCGCGACTTTTCGCTGGCGGCAGGTGCCGGCGGGTTTTCCTGGCAGATCTCGGAGCCGCTCAAGCTGGGCGTTAGCTATGCGCATGGCGAGAGAGCGCCATCTTCCGAAGAATTGCTCACCAATGGGGCGCATATCGCAACCCAGGCATTCGAGATCGGAAATCGCACTTTCGCGCGAGAACGCAGCGACAGCATTGAAGCCTATCTTGAGTATCGTTCGGCCAGGACCACGGCCAACCTCACCATCTATCGGATCGATTTCAGGGGATTCATCACGCCGATGGCAACCGGCGGCATGAATGATGGACTTCCCGTATTTCAGTACCGGCAGCTACCCGCGCGCTTTCAGGGCTTTGAGATCCAGGCATCGCATCAGATCGCCCAATGGAACGCCCGAATAATGACGCTCGATGCTTCGGCGGACTACACCCATGCCAGCCTCAAACGCGGAATGGGGCCGGTGCCGCGCATTCCCCCGCTAGGCATCCAGGGTGGGCTGGAACTCACCGCGCCCGCATTGACTCTGCGCGGCGAGGTGGAATGGAATGCTGCCCAGCGACGAGTTGCCGCACAGGAATTTCCAACCCGCGCTTTCACCGTGGTCAATGCCAGCGTGACCTGGAGAGCCTTGGGCGAGGATGGTCCGCTGACACTCGTACTTGCGGCTGAGAATATATTCGACGTAGTCGGACGCCGCGCCGCTTCATTCACGCGTGACTTCGTGCCCATCGCAGGCCGCAACGTTCGCCTGACCGCAAGGGTTTCATTCTGAGCATTGGTGAAAGCGAATGCTTGGCAAGGAGTCGCCGCGCTGTCATTGCATTCATGTGAGCGAGCCAACTTCACCCATTCAAATTCCCGATTTCCGCCGGTTTTGGCTTTCGCGATTCGCATCAATGATCGCGACCACCGGAATGGTCGTGATTATCGGCTACCAGCTCTACGACATCGCCCGCAGCGACTATGCGATGAGCATTCCCCAGGCCGCACTCCAACTGGGCTTGCTTGGCTTGGCGCAATTCGTGCCGCTGATGTTGCTGACCCCAATTGCCGGGCTGGTGGCCGATCGGTTCGACCGCCGCTACGTCGCCGCGATTGCGATTGCCACCGATCTGACAATCGCGCTCGCCCTCGCCACATCGACCTGGATGGGGGTCCGTAATCTGCCCCTGCTGTTCGCCTTTGCGGCGCTGCACGGTTCGGTTCGGGTTTTCGTCAATCCGGCGGTTTCCGCGATCGCCCCTAATATTGTTCCTGCCAAGCTGATTCCACGGGCGATAGCGCTTAATTCAATCGCCTGGCAGGCGGGAGCCGTTGCCGGGCCGGCGATATTCGGCTTCCTGTTCGCGAGCGATGCCGCCCTGCCCTATTGGACCGCCTCGGTCCTGCTTGTCCTTTCCTGCATCGGCATTCTGACAATTGGCAAGATGGCCCGGCATCAGGACGATGTCGGCAAAGCCAAACCCTTGCGCCAGATTATCGGCGGCTTCCAATTCGTGTGGAATGAGCGGTTCCTGCTCGGTTGCATAACGCTCGACCTGTTCGCAGTGCTGCTGGGCGGCGCAACCGCCTTGCTACCGGTATTTGCCCGCGACATCCTGCAGGTTGGCCCCGAAGGGCTTGGCCAGATGCGCGCGGCTCCCGCGGTGGGCGCTGCCCTCGTCGCCTTGTGGATGAGCTGGAAACCGCTTGAAAACAATGTCGGGCTCAAGATGCTGCTGGCGGTCGCTGTTTTTGGCGCAATGACCGCGGCATTCGGCATCTCCCGCAGCTTCGCCCTGTCGCTTGTCCTGTTGGCCTTGCTCGGGGCGGCGGACATGATCTCGGTCTTCGTGCGCAGCTCACTGGTCCAGCTCAATACGCCCAACGATGTGCGCGGAAGAGTGTCGGCGATATCGGGCCTCGCGATTTCCGCATCGAACGAACTTGGCGAGATGCAATCGGGCGTTGCTGCCGCTCTGCTGGGAGTGTCAGGAGCGGTTGTTTTTGGCGGCGTCGGTGCCATAGTTGTCACCGCCCTATGGGCCTGGATTTTTCCGGAACTGCTCAGGGCAAAGACATTCGCGCCGCAATATCGACAAAGGGAGCCTGATCCATGAAGGCCGAAAGCATTCTCGACACCATTGGCAACACCCCGCATATCCGCCTGGCGCGGATGTTTCCCGATCATGAGGTCTGGGTGAAATGCGAAAGGGCCAATCCCGGCGGCTCGATCAAGGATCGCATCGGCCTGGCGATGATCGAAGCGGCAGAGGCTGACGGCAGCCTGAAACCGGGCGGCACGATCATTGAGCCGACGTCTGGCAATACCGGCATCGGCCTGGCCATGGTTGCCGCTGTGAAAGGCTACAAGCTGGTCCTCGTCATGCCCGAATCGATGTCGATCGAGCGGCGGCGGCTGATGCTGGCCTATGGCGCGAGCTTTGATCTAACACCGCGCGAAAAAGGCATGAAGGGCGCGATCGAGCGGGCACGAGAGCTGATCGCGACCACGCCCGGCTCATGGATGCCCCAGCAATTCGACAATCCCGCCAATATCGATGTCCATGCCCGGACCACCGCGCTGGAATTGCTGGCCGACTTCGCCGAGACACCGATCGATGTGCTGATCACCGGTGTTGGCACCGGAGGCCATCTAACCGGCTGCGCGGAAGTGCTCAAGGCGAAATGGACGAATATGAAAGCCTATGCCGTGGAGCCCACTCTTTCGCCTGTGATCTCGGGTGGCCAGCCTGGCCCGCATCCGATCCAGGGCATTGGCGCCGGCTTCATTCCAAGCAATTTACGTACCCAGTCGATCGACGGCGCAATCCAGGTCGATCCGGAGGACGCCAAGGGCATGGCCCGGCGCTGCGCGACCGAAGAAGGCATGCTGGTCGGCATCAGTTCGGGCGCAACACTGGCAGCGATTGGCCAGAAGCTTGCCGATCTGCCCGCCGGAACCCGTGTGCTCGGCTTCAATTACGATACCGGCGAGCGCTATCTCTCGGTGCCGGACTTTCTGCCCGAATGAGCGAGTTGAAGCGTATCGAGTATGCCGATGGCGATACGGGGCTGACGGGTTGGCTCGCCAGGCCGCAGGGCACTCCGCGGGCCGGAATCGTGGTTCTGCCAACGATCATGAATGTCAACGAGCCGGTCGAGCGCCGCGCGCACA
>JAQWKP010000341.1 GCA_029247785.1 Novosphingobium sp.
CTGGCTTGAGATAGACGTGATGCAATGCGGCTATTGCCAGGCCGGACAGGTGATGAGCGCCCATGCGCTTCTGGCGCAGGTTCCCAAGCCCAGCGATGACGATATCGATGCGGCGATGGGCGGCAATATCTGCCGCTGCGCCACTTACCCCCGCATACGCCAGGCGATCCGGATCGCCTCCGGACAGGAGGAGGCGTGAGATGACAGCACAACCCAATAATCTCGTTCTCGATCGCCGTGCCTTTCTCAGCGTTTCGGCGCTGGCTGGTGGCGGTCTGGCGCTCAGCCTGTCGCTGCCCTCAGCGGCAGGGGCTGACCATCACGCATCCGCGCCCATCAGGCTGACTAATCTGGTCACCATCGACCGTGCCGGCAAGGTCACGATCATGGCCAAGAACCCGGAAATCGGCCAGGGCATGAAGACCGCGCTGCCGATGCTGATCGCAGAGGAACTCGATTGCGACTGGAACAGCGTCGAAGTCCTGCAGGCCGATTTCGATCCTTCTCGCTTTGAACGACAGCGGGCGGGCGGTAGCTTTGCGATCCGCTTCGAATACCTTCCGATGCGCCGCGCCGGCGCGGCTGCACGGCATATGCTGGTGGAGGCTGCAGCCACGCTTTCCGGTGTTGCTGCGAGCGAGCTTGCAACGGACAAGGGCTATGTTCTCCACAAGGCGTCGGGTCGCAAATGGAGCTATGGCGAGCTGGCCGACGCTGCCGCGCGCCTGCCTGCGCCCGAGCTTGAAAAACTGCCTCTCAAGGACTCGAAAAATTTCGCCATCATCGGCAAGCCGATTGTCGGCGTTGATAGCGCCCGGGTGCTGAAGGGTGAGCCACTGTTCGGTATCGATGCCGGTCAGCCCGGCATGCTGCATGCCGTGGTTGAGACCGCGCCGGCCCATGGCGCAAGGTTGAAAAGCGTCGATTCCAGCGCTGCAAAGGCTGCCCATGGCGTGGTCGCGGTGCTGCGCCTCGATGAGCTGGGCGGACCGGACGTCATGCCCGATACCGTCGCGGTGGTCGCGACAAACCACTGGTATGCCGAAAAGGCGCGCAAGCTGCTCAAGCTGGAATGGGACCTGGCTCCCGCAAAGGGCCATTCGATTACGGCCTACAAGGCAGAAGCCTCCCGCCTCCACGATGCCGCCATGGGCACGGAGCTGCGCCGCGACGGCGATGCTGATGGCCAGCTCGCCAGTGCCGCAAAGACAGTGCGGGCGCGCTATTCCTATCCTTACGTCGCTCATGCCACGCTGGAGCCCCAGAACTGCACTGCGGTCTATCAGGACGGCGCGCTTGAAATGTGGGCACCGACCCAGACGCCTGAGCGCGGGGTTCCGCTGATCGCCAAGCATCTCGGCATTCCGGCGGAGAAGCAGACCCTGCATATCACGCGCATTGGCGGCGGCTTCGGACGCAGGCTCTTTGCCGATTACATGGTGCAGGCCGCGGCTATCGCCAAGGCGCTGCCGGGCAAACCGGTGCAGATGCTGTGGAACCGGGCCGAGGACATCAAGCGCGACTATTACCGCCCCGCAGGCTGGCACAATTTTGCTGCCGGGCTCGACGGCGATGGCAAGCTGACCGCCTTCACCGATCATTTCGTGACTTTGGGCAGCGGCGGCAAGCCGCATCGCTCAGCCAGCATGCAGCCGACCCATTTCCCTGCAGAACTGGTCAAGGACCTGACCTACACGATGGACGTGATGGACACGGTCATCCCGATGGGGCCGCTGCGCGCACCGGGTTCGAATGCGTTGGCTTATGCGTTCCAGGGTTTTCTTGACGAGGTAGCGCAAGCTGCAGGTAAGGAATTGCCCAGCCTGATGCTCGAACTGCTCGCCGAGGACAGGGTGATCGGCAAGGACGTCAATTCATGGGGCTCGGGCTGGGCCTTCCGCACTGCGCGGGCGCGCGGTGTGATCGAGCATGTCGTCAAGCAGAGCGGCTGGGCAAACCGTCCGCGTGAAGCCGGGCGCGGCATGGGTTTCGGCTTCTATTTCTGCCATCTCGGTTACTTTGCCGAAGTCGCCGATGTCAGTGTCTCGGGCAACAATGTGAAGGTCAACAAGGTCTGGGTGGCCGGCGATGTCGGCAGGCAGATCGTCAACCCGTTCGGGGCCGAGGCTCAGGTGAAAGGCGCGGTGATAGACGGCGTCGGCCAGGTGCTCGACCAGCAGATAACCTTCACCGACGGCGCGATCGCGCAGCAGAATTTCGATAGCTACCCGCTGCCGCGGATCGATGTTGTGCCCGAAATCGATATCGACTGGGTGGTTACCGACAATGATCCCTCGGGCCTGGGTGAGCCAGCCCTGCCACCGGCAGTCCCGGCGATCACCAATGCGATCTATGCCGCAAGCGGAAAGCGCGTGCGCGATTTGCCGCTGAGTGAGTCTTTGTAGGTACGCTCAAGGCGGATGTGACCAGCGTACCCAACAAGGACCCCGGCGCACCATACAAGCGCTCAATCGGCCAGGATTAACTTCAGGCTGCACCTGCACCCGCGCCGGCAGAATCCCTGACGTCAGTGCCGCTTGGCTGCTGGAAGGCGTGCAGTCCGAATTCGGGCATGATCGCCAGCAGGTGGTCGAATATGTCGGCTTGGATGCTTTCATATTCAGCCCAGACCGGCGTGTCGGTGAAGCAATAGATTTCCAGCGGCATGCCAAGGTCGGTTGGATCGCGATGGCGAACCAGCAGCGTGCCTCTCTGGGTGATGTGTGGATGGGCCTTGAGATAGGCGATGATATAGGCTCGCAAGCTGCCGAAATTGGTTGGCCTGCGTTGGTTCACTTCCTCTTCGGATTCTTCCGCTTGTTTGGCGTTCCACTCTGCCAGTTCAGCTTCCTTTGCATCCATATAGGGACCGAGCAGGGTGAATCGGCGCAGCGCCTGCCATTGGTCGTCTGACAGGAAGGAGATCGACGCCTGGTCGATATTGATGGCGCGCTTGATCCGCCTTCCGCCCCATTTCTTCATGAAACGGTAATTGCGGAACGAATCCGAAATGAATCGGTGCGTCGGGATCGCAGTGACGGTCTTGTCGAAATTCTGGACTTTCACCGTATGCAGGGCGACGTCGATGACATCGCCATCGGCGTTGAGCTGCGGCATTTCAATCCAGTCGCCAACGCGCAGCATGTCGTTGCTCTGAAGTTGCACCGAGGCGACCAAGGAAAGCAGCGTGTCGCGGAAGATCAGCATCAGCACCGCTGCCAGCGCGCCCAGCCCGGACAGCAGCAGCAAGGGAGACTGCCCCAGCAATTGCGCGACGATGAGAATCGCTGCGGCACCGTAGATGCCGATCTTGCCAAGCTGGATATAGCCCTTGATCGGCCGGCCCGATGCGTCAGGCTGATTCTCATACAGCTCGTTGCAGACACTAAGAAAATCAGAGAATACGCGGGCGAGCGTGAAGACGATGAATGCCGAGGTGATACTTTCCACGGCCAGAACCATTTGTGCGGGCAGATTGGGGACCAGGCCGATGCCTTCTGCAATCACAATTGCTGGTACCACATTCGAAAAATGCCTGACCATCTTGCCGATGGAGACACTTTCCTTGCGCAGGGAAGTGTGTTCGATCAGCCGCTCGATCAGCCGGACCACCACCAGCCTGGTAAGCAGGCTGGCTGTGAGGGCGATCACGGCCAATACTGCCAAGGCGATCAAGGCATCTGACCAGAGCGCGAAATCGATGGGGCCGTTCAGCCGGCCGAATAGCTCTTCCATTCCTGCCTTTTCCGTTGTTCTGCTGCCGCGAGATGGCACGCGAGTTTGTGCTGCCCTTCAGATCGGGCCTAGCCCGCGCAGTCGAACCAGTCGATAGCGCTGGCCGCGATGTCCTCAAGCTTAGTGTATTTCGCCGTCCAGCCCAACACTTCGCGAGCCAGCGAGACATCGGCGTAGAGGCTGGGCGGATCGCCGCCGCGTCGCTCACCATCCACGAACGGCACGGCCCGACCGGTGACCGTCTCTATCGCCTCAAGAACTGCCAGCACCGATGTGCCCTGACCGGTACCGATATTGAGAGCGATGCTCCGGCCATCACCAGCAAGATGTTCGGCAGCGAGCAGATGCGCCTCGGCGAGGTCGCTGACATGGACGAAGTCACGAACCGCAGTGCCATCGGGCGTGTCGAAGTCACGGCCCAGCAGGCGGAAAGCCGGCCCCTTGCCCAATGCTGCCAAAACGGCCAGCGGGACTGCGTGAGTCTCCGGCGAATGTTCTTCGCCAAGCTCCCCGTCCGGATCGGCGCCGGCAGCGTTGAAATAGCGCAGCGCCGCCCAGCGCAACCCATAGGCCTGTTCGAAATCGGCCAGCATGCGTTCACCGGCCAATTTGGTGAAGCCATAAGGATTCACGGGCAGTTGCGGCGTATCTTCCCCGATTGGCAGGACTTGTGGGATGCCATAGGTCGCGCAGCTCGAGGAGAATATGATCCTGTCCTTGCCGCGCGCGAGCATTATTTCAAGCAGGGTCAGTGTCCCCGAAACATTCACGTCGAAATAGAGGGCCGGTTCGCGCATGGATTCGCCGACATAGGCAAGAGCGGCGAAATGCATGACAAGGTCGGGATCGTGCTGGGCAACGACGCCTTCCAGGCGCTCGCGGTCCCGAATATCGCCGATCTCGAGCGGACCCCATTTCACGGCATGGGCATGGCCGGTAACCAGGCTGTCATAAACCACGACTTCGTGCCCTGCCGCAGCGAGCGCCTTGCAGCTATGGCTGCCGATATAGCCAGCACCGCCGGTCACCAGGACCTTCATCTCAGCTCACCACAGAATGCCGAGAGGGTGCAGCGGCCTCGCACAGAGTCCCATAGGGGAAAACCGATCCCCTCCGCAGAGCTCCCGAACTGCGTGTCCAACGCTTCAGTTTGGCTGCCAGGGTGCGCAAGGCGAGAATGGGGACACGGGCCATAAGCGGATAAGCCTGTCTGGCCGCTTCTCTCAATCGGCCTTGCCGCAAGCTTCTGGTCGCAAAATAGAACTTCAGCATGTCGTGTGCCCGTCGCGCCATCCCGGCAAGCTCCGGATTGGATTGCAGGAGTTCCTTCTGGACCATGACGAAGGACTTCATCATTCTATCCCCGTCGCCCGACATATTGCCACGACTTCGTCGATAACCAACGAGGAATCGCTCGCAGCTGGCAATCTTGAAGCGTTTTGCGACGTCCAGATAGAACTTGTAATCTTCGCAGCCTTGACAACCGGCTGCGAACAAGGCTTCCGAAAACCCGCCAACCGCTTCGAAGGTTGAACGGGTCACGATTATGCAGCTGCCATTGGTAAGAATATTTCCGTGAAGCACGAGCTTCGCGAAGATGTCGTCAGTCGCAATGGCTCGCTCATTGAAGCCCGTGATGACGTCGCTATCGTCGATCACTGCGCTCCACGCAAAGCAGAAATCGGCATTGGCGGATTGCAGGCTTTGTAATCTTGCCTCGACAGCGTCCTGGGTCAGCAGGTCGTCAGCGTCCAAAAAGCAGAGATATGCGCCAGATGCCTCGGCAGCGCCCCGGTTCCTGGCTCCGCCAACTCCGCTGCAAGTATCATTGCGCACCAGGCGAATCCGATCGTCGCGCTCCGCCCAAGTTCGGACGATATCCTCCGTGCCGTCACTCGAAGCGTCATCGACGACGATGATTTCAAGCTCGCGATATGTCTGGCCAATTGCGCTGGACAAGGTCCGGTCCAGAGTTTGCGACGCGTTATGAGCAGGAACGATCAGGCTGACCATTCCCGGGGAAACACCATCCGGTTGCGCCAATTCTGACCCCATGATACAATTTCTATCCGCATTTCCAGTATCTTCAAGAGTTTTGTCAGGCACACTGCATGAAGCGCCGCGCTCCACAGGTGCCGTTTGAGAGACTGAGAGAATTTTGCTCTGTCCAGCTTCGCAGATGTCGGAAGATCGCGAAAATTATCTATCATGCGGCGCGAAGCAGCGGCTTGACGGGTTCTTTCCGGAGTGTCCGGTCGGCGATTGACCGACTTGATTTCGTACAATTCACAATTCGTGGAAGACTGCTGGCCTCGAAGGTCCGGACCCTGCGCAATCCGATCGATTTCGGCCAACTGGGAAAGCGTGAGCCAATCGTGCTTTCGGTGGTCCGGAACGGCATGCCATGGCTCAAGAGCTTTCTTGCGCATCACCGGCAGATCGGCATTCGCGCGTTCGTCATCCTCGATAATGGCTCTCAGGACGCTTCGGTCGAGCACCTGATGGCGCAGCCCGATGTGATCCTCCTGCAGAGTGAAGCGCCCTACAATTCCTATGAAAACACGTTCAAGCGCTACTTGTGCGACCGCTTTGGAATGGGTCGCTGGTGCCTGTTCGTCGATGTCGATGAACTGTTCTACTACCCCGGAATCTCCACAAAGTCCGTGCAGGAATTGACCGGCTTTCTCGATGGCGAGGGGTTCGATGCCGCTCTCACTCAGATGCTGGACATGTTTGCGAACATGCCGATGGGTGAGATTCCCGACACGACCGATCTCGACCCGGTCGAGGTGTTTCCGTTTTATGAGACTGCATCGATCAACAGAACGCCTTTCCTGAAGCGGTTCGGCAATATCGTGCCGGACTATCTCGAAAAGTTCAGTGGCGGCGTCAGGTTTCGCGTTTTTGGAAGCGAGAACAGTCTCACCAAGGTCTCGCTGTTTGCAAACAGCGGTCGGCTCAGGCCGTTTCATCTGTGGCACAATGTCAGGAATGCGAAGCTGGCTGATTGCAGTTTTGCGCTGCTGCATTTCCCCTTCAACCGGACGTTTCGCGACAAGGTCATCGAAGCGGTGTCGACCGGCCGTTATGGCTGGGTCACCGATGATGAATATGATGCCTATGCCAAGGTGATGGAGGTCAATCCCTCGCTGAACTTGATGAGCGAGCATTCCTGCGGGTTGACGGGCCCGATGCAGCTGGTGGACGAAGGATTTCTCACGATTTCGTCCGAATTTGGCGATTGGCTCGCCGCGAAATAGCCGGGCGCGCCAGGCCGCAATCTGGGGGTTTACAGTCTGCGCGCGAAGGAAGATGCTCGTCCCATCAAAATGACAAGCGGCGAAGCGGCTTTCCCTGGCGAGCGCGGCGTTGCGGGAGAGCGAATAATGGCTAGATTTGGCTTTATCGACACCGATTCGCATGTCGTCGAACCCGACGACCTGTGGGACAAATATCTCGATCCCAAATTCCGCGACGACGCGCCGATCACGCGGGTTGGCTATGAGGACGGCGAGACTGGCTTCGGCTTTTTCAACAATGTCACCATCGGTGACTGCAACCAGCCGTTCGGGTCTTATGGCGTGAACACGGTCATGCCCAATCTCGGCGAGGTTTATGACGAATATGCCCGCGCCGGGTTTCCCGTGAGCAGCTACATCGATGCGATGGACAAGACCGGCATCGACTACATGGTGCTCTATCCGACCGCTTGCCTCTACACCAATGAGGCACCCAAGACCCGGGCCGATGTCGCGGCAGCCTATCGCCGGGCCTATAATGACTGGCTCAGCGATTTCTGCTCGGATAGCGAAAAGCGGCTGATCGGTGCTGGCGCGCTCGACCTGCGCGATCCCGAAGCCGCCGCCGACGAAGCGATCCGCAGCGTCAAGGAGCTGGGCTTCAAGGCAGTGACGATCAATCCCACTCGCGTCGGGCCTTACCCGCTCTACGCGCCAGAGATGGACCGGCTGTGGGCGACGATCTCCGATCTCGACGTCCCGGTCGGGGTCCATTGCGGCGCGCTCAATGCCAGCGACACCTATCTTTATCACCTCTATCCTGATCTGCTCTACGCGCAGGGTATCTCCGCTTTCATCTTCGGCAATATGGCGGCGATTGCGTCCTTCATCATCGGTGGCGTGCTGGAACGCCATCCCAAATTGCGCGTCGCTCATCTCGAGGCGGGTTCAGGCTGGCTGGTACCCTGGCTCCACCGCTTGCAGGTTGGCAACCAGGCCGGGCGGGAAGACATTCTGATCCCCGGTTTGACGATGCAGCCGATGGATTACTGGAAGCGCCAGTGCTTCATCTCGACCGAGCCGGGCGATCCGGCGATCAAGGATGTCATCGCCGGGGTCGGCGATGATTGCGTGGTGGTCGCAACCGACTTCAGTCATCCCGAGGGCCGGCAATATGCCCGCGCCCACGAAGACATCGCCGGGCTTGACGGAGTGTCGGACGCCAGCAAGCAGAAGATCGTCTGGGATAATGCGCTCAAGCTCTACCCGCTCGATATCGACTGACTGAGCCTCATGCGGCCCACCTACGATATTGTCATTGTCGGCGCCGGTTCGGCGGGCGCGCCGCTGGCCGCGCGTCTGTCCGAAGACCCAAATCGCAATGTGCTGCTGATCGAGGCCGGGCCCCGCTTCATCGGAGCGGAAGCACTCCCGCCTGAGCTCCGCTACAGCGGCGTGCTGAGCTCGATGATGCCCGGCCATCCCAACAATTGGAGCCTGACCGCAAGGCTGAGCGAGGACATGCTTCAGCCCCTCCCTCGAGGCCGTGTCGTCGGCGGATCAAGCGCGCTGAACGGCACCTTGTTCACCCGGGGCGTGCGCGCCGATTTCGACAGCTGGGAGCGCGAAGGCAATGCCGCCTGGTCCTACGATGCGGTGCTGCCGTTCTTCCGCAAGCTCGAAACCGACCATGACTTGACCGACCAGTTTCACGGGAGCCACGGGCCAATGCCGATCCGCCGGGCGGCCCCGGACGAGCTGGTCCCGATCGACCACGCATTTTTTGCTGCCTGCAGCGAGGCTGGCTTCCCCGAAGACCCGGACATGAACGGGCCCGACTCGATCGGCTTCGGCCTGCTGCCGACCAACAATTCGGGCGGCATCCGCATGAATTCCGCGCTTGCCTATCTCGATCCTGCTCAGACCCGCGCGAACCTCACCGTCCAGCCCGATACCGAGGTGCAGCGGGTGCTGTTCGAGGGCAGTCGGGCGACTGGCGTCGAGGTGATGGCTGGTGGGCAAGTCAGCCATATCTACGCCGGCGAGGTCGTGCTCAGCGCTGGCGCGGTGAAATCGCCGCAATTGCTGATGGTTTCCGGCATAGGCCCCGCCGAGGAATTGCAGCGCCACGATATCGAGCTCCGCCACGAGCTGCGGCAGGTTGGTCGCGAATTCACTGACCATTGCTCGCTCAGCCTGCCGTTCCGCATGGCCAAGCGCAGCAGCCCGATTCCCGATCCTGAAAGTGGCCCCTGGGCCCATGCCGCGCTGCATTTCACCAGCGAAGCCTCGGACGAGATCAGCGACATGATGCTGATTCAGTCGGCGATCCCGACGACTTACAGCGTGTTTCACGGCCAGTCCTGGTTGCAGCGCGCGATGACGCTCAAACAGATGTTCGGCAGTATCTCGCCCGGCAAGTTTCTCGACCACGCCCGCTTTGGCTTCGACCATGCGCTCAACTGCATCATGCTGCGCGACGACAGCCGCGGCGAAATTCGCCTGACCTCCGCCGATCCGACCGCCAAGCCCGAGCTCCACTACCACTACCTCGAAAGCGCCCGCGATAAGGCCCGGATGCGCGAGGGCATGCGCACTGCAGCCGGCCTGATCGCCAGCGAGCCATACCGCGCAATGGGCGCGAAGCGCTCGGCCATCAGCGATGCTGAACTGGATGACGATGCCGCGCTCGACCGCTTCGTCGCGAAACACATGGGCACCTCGATCCACATGGCGAGCAGCTGCCGCATGGGCTCATCGCCGGAGTCATCGGTCGTCGACCAGCATTGCCGCGTCCATGGCATCGACAGATTGCGCGTGGTCGATAGCTCGATCATGCCGCGCGTCGTGCGCCGCTGCCCGGCGGCAACCGCCTTGATGCTGGGCGAGCGCGCCGCCGCCTTTTTCGACTGAAATTCCTAGGGAGAGAGACAATGCAACTGGCCGATTATGCGAACCGTTATGAGACCCTCCGCTTCGAAAGAAATGACGGCGTGCTGGAGATGCACATGCATTCGGGTGGCGGCGAGGTGCAGTGGAATGTCTCGCTCACCGGCCATCACAACGAGCTGGGCCTGGCCTTTGCCGACGTCGCGAAGGACAAGGAGAACAAGGTCGTCATCCTCACCGGCACGGGCAAGAATTTCGTGGCGGCGCGAGACGAGAATGAGGTGATCCCCGAGGCTGATCTCCACGATATGTGGGACCGGATGATGGACGAGAGTCGGGCGATGCTCGAAGGCCTGCTATCCATTCCGGTCCCGGTGATCGCGGCGGTGAACGGTCCCGCGCTGATCCATTCCGAACTGCCGGTGATGTGCGACGTGGTGCTCGCCGCAGACCATGCCGAATTCGCCGATACCACTCACATGCCCTGGGGCATGCCGCCGGGCGACGGCACCCAGATGATCTGGCCGATGGTGCTCGGTCCCAATCGCGGGCGCTATTTCCTGCTCAGCGGCGAGACCCTGAGTGCCGCAGAAGCACACCGCCTCGGCGTCGTTGGCGAGGTCCTGCCTGCGGACCAGCTGATGCCGAGAGCCCGCGAGTTCGCCGCCCGCCTCGCAGCCTTCCCCCGCCGCAATCTCAGCCACGCCAAGACCCTGATGGTCCGCTCGCTGCGCCACCGCATCCGCGACGAGATGGAATTGGGCCTGTTCGCGCAAGGCATGGCGATCGTGTGAGAGCGGCGCCGATTGTGCGCAAGTCGGTAAGCCGTCAAGCGCTCGACATTCGTCTCACCCGGCAAAGCTCTCCGCTGATTCCAGCAGACATTCGACCAGCCGATCGGGCGCGCAGAAGAATGGCGAGTGGTCGGTTTCCAGCGTGAATACCGGGTCGCAGGGCAAGTCTTCCTGCATCGCGCGCTGGAATTCGTGAGGAATGGCGTGATCCAGTGTGCATTCGACGAAGCTGCGTGGAAGCGCCCCGAAACGCTCCCGCGTGGTTGTTAGCGGCGCCATCATCGTCGCAATCGGCTGGGGCCGCAGCCGCGCAATCGCAGCCTCGACCAGCGCGGGATCGGTCGTGTTGTAGAAGAACCCTGGCGCGACGGCAGGATCGCCGATCATCGAAAGCCCATCCTCGGACACGGTCATCGGCGGCACCGATCCGATGGAGCCGGCCGGGCTCTCAGCAAGCCGCATGGCCGCAGTGACGAAGACCAGTCCGGCAATACATTCAGGTACCCGCTCGGCCGCCTCACCAACCACCATTCCGCCCATCGAATGCCCGACCAGCACCACCGGCCCAGCCTCGGCGCGCAGCATATCCGCCACGCAATCGGCGTGGGAGGCAAGCGTAATTCCATCATGAGGCGTCATGTCGCTGCCCATGCCAGGCAGGTCCGGAGCCAACGCCCGGTGGCCCGCAGCCTCCAACAGCGGAACAACCCGCTCCCAGCACCAGCCGCCATGAAATCCGCCGTGAATGAGGATGAAAGTGTGAGGCATGATGCGCGCCTATTGCGTTTCCCGGATCAACACACCACCCAGCTCAAGCCCGATCAAACCCAAGCGGCAGGCTTTCGAGCCCCCACAGGCCGGGGAACGGGCGGAACTTGACGTCGCCCGCGATCGACGGGTTTTTCATCTGCCTGGCGATCATGTGCAGCCCTTCCTGGATCTGGGCCCGGGCGATGTATTGGCCGAGGCACATATGCTTGCCCAGTCCGAACGCCAGCTGCCGGTGGCTGGGATCGATCGGTCGCTCCGGATCGAACACCTCCGGGTTTTCGAAGACCGACGGATCGCGGCCGGACTGGTTCAGGGAGAAGAACAGCATCGTGTCCTTCGGGATGATCACCCCGTCATAAATGATTTCTGAATCCGTGAACCGGAAGGAATGGCTCGGGTTGAAGTAGCGCAGGAACTCTTCGACGGCCTTGCGGCAATAGTCGGTGTCCTCGGCGCATCTTGCGTAGATTTCGGGATGCCGGGTCATCTCATACATCATGAAGGTGATGACGTTCTTCGAAGTGTCGTAGCCGGCCTCGAACAGGAAGATCAGCATGTCGATGAGCTGGCGGTCGGGTATCTGGCCCTCTGCGCTGGCCTCGATCAACATGTCGAGCAGGTCCGGCGGGCCATCATGCTCGGGGTTTTTCCGGCGCTCTGCGACCAGCTTGTGGCAGAAATCGTCCATGTGGATGATGGCCTTCTGCAATGCCGGCACGCGGCTCGGGTCAAGGCTGTAGGCGAGGCCAAGAGCTTCCAGCGATTCCCGCAGGTCAGGAATGACATCGAGCGGGGCACCGATCATGCTGGTCATCACCGAAACCGGGTAATAGGATGAAAATTCGGCGAAATCGAACTCGCCCCTCGGCAGCCATTCCTCGAGCAGATTGCCCATGATCTCTTGCATCAGCGGGCGAATCTGATTGGCATAGCGCGGGGTGAACTTGGCAGCGAAAGTATCGCGAAGCACCCGGTGCTCGGCTGGGCCGAGCGCGAGCATCTGTTCGGCCGTGAAGCGTCCCCAAGGCGTGTCCTTGGCGCCAAGAATTTCGATGATGCCGTCGAAGGAAGGACGAAACTTGTCCTGCATGTCCATTTCCATCAGGTCCCTGATAGCCTGATAGCCGATCACGACATAGCCTTCGTCGGCCTTGGCCAACCATGGGTGGACGGCACGGGCTGCCGCGATCTCGCTATAGGGGTCCTCCGCCATTTCGGGCGTGTTCCAGTGCAGGTGGTATAGCTCCATCTCCTCCAGAGGGATCGCTTTGTCCTGGGTCTCGGTGATGGTGCTCATGTCTGCCTCTCGATTGATCGTCCGACTGTGCCTGATCGCGCGGGCCCGGCTGCAGGTCCTGCAATGGTGATGACACTGGATACGCGATTTTGGCGAGACTTGCATCGAATTCCCGACATGCGGGATTCGTCAGTCACGATCAATGTCAGCGCAACTCAGCCGCCCTACTCCGCAAATATTGCCGTATCGCCGCAAGATCTTCATCGCCAAGCTCGGGATAGCCCGGCATTCCTCCCGCCACCAGCGCGCCATCGTGGACCACGGTCCTGAAGGCCTCGGCAGACGGCACAATTCCCGATCCGCGCAAGTCTGGCGCGGCACCGCCTGAGATCACATTCACCCCGTGGCAGACGCCGCAATTGGCGTGATAGACCATGTTGCCCTTGCCCGCGAGCGGGGCGTTGGCGCGGTAGTCCGGGTCGGCGAAGGCTTGCAGTTGGAAGGGTGCAGGGGCGGCGGGCAGGCTAGCTTTGCCGCCTATCGCAAAAGTCAGCACGCGGCGCTTCTGGCTATGATAATCGAACGCCATGCCGCGATGGCTGGGGGCGTCGAACGCCGCTGAGGTGCTCATGCCGACCATGACCGTGACATATTGCCTGCCGCCCGCGAGATAGCTGATCGGTGCAGCGATGATCCCGCCCTGAGCGGGGAAGCGCCACAATTCCTTTCCGCTCGCCGCGTCATAGGCGGCGAATGTGCCGTTCAGCTGGCCCTGGAACACAAGACTGCCGCCCGTTGCCAGCACGCCGCCGGTCCAACCGCCCTTGGTGGGGACCGACCAGGCCGTTTCGCCTTTCACCGGGTCCCAGGCGAGCAGCGCGCTGGTGTTGTGCAGCGGGTCGTCTGTCGGCGAGGTCCCACGCATGCCCAGACCATAAACGCCGTTGGTCCAACCTTTGAGGTCCTCGCTGCTTTCAGAGAGGATCTCGCCCTGTTCGCGCTTGGGGATATAGACCAGCCGGGTTTGCGGGCTGTAGGCCATCGGCATCCAGCTATGCGCCCCGTTCTTGGACGGCCACAGCTCGAATGGCACGCCTTTGGGATAGCGCGCGCCGGGGGTCTCGACGGGGCGGCCAGAAGCAAGGTCGATATGGCTGGCCCAGGTGACCTTGGCGATCTTTTCCGCCGAGATCAGCGTGCCGTCGGTCCGGTCGATGACATAGAGGAAGCCATTCTTGGGCGCGGTCATCACCACCTTGCGCGGCTTGCCGGCGATGGTCAGCTCGGCCAGCTCCATATCCATCGCCGCGTTGTAATCCCAGGTCTCGCCGGGGTTGAACTGGTAGTGCCACTTGTATTCACCAGTATCGGCGTCGAGCGCGACCATCGAGCACAGGAACAGGTTGTCGCCGCCATCCGGGCTGCGAACTTTCTGGTTTTGCGGAAAGCCGTTGCCGGTGCCGATCAGCACGGTGTTGGTATCGGCGTCATAGGTGAAGGCGTTCCACGGCTCGCCGCCGCCGCCCCATTTCCACCATTCGCCGGTCCAGGTCTTGGCGGCCATCGCCATTGCCTGGTTCTCGAAGCCCTCGGCGGGATTGCCGGGGACGAGGTGGAAGCGCCACAGTTGCTCGCCACTCTCGGCGTCATAGGCAGTGGCGTAACCGCGGTTATTGGTGTTGTCGCCGCCGCCCTGGCCGATGACGATCTTGCCATCGACCGCACGAGGCGCGCCGGTGATGAACAGCCCGCTACCTTTGCGGGTGGTCTGGACTGACCAGACCTGCTTGCCGGTCTTCGCATCAAGCGCGATCAAGCGGCCGTCGGTGGTGCCGGTATAGACCTTGCCACCCCACCAGGCGATGCCGCGAATGCCCCAATTCGAGCGCATCTCGATCCCGGCCTGCTCTCCCGCGTTTGAATCGAAACGCCACAGTTCTTTGCCGGTGGCAGCATCGACCGCGTGGACGACGCTGAGCGCGCGCGAGAAATATAGCGTGCCGTCGACCTCGATCGGCTGGGTCGCCGAATTGCCCGCATCGAGATCAATATACCAGGCGAGCGAGAGGTTTGAGACATTGGCGGCGGTGATCTGGCCAAGCGGGCTGAAATGCTGTTCGCCATAGGTTCGGCCATAGGCGGGCCAGTCATCGCCATCGCTGGAATCGAGTAGTTTTGACCATGGTGCAGGGCTGTCCTGGGCCAGCAGCGCAGTCGCGACCAGCCCCGCGAGCAGGGCGACAGGTGCAAATCGCCGCATCTATTCGATCACCGCGCCGACTTTCGCGCCCGGCGTGAAGTGGGCCGGAATGCTGATCCAGCCGTTGACGCCGCTGATCGAGGGATATTGCCGCAGCCCGTCCTCGTCGATCGTGTAGTCCGGCAAGCGGCGCAGCACTTCGCCGATCATTTCCTGGAACATCATCCGCGCGAGGAACGAGCCGAGGCAGCGATGCATCCCCGCGCCAAAGCCGACATGCTTGTTGGGAAAGCGGTCTATCTTGACCTGCTCGGGGTCTTCAAACGCTTCGGGATCGCGATTGCCCCCGGCATAGGCCATCAGCACCCGCTCGCCCTTGCGGATGGTCCAGCCGTCAACCTCGGTGTCTTTGATCGCGGTGCGGCTGAGCGCGCCGATCGGCGAGTAGAAGCGGATGAATTCCTCGCAGGCGAAAGGCATGAGGTCGGGATCATCGATCAGCCGCTGGCGCTCACCGGGATTGCGGCCCAGCCAGATCAGCGCGTTGGAGGCCAGCGCGGTGGTCGTATCGACCCCGCCGGCCAGGATATTGAACGAGAGGTCGCGGATCTGCTGCCAGGTCAGCGGTTCGCCATTGATCTCGCCGGTCGCCAGCAGGGTGAGGAAATCGTCCTTGGGCTCAATCCGACGCTTTGCGATCTCCTCGTCGACCCGCTCGCGGAAATAGTCGAGCCCGCGCACAGTCTCGGCGAAGGCCGGATCGTGGATCGGGGTGAACACCATGGTGTGGAACGGATCGGCGAATTTGCGCCATTCATCGAGTGGGAAGCCGAAGATTTCCATCGTCACCAGCGCCGGCAGCGCGCTGGTAAGATCGTCGACGAAATCGCATTCTCCCGTTTCAATCACCATATCGACCAGCGCGGCGGTGAACTGTTTCGCCTTGGCCCGGCGCTCCTCGATTGCGCGCGGCGCGAATCGGCGGTTGATGAAGCGGCGGATGCCTTCCCATTCCGGATTGTCGGCCTCATTGGGAATGCCGCGCGTGGTTCCGGCGGGTGGGATCGTCACGCCGCCGGTCGAAGTGCCGTTCTCGAAATCAACTTCCTTATGCGCCGAAAAGGCATCGGACTGTTGGGCGACTCCGACAATATCGGACAGCCGCGTCGCCACCCAGAAACCGTCGTAATTATCGGTCCAGGCGCGTGGGCACTCCTCGCGCAGCTTGCGGTAGGTTTCCGGCCATTGCTTGGTATGATCGACAGTGTGGTGATCGAAATGTACCGGGCAGGCCTTGGCATCCTTGCTGCTGAACTCAGTCATCGCCCGGGCTCCTTTCAGCTCGTCTGGATCGCGCCCTCGGGGCAGCTCCTGACCGCCCGTTCGACGGCAGCCTCATATTCGGGCGGGACGTTCTCATCCTCGACATAGGCATGGCCGTCCTCGTCGCTCAGTTGGAACAGCTCGGGGCAGGCCAATGCGCACATCGCATGTCCCTGGCAGAGATCGGCATCGATCCGGACTTTCATCGGCTCTCTCTCCCGTGGCGCGCTGTGCTCAGTGCTATCAGCGCGCTCTGCAAAGTGTCAATCTGATGCAGAGGAAGACGTCTGGTCCGCCACGTCAGGAAAGCCGCTAGTCACTCGCGGCAAGCGCCGCATCGCCGGGCACAGCCGCGAGTTCGACCTTGTCGTGACGCCCGGTCAGATAGAAGGCCAGCGCGCCAGACAGGGTCATTCCGGCGGCGACATAGAGGAAGCCGTCGTAGCTGTCGGTCAGGTGCAGCATATAGCTCAGCAGCAGTGCGCCCAGGGCCGAGGCAAGGCCCATCGCCGTCATCAGCATGGAAAAGACGAAGCTGTAATGGCCAAGATCGAAGCGGCGCGAGGTGAGGAACGCGCCAACATCGGTTTCCGCGCCCTGCGCCAGCCCGATCAGCGCGATCGATCCGCCGAGAATCCAGCGTGCGTCGAAGGTTGAGGCCAGCGAGATAAATCCGATTGCCGGCAAGCCAAGCGCGATGACCGCGACAAGATGCGCGGGCATCCGGTCCAACGCATAGCCGCTGATGAAGCGCCCGATCACCACGCAGATCGAATAGAGCGACACCGCTGCCGTGGCGAATCGCACGCTCGCACCATTTTCCATCAGCATGATATTCATCTGCGAGGCGACAATGATCTGCGGAAAATTGCACAGGAACATGCCGCCCAGCAGCAGCAGGAACACCGGTTCACGGGCAAGCTGGCGAAACTGCGACCAGTTCATCCCCGGCGCGCGCGATGGCGCGGATGAGCTGGGGCTGGGACTGGTGTGGTTCTTGCCGATCAGCAGGATCGCGGCCAGCCCGCCGCAGGCCGAGGCCAGCGCAAGCGTGCGATAGGCGGCGCGCCAGCCCTCGACCTCGATGATCGACCCGATGATCGGCGCGGCCACGGCTGCGACCAGCGGCGGGCAGCACAGCAGGAATGACAGCGCCAGCCCGCGCGCGGTATCGAAGCGCTCGACCACCACTCGGGTGAACACCATGGTCGCGGTGAGAACGCCGAGTGTCCCGTTGACCAGCGCGATGGCGTAGAACTGATAGATATTCCCGGTCATCAGGCTGAAAGCGAAGAACGCAGCCGGCACCACCGAAAAGCCGATCATCGCGGCGATACGCGGGCCGTAGCGATCGGCGATGCGACCGGCCACGGGAGTGAAGAACAGCGAGACCAGCCCGAGCGAGCCGATCAGTGCGAATTGTGACTTGGTCCAGCCAAATTCCGCGAGCAGCGGCGGGCCGAACAGATTGGTCATATGAAAATTGATCGCCACGCCAAAGCCAAGGCCAAGCGCTGCGCCCAGCAGGTTTGGCCAGTTCCGGCGAAACTCGCGAAAATATGTCAATCGGGCAGTCCTATCGCTTGTCTTGGTGCGGAATTGCTGTCGAGGTGGACCGCCCGCTTGCCAATTCCGAGTACCACCCAGGTTGCCGGTGGTCCATCGAACAGATCATTGCGGATTTCCTGGCGTGCGTCCTAGCCCCAGACCGCTCGATTGCTCCTGACCGTGTCGCGTGTATATTCTGAAGTCGAGAGCGGTAACTATCGAAGCGTCGGGGTGCATGTGGTGCGACTTCTGATCGAAATTTTGATTTTCAAACGCATGATTGCGCCGGTTATCTTGCAGATCCTGTTCTGGGCCGGAGTGTTTGGCTGCCTCTACGGTGCCTATGTTCTTTACAAGCTCGACAATTGGGCCTGGCCTTTCCCGCTTTTTCTCGGCCCCTTGCTGGTCCGCGTGTTATTCGAGCAAGCCATACTTGCCTATCGGGCTTATGATCGCCTCAGCGAAATCAGCAAGATGCTCGCCAAACAATCCGAAGATCAATGATGCGCAGCAACGTTCGAACAAGAATTTGCGCGAGGGGGGCTCATGCCTGGCGATGAGCCTTTCTCGAACCCGAAGGCCGATGTCCTGACCCGCTGGGCAGGGTGGTGCGGCATGCTTGGGGGGCCAGCCCTGGCTATCGCCTATATTGCACACCCGCCGTCGGCACCCCCGGAAATTGTCGCGAGTACCTTCTGGATTTGGGTCCATGTCGGGTTCATGGCTTCGCTGCTCGGCGGCGTGTTCCTGTTAGTCGCGCTGGTTGGGCGTTATGCTCGTTCTGGCGGGCAATACATTGGATTTGCAGGATTTATCCTGGCAGTCATCAGTCTCATATTTGTATTTGGTCTCGATTATGCCGAAGTCTTTATATTCCCGACCCTTGCCGTCAGTCACCCGGAAGTCGTCACGCAATATGGCGATGGCACATCCATGCCATCGGTTGCCTTTGCATTCCCGGCAACCGGGATCATCTTCCTTGTCGGCTTCTCGCTGTTTTCTCGGGCTCTGTTGAAGGCCGGAGTTATTGGGCGTGGCGCTGCGACCCTGACAATTGTGGGAGCGTTGGTGTTCACAATGGGATTGAGCGGCTTCTTTCCCATGGTTGTGGTCAAGACAGGAGCGACCCTGTTCGGTGGCGGGCTGGTGTGGCTTGGTCTTAGCTTGTGGCGTCCAGCCCACTAGCTCCCCAACGCGCCGTCAATTGACCACCAGGTCTTCGCCGAAATAGGGTCGCAGTCCGGCGTCGGTCTCGTTGGGCGGGGGCTGGGTCGGGTCGAGCAGCCAGTTCCACATTCGCCGGAAGTCGACCGGGCCATTGACCGCCGAGCGATCATGCTCGTTGCGGTAATAATTCTTCACCCGCGGGTCCATGTAGATCATCAGCTTCTCGTTTTCATCGAGCTCATCGTTGAACCGCCAATAAGCATCGGGCGTGACGTCGACAGCGCGCTTGTCCTTCTCGATCAGCCCGGCGATGCAGCGCAACGCGAAGCGGATTTCGATTTCCAGCAGGTCGATGATCTGGAAGCCGCCGAAATTATTGGTGTTGGGGCCATAGGCCATGAAGAAGTTCGGGAAGCCCGGCAGCATTGAACCGATATAGGCCCGCGCCCCGTCCTTCGACCACAGCTCTTCGACCCGAACATCCTCGCGGCCGCGTATCTCCATCGGCCAGAGGAAATCATTGGCCTTGAAGCCGGTCGCATAGATGATGATGTCGAACGGGATTTCTTCTCCCGCAGAGACGATCCCGCCTGGCGTGATCCTCTCGATGCCATCGGTTACCAGCGTGACATTGTCGCGCAGCAGCGCTTCGTAGATCGAATCCTCGGTGTCGATCATGATCGGGCGAGAGGACATCGGCGGGGCCGCCGGGATCATCTTCTCGATAAGCTCGGGCCGGCTCGCCAGCTTCTGCTCGATATAGGCGACACGGGCATCGCGGCTCTCCTTGTTCGGAGCGCTGGCCGCATAGGGATCATTGAAATCGGGGTCGGCGCGCGCCGAAGTCCCGACATTGCGCGGGCCATAAAGCCAGCTCAGGCGGAACCGCGCGAAATTGACGTAATAAGGGAAATTGGCGTCCAGCCACAGCGACTGATCGGGCAGCGGCGTGACGTACATTGGGTTTTCATAACACCAGCTTGGGGTGCGCTGGAACATGTGGACATGGCCTGCCACTTTCGCCAGCTCTGGCGTGGTCTGGTAGCTTGAGGCACCCGAACCGATCACCGCGACGCGCTTGCCGACGACGTCCAGATCATCGGGCCATTGTGCGGTGTGGCAGCTTTGGCCTGCGAAGCTTTCCATGCCTTCAATCTCGGGCATGTTGGGCCGCGACAGGAAGCCGACACAGCTGATGATCGCGTTGAATTTGCGGGTCTGGCTGCCCTCTGGTGTTTGGCTCTTGACCACCCAGACCTGCTCACCCTCGTCCCAGATCACCGATTTGACTTCAGTTTCGAACTCGATCGATTCGCGCAGCTCGAAATTGTCGGCGACCCAGCGCATGTATTTCATGTTCTCGTCGCGCGGGCAGAAATTATAGGGGTAGGGAAAGTCGATCCCGAACAGGTGGGTGTAGCTGCGGCTTGGCGAATCGACCCGCGCGCCGGGATATTTGTTCTCGAACCATGTTCCGCCGACCTCTGGGTTCTTTTCCAGCACGGCATAGGGAATACCAGCGCGCTTGAGATGGACCGCAGCTGCAAGGCCGGACAGGCCAGAACCGATGATCCCGACGACGAAGTCCTCACGATTTTTCTTCGGGGGTGGCTCTTTCCAGTCAACACCTCTGACAAACGGGTCGAGCGCGGTCTGCTCCAGCCACATGCCCCATTCCGCTTCGGGAACTTCCTCACCCGAGCACAGCGGCAGGCTTTCGGACAGTCGCTGGTCCGGGCCGTAATCGATATTGCCCGCGCCGCCGTCGCGATAGGATTTGAGGAAGGTGGCGGCCTTGGCGTGCAGCGTGGCGATGTCTGCCTCGTCAGAGACGACCATCACACCGCCGCCAGCATTATAGGCGCTAGCTCCCCCAAGCGGCATGGCCTTGGTCGCCAGCACGTCTGCGTCGCCGGTCAGCTGGTAGAGCAATCCGCGCAGCACCATCGGGTCGGCATATTTGACGGCATCCTCGATGGTTTCATCGCTTGCCGAAAGCAGCTCATTTCTCACGCCCATCTTGCAATCCTCTTTGCGCAAGGCTTGCCGCAGGGCTGGCCTTGTCTGACTGTTTGAGGCGAGCCTAGACGGCGCTTCTCACTAGTCAAGCGGCCCGGTCAAACCGTGCTGCCCATCACTCCGTTTCGCTTGCAATGGCTCTCGCGATGCACAAGCATCAGCGCGCTGGAGCCGACTCACGAGCCCTGAGCCGATCCGCAATGGGAGATGGGATATGAGCGACATTACCCTCCTGGTGAAAAATGCCAGGATTGTCGATGGGACTGGCAGTGATGCGTGGACCGGCGATGTCGCGATCGCCGGTGACCGAATTGCCGATGTCGCTCCCGATATTGATGCCGTGGCGCCGACAATCGATGCCGGCGGACAGGTGCTCGCACCCGGTTTCATCGAGATTCACACCCATTACGACCCTCAGATCTGCTGGGACCGGTTGGCGACGCCGGTGATCGAACACGGCACGACGACGGTGGTGTTCGGCAATTGCTCGCTGTCGCTCGCGCCGGTGCGCAAGGGCGAGGACCCTCATCTCACCCGCATGTTCAGCAAGATCGAGGATATCGAGCCCGAGATTTTCGATAGCGCCGTGCCCTATTCATGGGAAAGCTTCGGCGAATATCTCGATCATATCCGTCCTGGTCTTGGGCTCAATGTCGGCGGGCTGGTCGGCCATACCGCGCTGCGCCACTATGTCATGGGACAGGACGCGCAGAAACGCGCCGCGACGGATGTCGAGCTCGACGCGATGTGCGGCGTGCTTGCCGAATCGATCCAGGATGGCGCGTTTGGCCTGTCGCTATCCTATGCAGACACCGACGCCGACGATCTGCCGGTTGCCAGCTGCCACGCCGATGAGCGCGAACGCATCGCGCTTGCCAAAACCGTGGTCGATAATGGCCGGAAGCTTGTCGAATGTGTTCGCGCTTTCGTCGATCCCGATTTGCAAGCGGTACAGCTGGAGGAACAGGCGCGCATTTCTAAGGCTTCGGGCGCGCTCTGCGCTGTCACACCGGTGCTCGATCTGCCGCAGAACCCGGGCAGTTGGCTGCGCGACCTGACGCGGATGGAGGAAATCCGCGCAGAGGGTGGCAATGTCATCGGCCAGGTCTGTCCCAGGCCGTTCGATTTCAATTTCAGGCTCTCGCGCAGCTATTTCCCGCTGCTGATGATCCCGAGCTGGGCGCTAATCATGGTCCGGCCGGTGGCTGAACGCATTGCCCGCTTTACCGACAGCGCGCTGAGAAAGCAGCTCGCCGCCGACATGGCCGCCAATTCGACCTCGTTCCAGACGGTGTTCGTCAAGCATGCCGTTAGCGGGGACAATCGCAAATATGAGGGACGCTATCTGGTCGAGATCGCCGAGGATGAAGGCAAGAGCCTCGCCGAAGCCTTTCTCGACATATCCTTGCGCGACGATCTCGAAACCGATTTTGCCACCGAGAATTCGCAATATGTCAATCTCGACAATACTGCGGCGATGCTCAGCCACCCGCAGGCGCAGATCGGTGCATCGGATGGCGGAGCGCATGTCGCGCAATTCTCCAGTACCGGCGATTGCCCCTATGTGCTGGAGCAATTCGTGCGCAACCATCAACGCATGAGCCTGGAGCGCGCAGTCAGCCGCATGACGGGCGAGATTGCCGAGTCGAACGGGATTGTCGATCGCGGCATTATCGCCAAGGGTAAATTTGCCGATCTCGTGCTGTTCGATCCGGACACGATCGCTCGAGGCGATGAAGAGCAGGTCTATGATCTGCCCTGCGACAAGCCCCGCTTCATCCGCCACCCCAAGGGGATCGATAGCGTGATCGTCAATGGGCAATTGGTGCACCGGCAGGGCAGCTACACCGAGGCGCGGCCCGGCGTGATCGTCTGAGCAGAGGGAGCGGGAGCCGGGGGAAGCCATGTCCCAGATTCACTTCAACCTGGTGATGACCAGCTCGCCCAACAGCCATTCGCAAAGCGTGTGGGCACATCCCGACGACCGTCACGGCCTCAACCTGCTTTCGCCGGACTACTGGGCCGGCTTCGGCAGACTACTGGAGCGCGGCATGTTCGACGGGGTATTCTTCGCCGATACCATGTCGATTAGTGACAGCTACGCCTGGGAGACACTGGCGAGCGGTTCAGCGCCGCGGCCCGATCCGTGGACGATCCTGCCCTTTATCGCTGCGGCAACGACCCATCTCGGCCTCGCGGCGACGCTCTCGACTGTGGGCACGCCGCCCTATCTGGCGGTGCGGCGGATAGGCGCGCTCGATAATCTCACCGGCGGGCGCGTCGCGTGGAATGTCGTCACCAGCTATCTTGAGAGCGATTTCCAGGCGTTGGGTCTGGAGCAGCCGTCACACGATGTGCGCTATGACCAGGCCGATGAATTCATGGAGATCTGCTACCGGCTGTGGGATGCATTCCCCCGCGATGCGCTGATCCGCGACAAGGCCTCGGGCGATTATGTCGATGTCGCCAAGCTCGCGCTGGTGGAATATTCCGGCACATATCACAGCTGCAGAACCTATCCCGCGATGGCCTGTTCGGAGCAGGGCCGTCCGCTGATCTTCCAGGCCGGTGCATCCGGGCGCGGCATGCGGTTTGCTGCAACACATGCTGATGCCTGTTTTGCATTGCAACCGCGCAGTGCCATGTCCGACTATATTGCCAATTTGCGGGCTGCCGCGAAACAGGCCGGGCGGCCCGATCCGCGCGCTTTCTTCGGGGTTCAGCCGTTCATTGGCGGCACCGAGGCCGAAGCGCAGCAGCGCATTACTGAGCTTGAGGAACGCGTCCCCATAGGCACCGCGCTCAATCGGCTCGGTGGCTTGCTTGGGCGCGAGTTCACCGAGGATGACCTCGACCACCCGATTGAAATCTCCGAGACCCAGGCTTCGCAAGGATGGATGAGTGCGATCGCCCATGTCAGCGAGGGCAAGGCACCTAGCTTGCGCGAGATGGCACTGCATTTTGCGATTTCGCCGATGAACCCGCGCATCGTTGGCACGCCCGAGCAGGTCGCGAATACGCTGGAGGAATGGTGGCGCGATACTGGTTGTTATGGCTTCACCATCGTTCCCGAAGTGCTTCCGGCAAGCATCGAAGCATTCGCCGATGAAGTCGTCCCGCTGCTCCAGAAGCGCGGCATCATGCGAACTGAATATGCCGGAACCACCTATCGCGAAAATTTGCTGCAGCAGTGAACAGGATGCGCCAGCTTAGGCCGGAACCGCTTCCCTCATCGCCTCATATTCGCTTGGCCCGATCGGCCGCTCCCCGCAGGTAGACGTGCGGAACATCCGGCGCGGGGCGGTGTAGTCGCGCACGGCATAGTGCAAGGTGAAGCGATTGTCCCAGACCACGACGATATCGGGCGACCAGGTAAAGCGCGTCTGGAATTCCGGCAGGGTGCAGTGAGTAAACAGCATTTCCAGCAGGTTCTGGCTTTCGACCGGGGCCAGCCCTTCGATCCGCTTGGTGAACAGCCGGTTGAGATAGAGCGCGCGGCGTCCGGTACGCGGATTGACGCGGACCAGCGGGTGGCTGTGCTCCATGAAATTGCCGGGCATGGCGACCTGGTGGATCGCCCGCATATCCTCGATCATCGCGCGCACCGGTGCATCCAGCGTCTCATAGGCGGCATACATGCTCGCCCAGATCGTGTCGCCGCCGATGTCGGGCAGCACGTCGGGATGGAGCAGGGCGGCATAGGTCGGGCATTCGAAAAACGAGACATCGCTGTGATAAATATCCGCATAGGTGCCGCGCGCGGTTCCGGTCACGTCGATCGTCTGGACCTGTTCGAGGTCGCCGCCGAGATGCGGTGTATAGGGCGCGGCTTCATCGGGCGGTTGGACCTCGCCGACAGCCCGCCCGAAGGCGAGCAATTGCCGGGGGGTGACGTTCTGGCCGGTGAAGAACAGCACGAGGTGCTCGTCGAGCAGGCCGAGCAGCTCTTCGCGGTTGTCGGGGGTGAACTGGGTGACATCCGCGCCGCTGATCCGCGCGCCGATATTGGGATTGATCCGCTCCAGCTTCATCTCGCTCTCCTGTGGAGTTCGCACGACAAGGCTACGCAAGAAGCGGCCAAGGGTGAAGAGATTTGTGAAGGAGTCTTTGTAGGTGCGGAGAGCGCATTCGCGCTTTTTTTAGCAACACCGGCCCGCTTCCCCTGCCCAACCACCCGACATGGTATCCTTGGGGTGGTTGGGCAGGGGGAGCGGGCCGGTGTTGCAAGCTGGTCACGGATGTGACCAGCGCTCCTAGCAAGGACTCTGCGTTGTTCGCCTCGTCCGCTCGTGTTAGCCCCTCGCAAAATTTCGCATCCGGAGAGCAACTGATGGCCGCAGCAATCGAGCCTTTCACTCTGAATATTGCCGAGAGTGAACTTGACGATCTCAAGCGCCGGCTTGCCGATACACGTTGGCCCGATGCCGAAGTGGTCGATGATTGGACCCAGGGTGCTCCGCTCGCCAAGGTGCGGGCGCTGTGCGATTATTGGCAGAACGATTACGATTGGCGGCGCTGTGAGACCATGCTCAACGGCATCGGCCAGTACCGCACCGAGATTGAAGGGCTCGGCGTCCATTTCCTTCATGCCCGCTCGCCCGAGCCCAATGCGCTGCCGGTGGTCATCACCCATGGCTGGCCGGGCTCGGTGATGGAGTTTCACAAGGTGATCGGCCCGCTGACTGATCCGGCGGCGCATGGCGGCGATCCGGCGGACGCGTTTCATGTCGTTGCGCCCTCGCTGCTTGGCTATGGCTTTTCCGACAAGCCAACTGCGCCGGGCTTCGGCGTGATAAAGATGGCCGAGATGTGGGCCGAGCTGATGACCCGGCTGGGCTATGATCGCTGGGTCGCGCAGGGCGGCGACTGGGGCTCGGCAGTAACCAGCCGGATCGGGGCCAATGCGCCCGACGGCTGCCTTGGCATCCACCTCAACATGGTCGCCTATTTCCCGACCGGGGACGATCTGAGCGACCTCTCCGAGGAGGAAAAGCAGGCGATGGTTGGCCACCAGCATTATTTCGATTGGGATTCGGGCTATTCCAAGCAGCAGAGCACGCGCCCGCAATCGCTCGGCTATGGGCTGAACGATTCGCCGGTTGGCCAGGCCGCGTGGATCTATGAAAAGCTATGGGCCTGGACCGATAACCAGGGCGCGCCCGAGGATGTCTTCAGCCTCGACGAGATGCTCGACAACATCATGCTCTACTGGTTGCCGGGCGCGGGCACCTCCTCGGGTCGGCTTTATTGGGAAAGCATGAATAGCTTCGGCGACAACACGGTCAGGCTACCGACCGGCGTGAGCAATTTCCCCAAGGAAATCATGAAGGCCTCGCGGCGCTGGGCGGAAAAGCAGTATCCCAACATTACCTATTGGAATGAAACGGAAAAGGGTGGTCATTTCGCCGCCTGGGAACAGCCGGAGATATTCGTGCGCGAAGTCCGCGACGCTTTCCGGGCGCTGCGGTGAGCGCTGTTGCGGGTGAATTGCTGCGTTTCCAACCCGGAACGCTGGTCAGTTTCGATATCGACGGCAC
This sequence comes from Novosphingobium sp., assembly GCA_029247785.1. GTDB lineage: Bacteria > Pseudomonadota > Alphaproteobacteria > Sphingomonadales > Sphingomonadaceae > Novosphingobium. The sequence continues at coordinate 26,460 of JAQWKP010000341.1, forward strand.
GCTGGAGCTGGGCGATCCGCCCGGCCCGATCCGGGGCAGCTTCGTTGCGCATGTCCGCCAGCAGGGTTGCCTGATCGGCAGCGCATCGGACCGAACCTTGCGCGAGCAGCAGGACATCTGGACGGCGCTCGATATCGAGCCCGATTTCGTCAGCCGCAAGCACCAGCTGGGCGAGGTTCGGCTGTCTTTCGACAGGGCGCTTCTGTTCCATATCGGCGACACCCATATCGATGAGCATTTCGCCAAACTTGCGGGGTTTGAGTACATTTTTGTGGAGGATCTGGCGGCCATTCTGGCCATCGAATAGGCTGAGGCTGATCGTCCTACTTACTCGCCCCCGACAATCATGTCAGATGCGAGCCAGGCCAGCGCTATCACCGGCGCATTGGTGTTGCCTGACGGGATTACCGGGAACACCGAGGCGTCGATCACCCGCAGCCCATCTATCCCGCGCACCCTGAGCGATGGATCGACCACCGAGGCATCGTCCTTGCCCATGCGGCAGCTGCCAACGGTGTGCAGGCCTGCCGTGCCATAGCGGTCCATGCATTCCAGGATCGCCTCGTCGCTTTCGGCCTCCGGGCCCGGCGTGGTCTCGCATTCGATCAGGCTCGCCAGCGGTTCGGCTGCGGCCCATTCGCGCAGGCGGTGAGCCGCAGCGACGGTCCTGTCGCGGTCTTCCTGCGCCGCGCCATATTGGGTGTCGATCTCCGGCGGCACCTGCGGATCGCGGCTGGTGATGTGGATCGAGCCGACCGAGGCCGGAACCATCGGATAGGCGATGGCGCAAAAGCCATGCTCGGTTTCCAGCGCCCCGCCTTCGCCATCAAGGTCCCAGCTGAACAAACCGATCTGAGCCTGGATATCGGCGCGGTTGCGTTCGGGGGTTGAGCGATAGGCCGCCCGCACCTCGATCGCCGCACCGGCCATCGGTCCCTTGTGGGTGAGGTAATAGCGCAGCACATTGCCGACCAGCCTGAGTCCGGAGAACTGCTGGTTGATCGAAAGCGGTTGCTTGAGCCGCCACTGCATGCGGATCGCGCGATGTTCGGTGACATTCTTGCCGACTTCAGGGAGCGCATGGGCAATCGGAACGCCCTGCTCTTCAAGCACCGAAGGATCGCCGATCCCCGACCGTTCGAGAATTGCCGGGCTGGCGATTGCGCCTGCAGAAAGGATCACTTCGTGCCGCGCGCTGATCTCACGCGGCTTGCCGTCCTGCAACACGTGGATGCCGACGGCCTTCTTGCCTTCGAGCAGCACCGTGTCGGTCAGCGCGCCGGTAATGATCGTCAGGTTCTTGCGGGCGCGAACCAGTTTGAGGAAAGCGACCGCCGCGCTCTGGCGTTTTCCTTGCCAGATCGAGCAGGGCATCAAGCCGATGCCCTCGCCGTCATCGGGTTGGTTGACATCGTCCTTGACCGGCCAGCCGATGCTGTCACCGGCTTCGGCCATGGCGTCGGTCAGCACACTGCGGCAGGCCGGCAGGGTTACCTTGAGCGGCCCCGATCCGCCGCGCGAGGGCGCTGCGCCCAGCTCGTGACTCTCGATCGCTTCGAAGGCCCCGGAAAATTGTTCCCAGCCCCAGCGCTCACCAGCCCGATCGGCAAGCTCCTCGTAGTCGGCGGGCTGGCCCTTCACCCAGACCATGCCGTTGACCGAGGAAGAACCGCCCAGACCTTTGCCGCGTAGCCAGATGTCGGGCATCGGATTGTTCGGTCCCGGCGTGGTCATGTAATGCCACATCAGCGACGGCATTGACATCATCTTGCCGATGCCCTTGGGCATGTGGATATAGGGATGCCGGTCCCTGCCGCCGAATTCGACCAGCGCAACTGTGACATTGGGATCAGCGCTAAGCCGATTGGCCAGCACGCAGCCTGCCGAACCCGCGCCGACGATCACATAATCGAATTCGGCCATTGCCGTATTAGTCAGCCCGCCGGATCAGCTGGCCCGGCAGTGCGCCAGTATGCTCGCCATTGTCGATCAGCACCTGGCCCGCGACCATCGTCGCCTTGATGCCGTGAGAGCGCTGCGACAAGCGGCGCGCACCGGTCGGCAGATCGTTGACGACTTGCGGCATTTCCGGGCCGAATGTTACAGGATCGAAGATGTTGATGTCGGCCAGCGCGCCCTTTCGTAGCACGCCTCTGTCAGTCAGGCCCCAGGCCCGCGCGCCGCGGCGCGTTATCATCTCGATGCATTCGGGCAGCGTAAGCAGCTGCTTCTTGCGGTGGAAATAGGCGATGAGATGGCTTTGGATCGAGCTGTCGGCGATCTGGCTGACATGCGCGCCGGAGTCGGAGAAGGTCATAACGCATTGCGGATGGCGCATTACGGCCACCGTGTCCTCGTCATTCGCCCAGGTCAGCGGCTGCATGAACATCGCTTTGAGATCGCTGGCGATGGCCAGGTCGATGATGATCTCGGCAGGGTGTTTGCCGCTCTCTGCTGAAGCCTCAGCAAGTGTCTGCCACGGTGGCAGCGGCGTGTTGTAGATGAAGAACTTGTCCCAGTCGGGCGGCGGCGCTTCGGCACCGATCGCGCGATCATATTTGCCGTCTTTGATCGCATTGACCAACGCGTCGCGCGTCGCAGCGTCCTTGAGCCCGGCAAGCTGCGCCTCATGCGGTTGCTTGCGGAACTCTTCCCACACCGGCAGCCGATCAAACGAGAAAGACGAGAGGAACGAGCTGACCACGCTGACGCCGCGGCTATGCGTTTGGCCGACCATATTGCCGCCGGCTTTGACCGTCGCGTCGATCTCGGCGAGCTGAGCCGCCCAGGTATGGCCGAGCACGCCGAATGTGGTGGTCACTCCGCTCTGCACGGTCATGTCGCGCAGCCATTGGAAATATTCGTCATTGCCGTCCATGCCGGGCATGAAGATTTCATGGGCAAGTTCGAACACTGCGTTCTTGCGGCCCTTCATTTCCATTACCAGCTGGGTGACCTCATCGCGCGTGGCGATGCGCGAGGCGACCGGGCGGTCGTCAGAGGTTTCATGTGCAAAGCTTCGCGAAGTGGAGAAACCCGCCGCGCCTGCATCCATCGAGCGGTTCAATTCGACTTTCATTGCCGCAAGATCGTCTTCGTTGGCCTCTTCCTCGAATGCGCGCTCACCCATTACGAAGGTGCGCAGCGCCGAATGGCCGACATAGGCGGTGTAGTTGATGCCCTTGGGCAGGGTGTCGACCGCATCAAGATACTGGTCAAAATTCTCCCAGTTCCAGGCCATTCCGGCGTTCATGGCCGCGCCGGAAATATCCTCGGCGCGTTCAAGATTGCGCGCGACCAGCGCCTGTTTGCCTTTGCGCACCGGCGCGACTGAAAAGCCGCAATTGCCCATGACAACGGTGGTGACGCCATGCCAGCAACTGTTGCGACCGATTGGGTCCCAGCTGATTTGCGCGTCCATATGGGTGTGGCCGTCGATAAATCCGGGAGTGACCGCCAGCCCGTCCGCATCGATAACTCTGGCGCTTCCCGGGTCGATCTTGCCGATTTCGGCGATCCGACCGTCAGCGATGCCGATATCGGCGGTATAGCCGTCGTTGCCGGTGCCATCGATCACTTGTCCGCCACGAATGACGGTGTCCAATGCGCTCATCTCAGGTTCCTTCCCCCGGCCTGACACCGGAATCTCTGTTCTGGGTTCATGATCGACCAGCATGGCACGGTGTCAAGCGAAACCCGCGCTGGTGAGGGCGGCGCGGGCGCTTGAATTCGCGCCTGTGTACTGTAGCAATATGCTTGCGGCTCGCGGCACAACGCTGGCGCGGCGTACGCAGGAGAGAGGAAAGCGCGTGGGTTTATCGGCGATCGCCGGCTGGATTGGCCGGATCATCTATGGTCTGTGCCTCTTGGCGGCAGGCGGCGGCCTTGCCTGGGGCGGCATCCAGCTATTGTCGCTTGGCGGCTCGCTCTATTACCTCCCGGCAGGACTGGCTGCGCTGGCCACAGGCGCGGCGGTATTGTTCGGGCGCTGGAGGTTGGCCGGCTGGCTCTATTTCGGATTGCTGGCTGTGACGTTGGTCTGGAGCCTGATGGAAGCGGGCCTCAATGGCTGGGCGCTGATGCCCCGGCTGGTCTCTCCCTTCGTGCTTGGCCTGCCTCTGCTGGTTCTTGCCCTGCTACGCGGCGAAAAGGGCCAACGCCGCGCCGGGCTGGGCGTTGTTGCGGCCGCAGTGGTGCTCGTCGCGACGGTCTGGATAAGTTCCGGGTTCCAGGCGACCGAAGCGCGCACGGGTGAGGCTGTGGCAGTCGCCCAATCCTCACGTGACTGGCTGCATTTCGGCAATTCTCTCGGCGGCAATTTCCATAGCTCACTGAGTCAGGTCGATCATTCCAATGTCGGCAAGCTCAAAGTGGCCTGGCAGCGCAACTTTGCGCATGAGCCGGTCCGTCCCGTGAGCCAGATGCAGACGGTTCCGCTGCGAGTCGGTGAACGGCTGTTCGCGTGCAATTCCTTCGGCCAGGTTTTCGCGCTGGACGCGGTTTCAGGTGACGTCCTGTGGGAATATGATTCCGATCCCGATTTCTCTGGGCTTGCCGTGATCAAATGTCGGGGCGTCGCCTATCATGCGCTGCCCGAGGAAAGCGGCACCTGTTCCCAGCGAATTTATGGCACATCGGTCGGCGGGAAGCTGACGGCGCTGGATGCTGAAACCGGCAAGCTTTGCCCTGGCTTCGGGCAGGACGGGCAGGTTGATCTCACCAGGGGCCTCAAGCAGCCTAACACCGGCTATTACTGGCTTTCCTCGGCGCCGACCGTGGCAGACGGCAAGCTCATCATTGGCGGCGGCGTTGCCGATGGGCAGATGGTTGGCGAACCTTCAGGCGTGATCCGCGCCTTCGATGCGGTTACTGGCAGACTGGCCTGGGCATGGGACCTTGGCAATCCGGGAGTTTACGGCGAGCCGGCGGAAGGCGAGTTCTACACTTCCGGTACACCCAACGCCTGGGGGCCGATCAGCGCTGACGAGGAGCTTGGCCTGGCCTATGTGCCGACCGGCAATTCGACTCCTGATTACTGGGCTGGCCACCGCACGGCCGAGAGCAACACTTATGGCAGTTCGATTGTCGCGCTGGACTTGGCGACCGGCGAGCCGCGCTGGCATTTCCAGACCACTCATTACGACATCTGGGACTATGATATCGCCTCGCAGCCGGTGCTGATCGATCTGCGCAAGGATGGCAGAGTGATCCCCGCCGTTGTCGTCAATACCAAGCGCGGACAAGTCTATGTGCTTGATAGAAGGAGCGGTAAACCGGTCTATCCGATCGAGGAAAAACCGGCACCGCAAGCGGGCGCTGTCGAGAAATTGTCGCCAACCCAACCGTGGTCCACAGCGCTTCCCGATCTTGGCGCTTCCAACCTTACGGAGGCGAAGATGTGGGGTGTCACTGCGCTTGACCAGCTGTGGTGCCGGATCAAGTTCCGCGAAGCGCGCTATGACGGGACGCTGACGCCGCTGAGCGAGAGATATGCGATTGTCGATCCTGGCTATACCGGCGGAGTCAACTGGGGCAGCTTCTCCTATGATCCCGACCGGCAGCTCGCTTTCGGCCTGTCCAACAGATTCGTAAACCGCGTCCGCCTTGTGCCGCGTTCCGACCCGCTGGCAAGCAAGTACAAGGCCGGTTCGGCGAATGACCAGAGCGGGTTGGTGCCTCAGGAAGGGACGCCCTATGCCGCCGATATCAAGCCCTTCATGTCACCGGTCGGCGTGCCCTGCCAGCAACCGCCGCACGGCCTTATCAGCGCCATCGATCTTGCCACCGGCAAGCTGGTGTGGGAGCGCCCGCTTGGCACCGCGCGCGACCTTGGGCCGATGATGACGCCTTCCCGCCTGCCTTTTACCATCGGCACGATCACATTTGGCGGGACCATGACCACCGCAGGCGGCCTGGTCTTTGTCGGCGGTTCGCAGGATCATTCCTTCCGTGCTTTCGATGGCGAGACTGGCAAAATGCTGTTCGAAGCAGATTTGCCGGGCAATTCGAACACGCGGCCAATGACCTTCAAGTCTGATAAGGACGGGCGGCAATATATCGTCGTCGCCTCGGATGCGCCGATGAGCGATGGCAAGATCCACGAAACGATCACGGCGTTTGCTCTCCCAGCGGGTTAGCATCGAAGAACTGACAGATTGGTGCGGGAGAGTCCGGACATGGCGACAATCGACGAAGACAAAGTGCAGTTTGAGGCCATGCGCGACTTTTGCCGCGAGGGCACTGCGCGGGCGATGGCGCTGGGCAATCGAGGGCCGATCCGTTTCACCGCTAACGGCCAGCTCCATCCCGATATCGTCGAAGCCTATGATCGCTGCGGCTTCTATGTATTCGAAAGGGTCATTGCCCAGCCCGAATTGGGTGAGTTGCAGGCGGCCCATGACGACATCGTCACCCGCCTGCCTGTGAGCCCGGACTCGCAGCTCGACAGCAGGGGCCGTCCTGCCATCGGTAGCGAACATGGCGCGCCCTCGGTGATGTGGTCGAAGCCGCTATCCGATCCGTTTGGCGGCAGCGCGGTGAACAAGGGGCGTCACCAGGTCCGGATGTATGAGCCGAGGCCCGCGCCGCATCTCCCCGAGATTCTTGCCACCGGTATTCTTGCGCCGCTGCAATATCACGATGCGCTGCTGCGAACCTATGCCCACCCTGAGCTGTTGAAGGTCGCAGCGGCGGTCAATGGTGAGGACTTCGTGCCTTTCACCGAGGCGCTGGGCTTCAAGAAGGCGGGCGAGGGGCCAAGCGTCGCCTGGCACCAGGACGGCATGACCCATTGGGACAGCCCCGAATGGCATGATGGCATTCACGGCTTCAACTTCATGGTCCAGCTATTCGGCTCCATCGCCTGGAGCGGCGTGTGGTATATCCTGGGCAGTCACAAGCACGGCAAGGCCGATATCGCTGCGTTGTTTGACGAAGCTGGCGGCGAGCGGCTGCCTGACGCCGTCCCGCTGGTATGCGAGGCCGGCGATGTCGCGATCAGTAACCGCCAGGTCATTCACGGTTCCTTCGCCAATAATGGCGAACACACCCGGGTCACGTTCAACATGGGCTTCATGCCCAGGCGCTCGGTGCAAGACGTGGTCGGGCGGCCTTTCGGAACCGATCACGACATTTGCTATGACGACGCGCTGATCCGCGAACGTTCGCGGATGATCTCTTATGCGATCGACGCGCGAAGCCGCCGCTTTCCTGATGAGAAGCCGTATGATTACCGGCCCCACGCCGGGGAGAGCCTGCGCTGGGACGAAACCGCGCGCCGCGCCAGCTATGGATACAACCTCAAGGACATGGTCGTGTGAATTTCACGGTCGAACCCATCGACGCGACATTCGGCGTGATGGTCACCGATCTCGATGCATCTACGCTCGATGACGACAGCTTTGCGCAGCTCTATGCGCTGTGGCTGGACCATGCGTTGCTGGTTCTCCCGCAACAGCATCTGACGCGCGAACAGCAGATCGCCTTTGCCGGTCGTTTCGGGCCAGCCGAAAGCGGCATTTTCGATATCTCCACCGTCAGGCCCGACGGCGACTTGCGCCGCGAGGAAATCGAGGAGGATGCCAGCTTCCTCAATATGTTGCGCGGGAATTATGACTGGCATGCCGATGGCAGCTACGGTCCAGCGCTGGCGAAGGGCGCGGTCTACAGCGCGCAGGTGGTGCCGAAGCAAGGTGGCGAGACCGGTTGGGCCGACATGCGCGCCGCCCATGACGCGCTTGATGATGAGCTTAGGGCGAGAGTCGAGACCCTCGCCGCGCGTCATTCGATCCAGCGCGGCCAGGCACGGCGCGGGCTGGTCCATGACGAGAGGAACATCGAGCTTGGTCCCGAGTTCAATCCGCTGCGGTCGCTGGTCCGGCGGCATCCCGAGACCGGCCGCAAATCGCTGATGATGGGCCGGCATGCCTATTCGGTGCCGGAGATGACTGACACCGAATCGCGCATATTTCTCGATGGTCTCGTCGAATTCGCCTGCAGGCCGCCGCGAGTCTATTTCCATGACTGGCAGCCGGGCGATGTCGTCGTCTGGGACAATCGCAGCCTGCTGCATTGCGTGAAGCCATGGGACATGCGCGAGCCGCGTGTGATGTGGCACGCGGGAATTAGCGGTTCGCCCGAATCTGATAGCATCCTGTCCATGGACCAGGTTCCGGCCTGACGGGAGCAGCTTCGGCAAGGCGGCATATTTGCGGTATGAGCGAGCCGACCGCATGTGTTACACTGCGGTCAAGCGCCCGATCGGTACCAAGCGGCGCAAGACAGAAAAACATGGGAAGAGGAGAGTTCAGTCATGCTCGATCTCAAGATTGTCGGCGGCACCATCGTCGATGGCACTGGCAGCCCCCGCTATCAGGGCGACATCGGCATTAGGGACGGCAAGATTGCTGCCCTTGGTACGGTCGACGAGGATGCGAATGAGACCATCGACGCTTCGGGCAGGATCGTTGCCCCCGGCTTTGTCGACATTCATACCCATTATGACGTGCAGGTATTCTGGGACCCGACGCTGAGCCCGTCCTGCTATCATGGCGTGACCACCATCATCGGCGGCTATTGCGGCTTTTCAGTCGCGCCGCTGTCCGACGAATCGGGCGCATATCTGATGCCGATGCTGGCCCGGGTCGAAGGCATGCCGCTGGAAAGCCTGGAGGCTGCGACTGACTGGAAATGGTCCAGCTTCGCCGACTATCTCGGTCGCTTCGAAGGCACGGTTGCGATCAACACCGGCTTCCTGGCAGGCCATTGCGCGATCCGCCGCTATGTCATGGGACCGGAATCGATCGAGCGCGAGGCGACGTCTGCCGAAATCCACGACATGAAGGAATTACTGCGCGAATCGATCCGTGGTGGCGCGCTCGGCTTCTCCTCGACGCTGGCTGCGACCCACAACGATGCGGACGGCAATCCGGTGCCTTCGCGGCACGCCTCACGCGAGGAATTCCTCGAACTCTATTCGGTCGTCAGCGAATTCGAAGGCACAACGGTGGAATTCCTCCCCGCGGTCGATTTCGACCAGAGCACCTATGACATGCTCACCGATGTCTCGCTGGCAGCACAGCGCCCGGTCAACTGGAATGCGATCGGCGTAGGGTCGCTTGACGAGCGAGAAGCGCAGGAGCGCGAGTACAAGCTTGGGGCGACGGATTATGCGCGCGAACGCGGCGCGGAAGTCATCGCTCTGGCGCTACCGATGGGCGGTAGCGTGCGGCTCAACATGTATAGCGGCTTTGTGTTCGATGCTTTCGCGGGTTGGGATTCGATGTTCCGTTTGCCCGTACCGGAACGCATGGAAAAGCTGCGCGACCCGGCATATCGCGCCGAACTCAAGGCAGGCGCGGAACAGGGCGATGGCGTGATCCAGCGACTTGCACGGTGGGACAGGTTGAAGGTCGCCGAGGTCTTTTCC
>JAQWKP010000246.1 GCA_029247785.1 Novosphingobium sp.
TTCGATTTCCTGGAGGATGCGGGCCACCTCTGGGCCAGCCTTGACGCCGCCCGCGACAATCTGGCCACCCTTCAACGGAAATTGCGGGATGTCCCATTTCCTGAGTTGAGAGATGTCCGCGCCGGCGATCAACAATCGGTCGAGCGCTCCTTCATTGCCGAGCCAATAGGCAAGCGCGCGCGGGTCGCCGGGCCGGTTTTCGCGCTTTGCCGCTGCTATCAGGCGTTTCTTCTGCGCTCCTGAGAGGCGCAATCGAGTGGCGACCTGTTTGGCCAAAGAAATATCGGCAGGCAGCAATGCGGCAAGGCGGCGGAGAGCGTCAGCAGGGACTTGTTGTCGGCCCTCCGAATTCGTCATAGCAGTTAGCGCTTCTGGCGAAGCTTCGGGCATGATTTCTGCAAGCACGCCCAATTCAGCCATGCGTGCAACGACAGGTGCGGGATTAGGCAATCCGAGCAGGTTGAGCAGTTCCATACCGACTCGCTCGCGGGACAGGCCCTTGAGCGTAGCCGCAAGCTCCATGCAGGCCTGTTCCGATTCAATATCAGCTGGTTGTGAGCCAAACCTTGCCTGGAACCGGAAGTAGCGCAGGATCCGCAAATGATCCTCGCGGATGCGCTGCCGGGCATCACCTATGAAGCGCACGCGCCGTGCTTTGAGGTCCTCCAACCCGCCAAAATAGTCAGAGATTTCGCGTGTTTCGGGTTCGGCATAAAGCGCGTTGATGGTGAAATCGCGCCTTGCCGCATCGTCTTGCCATTCGCTGGCGAAGGCGACGGTCGCGCGGCGGCCATCAGTCGAGACGTCATGTCGTAGCGTGGTGATTTCGACCGGGCTGTCTGCCAGAAGCGCAGTTACCGTACCGTGCTCGATGCCAGTTGGCACACTGCGGAAGCTTGCCGCATCGAGCCGGGCGATGACAGCTTCGGGCACCAGCGGCGTTGCGATGTCGACATCCTTGACCTCTAGGCCAAGCATCGTGTCGCGCACCGCACCACCGACATAGCGGGCGTTGCCGGAGCCCAGTGCGGCAACCAGGGCGGCGAGGTCTTCGCGTTTCGTCCATGCGGCCTCGGGGAGCATCTCAACCATGCCAGTTAAGCCGGCGCGAGAGGTTGACGAGGATCCCGGCAGTCACGCCCCAGATCTGGTGCTGCTGCCAGGGAATCTCGTAATAAGCGCGCATCGATCCTTCCCAGTCGATCCATTCTTGCTTGTGATTGGCAGGATCGAGCACGAAGCCGACAGGGGCCTCGAACCATTGCGCAACTTCGGTCGGGTTAGGGACGATGTCCAGGTCTGACGGCACCACGCCGAGCACCGGCGTGATCTCGAAGCCAGAATGGGTGTGATAGATATCGCTGGTGCCGATGATGCGCACGGAACGCTCGGGAATACCGAGTTCCTCATTGGCCTCGCGCAAAGCCGCCTCTTCCGCGCTTTCGCCGGGATCGGTCTTGCCACCGGGAAACGCGATCTGGCCCGGGTGCGAGCGCATGTTGGAGGGGCGGTGGAGCAGGAGCATGCCCGGTTCTTCGCGCTCGGTTATTGCAATGAGCACGGCTGCGGGACGAAACTCGTCGACGCCTTCGAGCCGCTGGTCACCGAATAGGTCGGGCGGTGAGCCCTCATGGCCTTCTCGAAACAGTCGCTCGACCTGTTCAAACAGCATGCTCATGCCGGCACCAGCGAAAATGTCTTGTCTTGGCTGGATACCGTCAGCTCGTCGGTTTCGAGGGCAATTTCAGCGAGCTGCGCATAGGTGCTGCGGTTGAGTCGCGCCTCGGTTCCGTGCCGCACGGCAAGGTAAATCGAAGGCGTATCGGGATCGCCACGGGCGATGATCGGATGGCCGGGACCCGCTATAACCATTTCGTCGGTGTTGAGCCGAAAGGCGAGCGAACCGCTTTCCATCCGCATGTCGACGGCCTGAAACGCTGCATCCTCGACCTCGATCGCTAATTTTTGCTGGGGTGTAACAAGCCAGTGTTGTCCGTCTCCGTCACATATCAGCAGAGATGCGAAGGCGCGGACCATGGCGGGGCGAGCGATCTCGCCGCCCTGATGGTACCAGCGTCCGTCCGCGGCGATGCGCATTTCGCTTTCGCCGCTTTCCTGCGGGCTCCATCGATCTACCGGCGGCAGTTCGCGCGATTCGACCAGCGACGCAATCTCTGCAAGCGACAATCCGGCGAGTTCTGGAGGTGGTTCGTATGGCACGGTAGAATCCCTGCCAGATCAGGTCAGCCGCGCCAAGGCCCCAGCATGCCCTTGCCCGGGAGGACGGCGGGATTGTCACAGCGCACCATCAGCCGGTGCGCTTCCCATGGACCAGGCAACTTCCAGCCGCCGGTGTGTTCGGCAGTGAAGCCCCAGAACCTTGCGTAATAAGCCGGATCGCCGATCATCACCTGCGGCAGCGGCGCTCTTGCATCAAGGCTGCCCAGGCATGCTGCCATCAGCGCCTTGCCGATGCCGCGGGTCTGCAACTCGGGCAACACGGCAACCGGGCCGACCATGATCAGCGGGTGGGTGAGCCCTTCCGGATCGGTCAGCGATACCGGCCAGCACTGGATGGTGCCGGCAAGCATGTCGTCCTCATCAAGCGCTGCAAAGCTCAGTCCCGGCAGCCAATCGACGCCCTCGCGCACCTTATAGGCGGTGCGCTGTCTGCGCTCCGGTTCGAAGGCGCGATCGAGCAATTCCTCGACCAAAGCGGGTTCGACTGTTTCCAGCGGTATGATTTTGGCATCTGCCATAGCCGCGCGCCGATAAGAGCGATGGGCCGGCTTGTCGACCTAAATCACTCCCGGGCGGGAGTCAGTTTCAAGAGTCTGCTCTCAGGGACGTTCCTGCCATCTTCAATCAACCAGATCGCGCCGTCCGGGCCCAGGGCGACTGCGCGAATGCGGCGTTCCATCTCGTAGCGCGCGATTTCGTGGGCGGTTTTGCCTTCAATGCCTACACGCACCAGCGCCGCCGGTCTCATCGCGGCGATCAACACCTGGCCCTGCCAGTCGCGAAACATTTCGGCGGAATAGAAAATCATGTCGCCGGGCGCGATAACCGGGTTCCAGCTGATTGCCGGGGCGGCGAGGTCCGGCCGAGTGGAGTGGTCGGGGATATCCTTGCCTCGGTAATGCTTGCCGTTCGAGACCAGCGGCCAGCCATAATTGGTGCCCTTGGTCACCAGGTTCAGCTCATCCCCGCCGCGCGGCCCGTGTTCAACGTCCCACAGGCGGCCTTCACCATCGAATGCGAGGCCGAGGATGTTGCGATGGCCATAGCTCCATATCTGGTCGGTCGGCATGCCTTGTTCTGAAAAAGGATTGCTGGGAGCGGGGGTTCCGTCAGGCAACAGGCGAACAATGGTGCCGAGAGTGTTGGAAAGGTCCTGCGCGGGCGCCTGCTTCTGTCGATCACCAGAGGCAATGAATAGATACTTGCCATCGGGCGAGAAGGTAATGCGGTGGGAATAATGGCCCCGACCGGTGACCTTGGGTGCCTGCCGCCAGATGACCTCGAGATCACGCAATTCACAGGCCAAGCGATCCTCGCAGACCATGTTCGCGCGAGCGACTGCTGCGCCGCGTGTATCGCCATCGCCTTTTTCGGCCCAGCTCAGATAGACAATGCGTTCGTCGAGCACCGCGCTGTCCTGCCCTGGCGCGAAGACGAAGTCGCCAAAGCCGCCCTGGCCGCCATAATCGACCTCCGGGACGCCGCTGACTGTTCCGATCTCGCCGCCTGCCTCGATGAATTTGATCGCCCCGCGCTTTTCAGTGATGAACAGCACGCCGGTTCCTTGGTCGAATTCCATCGCCCAGGGCTCGTCGAAAGTTGCGACTTCTTCGATTTGGAATGGCTTGATTGGAGATCGTGCGGCTCCGTTGTTTTCCCCCGTGCGATTGGCACCGCAGCTTGCGAGGCCGAGGGCAAGCAGGGAAAAGGCGAGCAGGAGTTTTGTTCTCAGCATGTCGCAAGTTTCACATATTGCCGCCTTCTCTGCCAAGGCTTTTTGTCAGCCTATTGTGATCGGTGTCGATGAAGCCGGGCGAGGGCCCCTGGCTGGGCCGGTGGTGGCAGGGGCGGTGGTGCTGGGTGAGAGGCCTCCCGATGGACTGGCCGATTCCAAGAAGCTGACCGCAAAACGCCGCGCCGTGCTCGAGGAGCAGATCAAGACGAGTTGCGCCTGGGCGGTGGGCGTCGCCGAAGTTGACGAGATCGATCACATCAACATCTTTGTCGCGACTATGCTGGCGATGACACGTGCGGTGGCCGGCCTGTGCGGGCAGTTAGAGTGCGAGCCCGCCGAAGTACTGATCGACGGCAACAAGACGCCTGAGGGGCGCTGCGAGGAGTGGTGCTGGAACGGGCGAGCGATTGTCGGCGGTGATGGCATTGAACCGTGCATTTCCGCCGCCTCGATCATTGCCAAGGAGTATCGTGACCGGTTGATGCGGGACCTGGCGCAGGTCCATCCCAATTATGGCTGGGAGCGAAATGCCGGCTATGGCACGCGTGAGCATATGCAGGCCTTGCAGCAACACGGCGCGAGCCCCCACCACCGCCGCAGCTTTGCTCCGGTCGCGCAATTGGAGATGCCGCTCTGAGCGGGTTTACTGACAAGGATGTCACCGATCAGTCGGGGCGGTGTTTCATGGTCACCGGGGCCAATACCGGCCTGGGCTTTGAAGTGTCTAAAGTCTTGGCGTCGCGTGGGGCACGGGTGCTGATGGCTTGTCGCAACCAGGCCAAGGCCGAAGCGGCGATAGACCAGATCCGCGAGGATGTGCCCAGCTCCGACCTTGCCTTCATACCCATCGACATGGCCGATCTCGACAGTGCGCGCGAGGCCGCTCTGGTCGCTGCGCAGGAGCCGCGCCTGGACGTGCTGATCAACAATGCCGGGGTCATGTTCCCACCGCTTGAGCACACAAAGCAGGGTTTCGAGCTGCAATGGGGTGTCAATCACCTCGCTCCTTTCGCCCTGACTGGCCTGTTGCTGCCTAAGCTGGCTGAAGGACACAGGCCGCGCATAGTCTTCACTGCCAGCCTTGCGCACCGACGCGGCAACATCGCCTGGGACGATCTCAATGCGGAGAACAGCTACAGTCGCACGAAGCGCTATTCAGACAGCAAGCTAGCCAATTTGCTCCATGCCTTTGAACTGGAACGAAGGCTGCGCGCTTCCGGCTCGCCGATCGTCACCGCAACTTGCCACCCCGGTTTTGCCAGCACCGACTTGGCGCGCCATCTCGGCGCGGTGAAATTCCTGTTTCCGATCGCTGGTATGCTATTCAATAGCGCCGAGCAGGGGGCCTGGCCCACATTGCAGGCGGCGACGGGCGAGATCGAATCCGGTGAGTATTACGGGCCGCAGCGGCTATTCGGGACGGGTGGAGTTTCGGATGTCGCCCGGAGATCCAAGGCGTCACGCGATCCGCAAGCCGCGTGCAGGTTGTGGGAAGTCTCGGTTCATATGACCGGTGTCGAACCAGGACTTCCTCCCGCTTAATTCAATCGCCGAAAGCTTTGTCGCGCATCGCATCGAGATAGCCGCGCATCCTGGCTTCGGCTTCTTCAGGAATATTGATGTTCTCTCTTGTGTCGCGGTTGCCGAGCATATCCTCGCTGGTGTTGACCCGGGGGTAGGGCTGGTCAGGAACGGGCACTCCCAGAAAATCGCAGATTGGTTCCCAGCTTTCGCCAAGCCGATGCACCAGCAGCCGCTCGGGTGGCAGCGACGCAGTGACATCTTCTTCCCAGCGGCGGAAATATTCGACCATGTACTCGCGCTCGTTGATGTGATCGCCGAAGGCTCCGGTCACCGCACCCTGCATGAACTCGGAGACCGGGCTATCACTGAGGCTATCGATGTGCTCGGGAGCGAAAATCGTACGATGTACCGAATCGAACCAGCCCTCGGCATCGCGGGTGGAC
This sequence comes from Novosphingobium sp., assembly GCA_029247785.1. Classification (GTDB taxonomy): domain Bacteria; phylum Pseudomonadota; class Alphaproteobacteria; order Sphingomonadales; family Sphingomonadaceae; genus Novosphingobium. Next base: position 5,944 of record JAQWKP010000246.1, read on the forward strand.
AGGATGACCTTGGCCTCGGGATAATGCGCGGCCAATTCGCGCCAATAAGTGCAAGTCGGGTAATCAACGGTCGAGGCGAAGCCTTCGAAGATAGCATCCCAGTCTGGCGTGCCTCTCACCACCTGAAGCCATTGGGGCATTCTTTCGCGACCGGCGGACATGATTTCAAGCATGTGGTAACAAGGGCCGAAGCCGAGATGCTCTAGCGCCAGCTTCAACGATAGCGTGCCGGTACGGCCAAGCCCCGCTCCGATAATCTTGAGCGCCATGCCTATCTCCCATCCTGTCGTTCAAGCTGGGGCTAACCCAAATGTACCTGCTCAGCGATCAATATTTTTGCGAAGGAGTCTTTGTCGCCACACCACTAGATGTTGAGTCATCATGAATCCCCAGGACTCAACATCGTGTGGCGGACTCGTTTCGTTTTCCCTGCGTTGACGGCCTGTTAACCATGAATCCCTAGGATTCTCTACGAGTCGCGGCTTGACGCGGCCTGTGGATAACTCCACCTTGTGAGGCTTGTGACAGGGGAATTCGACGCAAATGGCGCAAGCGCTACTGAAAAACCGCCAGCCCGTTGCGAGCAGGACGATCCTGCCGCTGGGGCAAATCCTTGCAGGAGACTGCGTCGAGGCTATGCGCAAGCTGCCATCGGCCTCTGTCGACCTGGTGTTCGCTGATCCTCCCTATAATCTCCAGCTGGGCGGCGACCTCAACCGACCCGACGGTAGCCATGTCGATGCTGTCACTGACGCATGGGACCAGTTCGACAGCTTCGCCGCATATGACGTCTTCACCAAGGAATGGCTGGGCGAAGCGCGCCGGGTGTTGAAGCCCGATGGCGCGCTTTGGGTGATAGGCAGCCATCACAATATTTACCGGGTCGGGGCGACATTGCAGGATCTTGGCTTCTGGATTCTCAACGACATCGTTTGGCGCAAATCCAACCCGATGCCCAATTTTCGAGGCACCCGATTCACCAATGCCCATGAGACGCTGCTCTGGGCCTCGATGGGTGAGAAGGCGCGCTACACCTTCAATTACCGCGCGATGAAGACGCTCAATGACGAGCTGCAGATGCGCTCTGACTGGGTGCTGCCGATCTGTGGCGGTCAGGAGCGACTTCGCAAGGATGGGCACAAGGCACATCCGACGCAGAAGCCCGAATCGCTGCTCTATCGGGTGATGCTGGCGACCACCAACAAGGGCGACGTTGTGCTCGATCCGTTTTTCGGCACCGGCACGACGGGTGCGGTGGCCAAGCGCCTTGGCCGCGAGTGGATCGGCTGCGAACGCGAGGACATCTATCGTGATATCGCCCTCGAACGCATCGAGATGGCGCTGCCACTCGACGAAAGCGCACTAGCGACGATGCAGAGCGGCAGGTCCGCTCCCAAGGTTGCATTTGGCACGCTGGTCGAGACGGGCTGGATTGCGCCGGGTAGCAAGCTCACCGCGAAAAAATCGCGCTTCAAGGCGCAAGTTCGCGCCGATGGCTCTCTGATCTCGGACAAGCAGACGGGTTCAATCCACAAGCTAGGCGCGCTGCTACAGGACGCGCCATCCTGCAATGGCTGGACCTTCTGGCAGATC
>JAQWKP010000279.1 GCA_029247785.1 Novosphingobium sp.
ACCGGCGCGCTGCCGGGCCGACTGGTGCGCGGTGCGCGCGCCCGCGTGAATTGAAAGGAAATTTGACCATGGCACAACCTCATTTCGACCTTATCATCCGGGGCGGCACCATCATCGATGGCAGTGGTGGGCCCGCATATCGCGGTGATGTCGGCATCACCGGTGAGTGGATCGAAGCGGTCGGCGAGATCGAGGGTACGGCGACCCGCGAGATCGATGCGACGGGCAAGCTGGTTACGCCCGGCTTCGTCGACATTCATACCCATTATGACGGGCAACTGGTCTGGTCGGAGCGGCTTTCGCCATCCTCCGATCACGGCGTCACGACCGTCGTCACCGGCAATTGCGGGATCGGCTTCGCACCCTGCAAACCTGATGACCGCCTGGCCTTGGTCGAGATGATGGAAGGGGTCGAGGACATTCCCGAGGCGGTCGCGACCGCCGGCCTGACCTGGGAGTGGGAGAGCTTTCCTGAGTTCCTGGACCTTATTGAGAAGCGCCCACATGATATTGATTTTGCAGCTTACCTGCCGCACTCGCCATTGCGCGTCTATGTCATGGGCGAACGCGCAATCAATCGTGAGGAAGCCAATCCGCAAGACCTTGCGCAGATGAAGCGGCTGACGTCCGAGGCGCTTGAGGCGGGCGCGATGGGGCTCGGCACTTCGCGCATGAGTTTCCACCGCACCTCCAAGGGTGAACTGATCCCGAGCATCGGCGCTGCGGAAGAAGAGCTGCATGTGATCGCCGAGGCCATGACCGAAGCGGATCGCGGTATCCTGCAATTCGTCTCGGTGATGAGCCCGGAATTGCTGCAGGAAGAATTCGGCCTGATGCGCGAATTGTCCACCCGCTCGGGCCGGACCCTGACCTATACCCAGGCACAGACGACGCAGGCACCCGACATGTGGCGCGATATTCTTGAGATGCTGCAGGTCGCCAATGACAATGGTGCCAATATGAAGGCGCAATTGTTCCCGCGCCCGATCGGCATGATCATCGGGCTGCGCGCTTCGGCCAATCCGTTCTGCATGGCGCCGAGTTGGGCCGAGATCGCCGATCTGCCGCTGGCCGAAAAGGTCGAACGCATGCGCGATCCCGATCTGCGCCGCCGGCTGATTACCGAAGAGCCGGAAGACCCGACCAATCCGTTGTTCAATCTGGCGCGCAAATACGAGATGATATTCCCGCTTGACGCCGCGCCCAATTACGAGCCGGACCGCTCGCAGAGCATTGCGGAACTCGCAAAGGCCGCGGGCGTGTCGTCGGATGAATATATCTATGACCGCCTGCTCGACGATGACGGCGAGGCTCTGTTACTCACAGCTATCGGTAACTACGCCGATTATAATCTTGATTTCATCCGTGAAATGCTCGCCGATTCCAATGTCGTGGTTGGGCTGGGTGATGGCGGCGCGCATTATGGCATGATCTGCGACGCGAGCTATTCGACCTATGCGCTGACTCACTGGGCAAGGGATCGAGAGCGCGACCAGTTCTCGATCGAACAGACCGTGCGCATGCTTACGCGAGAGCCGGCCGAAGTGGTTGGCCTGACCGATCGCGGACTGCTCCAGCCGGGCCACCGCGCTCATGCCAACGTCATCGATCATGACCGGCTGACTTTGCACCGGCCTGGCATCATCCACGATCTGCCGGGCGGCGGAAAGCGTTTGCATCAGACCGCCGAGGGCTATGTCGCAACGATCTGCAACGGCGCGGTGATCATGGAAGATGGCCAGCCGACAGGCGCATTGCCGGGCCGCTTGCTGCGCGGGGCTCAGCCCGGCCCAGACGCTCAGCCCGAAGCCGTCGCCGCAGAATAGGCTGCCGCCAAACAGGCCGGCCCCAAACAGGAGAGAGACCATGGCAAGTGTAACCCCGATCAAGGCGAAGAAGCCGACCGCACGAGATCTGCTGAGCGGCATCAAATTCATCGATGTCGATACGCATTACAGCGAACCGCACGACTTGTGGACGACGCGGGCTCCCGAAAGTCTCAAGAATCTGCTGCCGCGTGTGATCGAGCGCGACGGCAAGAACATCTGGGTTATCGGCGAAGACCAGTTCCTGTTTGACAGCTTCGCCAGCTCGTCAGTCATGCTCGATGGCAGCAAGGCGCGGGGTGTAGGCTTTTTCGACAAGGATATAGATGAGGTTCACAAGGCGACGCATGATACCGGTGAGCGCGTCAAGCTGATGGACGACCAGGGCATGTATGCGCAGATCGTCTATCCCAACATCCTGGGTTTCGGCGGGCAGCGCGGTATGGAAGTCGATGCCAGCCTGCGGCTCGCCAGTATCCAGATATTCAACGATGCGATGATCGAGATGCAGCAGGATTCGGGCCAGCGGATATTCCCGATGATATTGCTGCCGTGGTGGGACATCGATGATTCGGTGAAGGAGACCGAGCGCTGCCTGAAAGCGGGGATGAAAGGCATCAACATCAATTCCGACCCGCATGTCCACGGTATTCCGTCATTGGGTGAGGCGCATTGGGACCCGCTGTGGGCGCTGTGTCAGGAAGCCAGCCTGCCGGTCAATTTCCACATCGGTGCGTCGGACATTTCGACAAGCTGGTATTTCAACGCCTCATGGCCGGAAATGTCGCCCAACCAGCAAGTGGCGCTGGGCGGGCTGATGCTGTTTGCTACCAACACCCGCGTGATGGCGAGCATTCTGGCATCCAAATTCCTCGAACGCTTCCCCGAACTGAAGATCGTTTCGGTCGAGAGCGGCGCGGGCTGGATCCCCTATCTGCTTGAGGGTCTGGAATATATGAGCAACGAATCCGACCTCCAATACGAAACCTCCCCCACCGAGGTATTCAAGCGCCAGATTTATGCCTGCACCTTCTTCGAGCGGAAGAATTTCCTCGAAACCATCCGCCAGGTCGGCGTCGACAACATCATGTTCGAAACCGACTACCCCCACCCCGCCTGCCTCTATCCCGATGGCCTCGAATATATGGCCGACGTGATCGCCGAAATGACCGAGGAAGAGCGCTTCAAGATATTCAGCGGCAATGCTGCGCGGGTGTATAATATCGATATTGGGTGAGGGGGAGGTTGGGGATTTATGCAGCTGAGGGAATTAAATATACTGTCCCCGGAACTCCACGAAATATACTGTCCCCGGAACTCCACCGGAACTCCTCTGCGGAACTCCTCCCTGTCCCCGGAACTCTCCATGATTTCTTCAAGGACCATGTGGATTTGATTCCAAAGTGAAACCATGAGGGATATGATGCCGATAGGAATGGCTCTTGCGATGATGGCATCTACCCCGCGCGTGGAGCCCCAAGAACTCTTTTCCGAACCGGAAGTTATTGAATTGGCAGGGGCGGCCTGTCGTGGTGACGCAGAGGTTGTGAAACGTCTGATAGAAGAGGGTGTCGCTCCTGATTCGAGAGGGACAGGAGACCTTACCTCACTAGCATATGCGATTTACTGCGAGAACATCGAGGGAGTGCGCGCCTTGGTTGAGTCTGGTGCTGATGTAAACCTTGAGATGAATCAAGTTTATACTCATGCTGAACTTGCAACCCACGCCGAAAAGCCTCACATTCTTACTTACTTGATAGATTCTGGCGCCGATGTGTACAGAACTCCTGCAAAAGCTAGACACAATGCAATTGCCGAATCGTTCAATATGGGCTTCGATTTAGGTAATTGGGCGTCATATGAATATCTGCTGGAGCACGGAATCGACGTTAATAATCCGATCGATAATACTGGATTCGATGATCTAGCTACTTATGCAACAAAGTTTAAGCACTACGATAGAGTGCTAGATTTACTTGACCTCGGATATAATCGTGATTTGGATAAAGTACTGAAGTTCGCAGAGTTAGATAAAGCACCGATGACGCCTGAGAAATTAGAATTCCGTACTGAACTCATACGCCGCGTAAGGAAGGCAAGGGAAATTCGGTAATTTTTAGGAATTCCGGGGACAGCAGAGGAATTCCGGGGACAGTATACTTAATTTGGCCAATTACGATAACATTTTACTTTACCGCAAACTCTTCCCCAAGCTGCGCTACCCTGCCGCAAAAGCCATTTTCCTACAGCCATCGCGCCGGTGTAAACTCGCCGCATGAGTGCTCCGCCCGCCCCGCTCCACCTCGCCGGCACCCGCGCCTTGCAATTTGCGCAAGGTGACACATCGGCGTGCAAGGTGACGCTTCTTCCGTATGGTGACAGTTTCCCCCCTGGACAGTGTCAACCTGTCAACTTCGGTGCGCCGCGGCAGGTGCATGGAGTCACTTCGGTTGATCCAGATACCGGAGCAGTGAGGAGCAAATTACAATCTTCAACCCCTCACCAACTGCGGCTAGCCAGCAAGCTGGCAAGCCTTCGTATCCTCTCCCTACAGGAGAGGAGGGGCACGCCAAAATCCGTCAGGACGCCAACTGGCGGCCCTCGCGCGCGGGCAGGCTGCGCGCGGTCAGCAGGTCTTGGCGTAATCGCCTGGGGGCAGTGCCGAACCAGCGGCGGCAGGAGCGGGACAGCACGGCAAGCTCTGAATAGCCGAGCCGCCCGGCAATTTCGGTCAGCGAGAGATCGTCGCGCGCCAGATAGCGGAATGCGAGGTTCCGGCGGACTTCGTCGCGGATCGCTTCAAAGCTGGTTCCGCGCTTCGACAGCCGACGGTTCAGCGTGCGTTCCTGCAGGCCGAGCTGTCTGGCTATGTTCTCGCGAGTGCAGATTTCCGAACTGGTCAGCAGGCGAAACACGGCCTGGCGCACCTTGATGTCGATGTCCTTGCGATAGGCCGGGAAGCGCTCGGCGACGATCTGGGCTTCCTTGGCAAAGCTCTGCGAATCGCAATCGGCGACTCTTGAGGCCAGGTCTGCATTGCCGAAAAACAGCCCGTCATATTCCTGCCCGAACTTGACTACCGTGTTGAATCTTTTGGCATAGGCAACCGGCGGCGCGATGTTGAGATGCGATAGCCAGACGGTTCGCGAGCGTGCGAAACCGGCAGACAGGAACAGCACGCTGTGATGGGTCAGCAGCAGCAATTGCTCCAGCAGCTGAGGAAACAGTGAAAGGCCGTCGAGCAGCTGGAAATGCAGAAACCCGCCTTCGCCTTCATCGTAGAAATCGTCTTCCAGCTCCATGATCAGGCCGGAATTGAAAGCAACGATATGTCTGATGCAGCATTCGAACGCATCGCGGACCGTCGGAGCGGTGCAGAACAAGCGATCCAGCGGTTGCATCGTCGCCTGCATCGACTGGCGCTCAGCCAGCCGCATGCCGAAGTCCGGACAGTTCAGCCGCGCGGCGGTGTCTTCCAGCAGCTGTCCGAGGCTCCGCAGCGGAACCTGCGCGGCGGGGTCGTCTGCGGCGCCCTGCGCGATACCGGCCTCATCAAGCCATGCTTCCGGATTGCCGCCAAGTTCCGAGACGACATCCTGATAAGCCAGCAGCAGCCTTGCGGTCGTTGAATGTTCGCCATTGGCAGGCTGCTCGCCGCCCGCCGAAACCCCGGAAATCGGGGGGCGACGATCGGGGATCGCGTCAACGCTCTTATTGCCTGCTTGCGAAGCCATCTTTTTTCAGGTCCTG
>JAQWKP010000283.1 GCA_029247785.1 Novosphingobium sp.
CACCCAACTGCGACCGCGCTGCCCGCTGCCCTGGCACTGGGCGAGCAGCTGGACGCGAGCGGCGAGGAGCTGCTGGCCGCATTCCTTGCCGGGGCGGAGACGGGGATCAGATTGGGTTTGGTGGTCGACGGCGGTTTCCACCATGTCGGTTTTCACGCCACCGGGGTGGTGTCGCATTTCGCCTCTGCCGTCACTGCCGGGCGGTTGCTCGGGCTTGATGAGGAACAGATCACCGGGGCGCAGGGCATCGCTGGGAGCACGGCCTCAGGAATTCAGGTATTTCTTGAAGAAGGGGCCTGGACCAAGCGGTTCCATCCTGGCTGGGGCGCAGTTGCGGGCATCACCGCTGCATTTATGTCACGCAGCGGCTTCAAGGGCCCGACCCGGCCCTATGAAGGCAAATTCGGATTGCTCGACACCCATCTGCAGGAACAATCGGGGGAGGCCAAGCTTGGCGCCATAGCCGAAGGCCTCGGCGAAGAATGGCGCTTTGGCGAGACTGCGCTCAAGCCCTATCCGGTGTGCCATTTCATCCATGGCTGCGCCGATGCGGCGATTGAGCTGCATGGCGAGATCGGCGGCTCGGCAATCGCGTCTGTCGAGGCCTATCTGCCCGAACCGACGCTGCACATTATCGCCGAGCCGGCCGAGGCCAAACAGAACGCCGCGACCGACTACGAAGCAAAGTTCAGCGCGCAATTCGTTATCGCCCATTGCCTGCTGTACGGCAGCTTCGGCCTGCCAGACCTGCTCCCCGACGCATTGGCAAACCCGCAGACCAGGGCGCTGGCCCGCAAGGTGGACTGCCTTGAGGACCCTGACAGCGCCTTTCCAGAATTCTTCTCCGGCGGGGTAAGCGTTACCCTGGCCGACGGTCCCATGCTGAAGCGCCATGTTCGGGTCAACAGCGGCGCGGGTGAAAGGGCGATGAGCCGCGAGGCGGTGGCCGACAAATTCATGGCCTCAGCCAGCCTTGCTATCCCGGAAGGCAGGGCGGCGCGCATCCGCGACGCGGTGCTGGAGCTCGAAAAAACTCCGGTGCGTGAGCTGGCGGGTCTGCTGCGCTTCGAAGCCTGACGGTCGCGGCCCAGATTCAAGAAGTGGAGCGCATATGCATAGTTTCACCGAAATCCTGCCGCCGCATGTCGTTGATTTCCTGCGCGGAAAAACAACTGCCGAATATGCGACACTCAGCGCTGCAGGCGTGCCGATTGACACGCCGACGTTCGTCTTTCCCAATGCCGAGCTGACGACTCTCGATATCGGAACGGGGCTGTCCTATCCGGCCAAGGCTGAGCGTGCGCGCCGCAATCCCAAGGTTGGCATGCTGCTCGAGGGCACGAGTGATCAGCCGGTGATTTCCGTGGCCGGATATGCCGCCGTCCACGATGCCGACATCCAGGCCAATCTGATCCGTTACCTGGCAGAGACAATCTTCACACCCAATGTCGATCCCGAGGTTGTGGCCTGGGAAAAGACGCGGCGGCGGCTCTATTACCTTTCCCGGGTGATCGTTGCAGTCGCGCCTGCTCATGTTCGCTGGTGGGAAAACCGCGCGGCGATGGCAGGGCCGCCGCACGAATGGCGCGCGCCTGCTGGCGGCAGGTTCCCGCAATCTGATCCCAAGCCCGCCGGAAAGCCCAGCAAAGTTCCGCAATGGCCCCAAGTGAGCTGGCAGGACCGCGCCGAGGCAGCGATGGCGGGCGGACTGCCGGGACACGTTACTCTGCCCGATGCGGAGGGCTTCCCGATTCCCCTGCGTGTCGGCGCAATCCGGCGCAGCGACAATGGCTTTGGCTTCGTCATGCCCGGCGGTGCGCCATGGTCGGAAGGCAAGGCAACACTGTCATTTGCCGGCAAGGAGGTGTTTGTCGGCGAAATCCGGCGCGAGGGTGCGAAAGGCGTGCTCGATGTCGAGCGCGCGCTGCCCGTGCTGCCGACAGTGGATGATCGCATCGGCGCAAATCTTGAAGCCATCGCCAAGCTAGACGACCGCCTGGCCGAGGAATTGGCGCGGCGGGGGTTGCCAATGCCGGTAGTGCCGGATGAGCCACCGGCACCGACAGCGGGTGCCTTGCTGCGGATGGCTGCTTCCCGGGGGCTCGATATCACGAATGTAGGCGCGGGAATTTCAAAATAAGCCAGCGTATGGCGTCAGCGTCGATCCGCGCGCTAGAGCGGTGCCATGGTAATTGACTTCACCTTCCAGCCCTCCGCGGTGCGCACGAGGTGGGCAGTGACCGGGGTGAACATGTCCAGCTTTTCGGCACCCTGCTTCGACCAATTGAGAGCGAGGATGTAGTAGCGGGCATAGGCCTCGTCCTCGTTGTCGCCATAGCCGACAGTGAAGCTACCCATGTGATGGCGGAACATACCGCCGTGCGAACCGGTGTATTTCGCAATGAGTTTGAGGCCGTCCTTGCCGCGGAACATCTCGGGAGGGCCGAATTCCTCAGGCAAGCCGCGAAATTCGCCGTCTTCAGTGAACAGGCTGCTCCAGCCCACTTCGTCACCGGCATCGACGAGGTGCTGGTATTCGCCCAACATGTTGGCGATGGCGATATAGTCCTCGGCCGAGATCTGCTTGTTGGGCATCGTTACTCTCCTCTCACTCCAGGTTCAGGCGAATTTCGTCATGACGAGCGGCGCGCTGCCTCCTCTGTCACCTGCGAATTGACTGGACTCGCCCGGTTGTAATGTCCTGAATGCGACCATGAAACACCGCAAGGTGCAATAGCGTCACAGGAGAACGAGTATTGCCATGAATGACGCAACGCCGATCGATCGCAGCCAGCCGGACACCAATGGGGTCCGTGCCGACTTCATCCCTGCCGACCACTATACCTCACGGGAGTTTCTGCGGCTGGAAGGCGAGCATGTCTGGCCGAAGGTCTGGCAAATCGCATGCCGTGAACAGGATCTGCGCGAGCCCGGTGCGTTCCACGTCGTCGATATCATGCGCGACAGCGTCGTTATTGTGCGGGGCACGGACGGTGCGCTGCGCGCCTTTCACAATGTCTGTTCGCATCGCGGCAGACGGCTGGTTTCGGGCAGCGGTGAGACCGGAGAGTTTCACTGCGGCTTTCATGGCTGGCGCTATGATCTCGACGGCAAGGTCAAGTTCGTGCTCGACCGTGAGGATTGGCAAGGCTGCCCCGATTTCACCGATCAGGACCTCTCGTTGAAGAGCGTGCAAGTCGATAACTGGGGCGGCTGGGTGTTCATCAACATGGACCCTGAGGCCGAGCGGTTGCGCGATTTCCTGGCCCCATTGCCCGAATATCTCGACTGCTTCGAGCTGGAGACAATGAGCTATCGCTGGCACGCCACGGTCAAGGTGCCGTGCAACTGGAAGGTCGCACTCGAAGCCTTCAACGAGGCCTATCATGTCTCCGCCACCCACAGCCAGCAGCTGCCATTCTATGGCGACGACAAGACAAGCAATGCAATTTTCGGCAAGCACGCCAAATTCTATTACGAGCCCAATCCCGATTATCCGGTCGGCGCACCGTCACCCCGGCTCGGACGCGAGGTGCCCGAGGATTTGCGCGCAAATATCGTCGAATATTTCGACCAGTGGAACCGCGAACTTGGCGCCTTCTTCGCCGAGCGCGATGTCGAGGCCGCACGCCGGGTGTTGACTGAAGTGCCCGAGGGCGCGAACGCCTTCGAGATCATGGGCGCGGCGATGCAATTCATGGCCGAGGCGGCGATTGCCGGCGGCGTCGGCTGGCCCGATCTCACCATGGAGCAGATCGGCAATGCGATGACCGACTGGCACGTGTTTCCCAACCACATCTTCCTGCCATGGCCTTCGGGCATCCTGGGATACCGCGCGCTGCCGCACCCCAGCGACCCTGATGTGTGCTTTTTCGATGTCTATGCCCTGCAACGCTATGCACCCGGCTTCGACCAGCCTTATGAGCGGCATGAATTCATGGGCGATGAGGATTGGCGCGAATTCAAGAAGCTTTCGATCATCCTGGCCCAGGACATCGACAACATGATGGACGTCCAGCGCGGCATGCACTCACGCGCATTCAAGGGCGCACGGACCAATCCGGTGCAGGAAGCGACGGTGACGAATTTTCATCGCGTGCTGGTGGAATATATCGAGGCCGGGGTGGAGGAGGGGTGAGAGCAAGAGGCTTACTCCTCCGCGCGTTTCAGAAGCGCTCGCCGCGTGTTGAAAATACCCGGTTGGCCCATGCTCCGCCACAATTCTGGGCGGAATCGCCCGAACATTTCATCGTGCAAGCGCTGGACGGACCGACAGCATTATAATTGCCGGAGCCACAGAAACACCATTTGCTATACTGCACGCCTGCATAGAGCGCATTCTTACCCGAACAGAAGGAGACACATTTTTGCGGCGTCATTGCCGGGTCGTCTTTGATCATGGCGTCACTCAAGACGCGACCGCGCAACCCTGTAGGGTCGCTTTGGCGGTTCTCGGCAAAACAGCCCAATTCTTCGAGACCTCCATGTCTGGTTTTTGAGGCCTGTGCGCAGCGGTGTTGTGTATTCTCAAGCCAGGAGTATTCCGACCTATAACGTTCGATATTCCTGTCAGCGACTCGGCGCTTTTTTCTATTTTCCTCCAATTCCGCAAGCAGGCCCATTCGCTCGCGGGTCAGAGTCCGGCAGTTCTGACTATGGCTTGCATTGATACAATTGAGCTTCCGACGCTCAGCCTGGATGGAATCGAGCCTTCCGTAAATCGCGTCGAGCCTGCGCTGGAAGGCCTTGATTTTGGTCCATGCGTCAGCCACAGTTTGCCTCGCAATGCGAATTTTCTGGTAGTTCTTTGCACAGGCGTCAGCCGAATACTCCTGTCCGCTCGCCAAGCTCACAGATGCCATGCCCGCAACGATCATGACAGAGGCGACAATTGCCAAGACAAGTTTCATCTGCATGCCTCCACTAAAATTGTGTTTCGCCGCATCCAGCCGCACGGCTTCAACCTGAGCGATATTAGAGCATTGTTATTGTGTTATTTTTTCCATGAATTACTATAGCATAACTGCAATTTCTCGCACAAGAATTGACCATTGTCAGATTCACATGGAACTGATTGCCGCCGCTATTCTGGAACTCCGATCAATCAAGTGACCTCGGCAGATTTACTCAGCACGCCTCTCTCTTTCAGGCGCGAGCAACAATCCTGGTGTTAGTCCATTGATCGGTGAATCCGAATGGGAATGAATATCATGGAATTCTGGCATCAACCCTTAGTGACGCGCCGTAGGGTAGTGGGCCTCATCGCTTCGGGCCTATCCATGTCCGCTTTGCTCGCGTCCAGCAGTTCGGTGGGTTCCGTTCGGTCCCCACTGCTTGTCAACGACTTCCGGCGCAGCGCGGACGGCCTTGATTGGGCAGCGGCTCTCAATCGCGCGTTGCGAGAAGCGAGTTTGCAGAGGCGCGATGTGGAAATCCTGCCTTCGTCCGGATTGCTCCCGATCCTGTCACTGGTGGAGATCATCCCTGATGCAAGCGGCTGGACTCCTGTGATCTTCGCCAATCATAACCGCTTCAGGCTTGGGAATGTGACTGCCGGATTCCGCTACCGTGGCCGCAAGGATGGGGCTCCTGAGAACCCCTTGTCAGGCGGCATGCGGGACTGTGTTATCGACTATGACAATATCGGCAATCCGAAGGGGAACAGCGGCGCTCGCGGGGTGTATATTTCAAACGGTGGCGGGCAGCTCCGGCTTGAACGCATACGCGGGGTCAATATGTATTTCGGCTACCACATCCAGAACTGGCGCTATGCCGACGGCGGTCATCCCGGCGGCGGGATCACGACGGTGGACTGCGACTGCAAAGGCAATCCGTCCGACCATCTGGTTCCGAAATGGTATCCGTTCGGCGACCAGGGCGATGTTTCGGTCGAAATGCCCGGCGATTTGATTGCACCCGGTCAGTCTGCGGTTATCGCAACGCCTGAGGAACGATTGACGAGCTATGGCGCCAAGCGTCCGGCACGCACCCGGATCTGGTCCAACGCCACGCGCATGCCGATCCGCGTCCCCGAAACACTCTCCGCAGCAGCGCTATCTGCCGCCGGGCTCGCCCGCGGCGGCGAAACCGCACGCGTCCACAACAAGACGACGCTGGGCGCGGCCATCCATGCCTATTGGACCAGCGGCGGCAGGAGGAAACCGGATTGCGTGGTAAAGGCTGAAACCGGGCGCATCGACGGAGCCGATCACGATGGTGGCTATTATGGCACTATGCTGCAAGGAACCCGCGAGTATTTCGTTTCGGGCTATCGCAGCCGTAACAATGTGCGCGGAATTGCCGGGCAGCAGGGCGCGCACAATGTGCATCTCAGGGATATCGCGATCAGCCGGTCGACGTCTTCAGCGATACTGGCAGGCTATAATTCAACTGGTTGGACGATCGACGATTTCACCATCGAGGCCAGCAATGAGCGCTGGGTTGGTGAATCCTTGATCAACATCCAGCTCGGTGCGGGCGGCGCAAGGATCGGTCGTGGCCGGATTGCGATGGGCAATGACATCAAGTCGGGACAATATGCGGTCAAATTCGGCCCCAACAGCCCAGGTTGCAGGATTGATGGTCCGCTTGAAATAACCGGCGATTGCAGCAGGGCCTATATCGCGGTGGAAAGCGCGATGGACAAGACGCTGAGCGCGCGACACCCGGAGAACTACGCGCAGTTCGATTACAGCGGGCTTGCCTCGCTAGCGATGACCGGGATCCGCTTGCGCAATATCACCATCCAGGCGAATTCGGTCAAACCGAGGGTGCCGACAGCAATCGCCATAATTCAGGCCAGCGATGGCGCTCCTTCACAAGGCTATCATGGCGATATCGGAATTTCGGACCTGGTGATCGAGAATGTCACGATCACTTCGGACAAGCATGCCGCTCAGCTCAAGCTGATCCAATCCGCAGGACCATCGAATCCGGACCGTCGCATTCGCGGTGTCACAATGCGCAATTTCAGAACCCCGGCGACAGTCAGACGCGGTAATCACATGATGGATTTGCCGGACGGGCTGGAGCATTTCTCGCAGCTAAGCGATGTCAGTGGCATGCCCGATCTTGACCGGCGCTGAAACTTGTAGTGGAAGCGGTCAGCTCAGAACGCAGCGCCGCGCAGCATTCCACCAAGGGTGAAAAAACGGTCGCTAACGTTTTGGGCCTCAGCCGAACCAGCAAGGAGTTAGTACTAGGTGTCAGGGGATCTCTATTCGCGGTTTGCCGCAAGCTTTGAGCAATTCGCCGACCGTGTGCTGATCGAGGAACAGGGCGGGCGCAGCTGGAGCTATTCTGAGATCGAGCGCGAGACAGGCAGGTTGGCTGCTCAGCTGGTCACGCTGGGCGTGACGCCCGGGGAGCGTGTGCTGGCGCAGACCGACAAGTCAGTTGAGGCGCTGGTGCTCTATTTCGCCGCGATTCGGGTGGGGGCGATCTACCTTCCGCTCAATATCGACTATACCGAGAGCGAGCTGGAATATTTCTTCGCGGATGCAGGGCCAGTACTTGCGGTCTGCCGCGAGCCGAGCGTCGCGCTGTTTGAGCGGATCGCCAAGGGCGCAGTCGCGGTCCGGACGCTGGACCAGTTGCTCGCCTCTCTGACCGAAGAACAGGCCGAACCTGTCCGCCGCGATAGCGACGATATCGCCGCGATCCTTTATACCTCCGGCACGACCGGCAAGCCCAAGGGCGCGATGCTGTCCAACGACAATCTCGTTTCAAATGGCGAGATGCTGGTCGAGCTGTGGCGTTTCACCCCAGAGGATCGGTTGATCCACGCCCTACCGATCTTCCATGTCCATGGGCTGTTCGTCGCGATCCATTGCGTGATGTTTTCGGGTGCATCGGCGATATTCATGCCGAAATTCGAGAGCAGCGCAGCGATTGGCCATATGGCCAATGCCAGCGTGCTGATGGGCGTACCGACCTTCTATATCCGCCTGTTGGGGGACGAGCGTTTTACCCGCGAAGCCTCGGCGAGCATGCGGCTGTTCATTTCGGGCTCCGCGCCGCTCTCTGCCGATATCCATCGCGCATTCGAGGAGCGCTGCACCCATCGAGTGCTCGAACGCTATGGCATGACCGAGACCGGCATGCTGACATCGAACCCCTATGATGGCGAACGCCGTGCTGGTTATGTCGGCCCGCCTCTGCCCGGTGTCGATCTGCGGATCGCCGATTTCGAAAGCGGCACAGTGCTGGAGCAGGGCGAGGTCGGGATTGTCGAGGTCAGGGGGCGCAATATCTTCAAGGGTTACTGGCAGATGCCCGAGAAGACAGCTTCAGAATTCCGTTCGGACGGCTTTTTCATCACCGGCGATATGGGGGTTGTTGACGGTGACGGTTATGTCCAGCTGGTCGGGCGCGAGAAGGATTTGATCATCTCGGGCGGGCTCAACGTCTATCCTGCCGAGGTTGAAGCGCTACTCGATGAGCGCGCAGATGTCGCCGAGGCTGCCGTTATCGGCGTTCCGCATCCCGATTTCGGCGAGGCAGTTGTTGCGGTGGTTCAGCCCGCCGGGGAGTTTGACGGCGAAGCGGTGCGCGAGGCTATGCGAATAGACCTGGCCGCTTTCAAGCTTCCCAAACAGATCATCACGCTCGATGAATTGCCGCGCAACACCATGGGCAAGATCCAGAAAAAGCTGCTGCGGGAGACTTATGCGGGGCTGTTTGAGGGGTAGGGTTAGTTACGCGGTACGTCAGCGAAAAAACTCTCGCCGCCCGGCTGCATCAGTACAAATTCGGTCAAATGGCCTAGCAGTTCGGTCGTGTCGAAATAGCGATAGTTGAGGATGCCGGGCATGTCGGCATCGGTGAGCATGGCAAAGCCCTGCGCTTCGAACTGGGTTGTGACAGCATCGAATTCGAACCGGTCCTTCACATAAAAACCGTGGTGATGGACTTGCAGCACATCCGGGTCTTCAGGGATCCAGTCGGTATAAAACGGTACCTGGCCCGGCTTCACATCGACGAGTTCCATCATCATGTTGCCGGCATGGGCGAAAGCGAGCGCATTGCCCGGCGAATTCTCGGGCAGGCGCACGATTTTCCACTCGCTGATGCCGAGCCGGGTGCTCAGCGATGCAATTGCCCGGTCGACATCGCGCACTGCATAGCCGGTATGGAATTGTTCCCTGCAAAACATCGAGACCGTCATCGCCCTGTCCCTCCTTCGATCACCGTGGTGATTGTGCGATCCGCCACGCCGCCGCTGCCGCGCCGCGATAGCCGATGCCGGATTTCAGCGCGCCTTCGGCACTCGCTGCAGTCCCGTCGAGCCCACGCCGGTAGACTCCGGCCCGGATTGCAGCCGAGCGGAATAGTGAAAACACGAGAAAGAAATGCCAGTCTGGCAATTCGGGCCGCCCCGCCTCGCGGCAATAGGTGGCGACCATCTCCTGCTCGGGCGGAATGCCGAGAGCGTCCGGGTCTTCGCCCTGGAAGCCCTTCAGATCGTCGTTGGTCATGTAATAAGGCAGGCAGGCATAGGCGACATCGGACAGCGGGTTGCCAAGCGTCGCCACTTCCCAGTCAAGCACGGCGGCGATCTTGGGGCCCGTGGGCGCGAACAGGATATTGTGGCTGCGATAGTCGCCATGGATGATGGCGGTCTCCTCTCTCGCCGGCAGCCGCGCTTCCAGCCAAGGGATGACCTTTTGCATGTCGTCGTTTTCTTCGAACTTGGCGGCTGCGTATTGCCTGGTCCACAGCGCGAACTGTCGGGCGACATAGCCGCCGGAGCGCCCGAAGCCCGATAGGCCGAGCGCTTCTGCATCGGCCTGGTGGAGCCGGGCAAGCACGCGCATCATCTCGAAGCACAGCTGTCGGCGTTCCTTCTTCCCGGCTCCGGGCAACCGTGCGTCGGGCATCATCCGCCCTTCGATATGTTCCATCACGTAGAAGCTCTGGCCGATGACGACTTCGTCCTCGCAGAAATGCAGCATTTTCGGGACTGGGACGGTGCCAGCGAGCGCTTCCATAAACGCAAATTCGCGGTCGATCTGGTGGGCCTTGGGCAGAAGTTTGCCTGCGGGTCGCTTGCGCAGAACGCAGCTCCCGGCACTCGTGTCGATTCGGTAGGTCGGGTTGGACTGGCCGCCCTGAAACTGGGTGACCGCGACTTCGCTGCCAAAGCCGGGCAGGTGCTTGGCGAGATAGGCTGACAGAGCAGGTTCGTTGAAGCGGTGGGCTGGGTCGACCGCCGGGTTCGCGGTGACGTTCACCGTTGTTTGTCCGGCGGTCGGAACTGACGGTAAGCGGACAATTCTAGCCTGGCGATCTGGTTGCGGTGGACCTCGTCCGGACCATCGGCCAGTCGCATCACCCGCGATCGTGCATATTGATAGGATAGGCCGAAATCATCGGTTACGCCGCCGCCGCCATGGGCCTGGATCGCCCAATCTATGATTTTGCCGAGCATCACCGGACCGGCGACCTTGATCATCGCGATTTCCTTGCGCGCTTCCTTGTTGCCGGACTTGTCCATCTTCTCGGCAGCGTGGAGCGTGAGCAGGCGAGACTGGTCGATCATTATCCGCGATTCAGCGATGCGCTCGCGCCAGACTCCGTCGTCGGCCAGCACTTTTCCCCGGGCAACGCGCGACGAGAGTCGCCGGCACATCTTCTCCAGCGCGACTTCGGCCTGGCCGATGATCCGCATGTAATGGTGGATGCGTCCCGGTCCAAGCCGCCCTTGCGCGATCTCGAAGCCCCGGCCTTCGCCAAGCAGGATGTTCGTAGCGGGGACGCGGACATTTTCATAGGTCACTTCGGCATGGCCATGCGGTGCTTCGGTCCAGCCGAATACGGGCAGATCGCGCAAGATGGTGACACCCGGCGTGTCCTTCGGCACGAGGATCATCGACTGCTGCTTGTGGCGTTCGGGGTTGTCGGGATCGGTTTTGCCCATGACGATCAGGATATCGCAGGCCTTGTGAGCCGCGCCCGAGGTGAACCACTTGCGGCCATTGATGACATATTCGTCTCCGTCCCGGCGGATCTCGGTCTGGATATTGGTTGCATCTGAGGAAGCCACATCGGGCTCGGTCATCGAAAAGGCGGAGCGGGTTTCGCCTGCGAGCAGGGGCTCGAGCCACTCGCGCTTCTGTTCCTCGGTTCCGAAGCGCTCGATCGTTTCCATATTTCCGGTATCGGGCGCAGAGCAGTTGAATACTTCGGAAGCCCAATGCACGCGGCCCATGATCTCAGCGAGCGGTGCTTAGTCCTGATTATTGAGCCCCACGCCATATTCGGAAGCGGGCAGGAACAGGTTCCACAGCCCCTGCGCCCTGGCCCTAGCCTTGAGCTCTTCGAGGATCGGAGGGCTGACCCATTTGTCTTCGGCCGCTTCGACCTGCTCGTGGAACAGCGTCTCATTTGGAGTGATATGCTCCTCCATGAAACCTGTCAGCTCATCGCAATAGCGATTTGATTTGTCTGAAAATTCGAAACCCATCGTGGCGTTATCCTATGCCTTGGGAAGCTTCAGGAAATTGGCGATATTGTTTTTCTGGATCGCCGAGGAGCCGCCCCAGATCGGCATCACCAACACATCGCGGACGTAGCGCTCCATCGCGAAGCCTTGGGCATAGCCATAGGCGCCCATGACCCTCTGGCAATCAAGCACGATCTCGACCGCGCTATCCGAAATGAACAGCTTGGCCATCGATGTATCGACCGCGCTCGGTAGGCCCTGCTGCACTTTCCAGGCCGCGCTTTGCAGCATCAGTCGGCAGGCCTGCAACTTGGTCTGCGCTTCGGCAAGCGTATGGCGGATCGATTGCTGCGCACAGATCGGTTTGCCGAACTGCTTGCGATCCTGGGCATATTGCCAGGCTTCCTCAACCGCCGCTTCGGCGACGCCGAGGGCAAGCGCAGGGGTCTCCAGTTTCTCCACTTCCAGGCCGGGTCCTGCCATCTGTTCCCAGCCGCGGTTCCACATTTCCTCTCCGCCGAGGAGGTTTGTGAGCGGTATTTCGACATCTTCAAGGATCACGTCATTGGTCGGCAGGCCATGGACACCCAGCGTGGGGATCGCGGTAATGGTGATTCCCGGCGTGTTTGGTGGGACGAGCAGAACCGACAGGTTCTTGTAGCGGGCGTCTGGATCGCCCGAGCGGACCAGCATGAAGATGTAGTCGGCAAAGGCTCCGCCCGAGCACCAGCGCTTGTAGCCATTGATGACGACCTTGCCGTCCCTGATCTCGGCCCGGGTCTGGACGCTGCCGATATCCGCGCCGACATCGGGTTCGGACAGGCCATAGGCGAATAAAATATCGCCCGCGCACAGGCCGGGCAGGAACCGTTCCTTCTGTTCCTCGCTGCCGGATTCGGCAATGTTGAGACTGCCATAGCAGGCGTTCATGATCAGCAGGCCTGCCAGCGCCGGGCTGCGCTGGGCGAGCAACTGGATCGCGGTAATCAGCGAGACCACGTCTCGGCCCATCCCGCCATGTTCCTCGGGAACAGTGAGCATGGTCAGGCCAAGTTCGGCCAACCGCTTGATCATCGTGCGCGGGACAAGATCCTCACTGTCCCATTTCGTCGCCATTTCGGGCGGAACTTCGCGCTCGAGGAAGCGTGCGATCAGGTCGCGCAGCGCCGCCAGTTCCTCACTCTCGCCGAAATCCATGATCTCTCCCGCTCGCGCTGATTGTTCGCGCCTGTCCGTGGCTCAAGACCATGCCACCACATATCATCGCGCGCCAGCACCGCTTGCGATTCGCGAAGGGAAATGCCAATCCGGCGGTCAATGGTGCTCGCCATTTCGGTCGAGGCAGGAAGAGGTTGCAGCTATGGCATTCAACCCCGTTAGTTCGGAAGACTTCGCAGCAATCGTCAACCTCATGGGCCACTATCAGCACCTCGTCGATGATGGTGACGAAGAGGGTTGGGCGGATCTTTATACCGAGGATGGTGCGTTCCTTGGTTTCAGCGAGAACGATGATGAATTTCGCGGGCGGGAAGGGCTCAAAAAGGTCGTCCAGATGAACATTGCTAATGGCGGCGGCAAGTTTCGCCACAATATCTGCAGTTTCAGCGCCGAATATGGCGCGAATAGAGATGAGGCCCAGGTCCGCTACTACATGATCGGCACGATCAGTCCGGCAGGCCAGGGCACCCAGGTCGCGGTTCAGATCGACGTGACGTCGCATCTCGTGCGCGTTGATGAGCAATGGAAGATCAAGACCAACCGCATGTCTACGCTGTGAGCTGCTGCCTGTCCGGGAGACCATGAAATGGAGAGGTCGTGCTTCGAACAGCGCATCCGTGAGACGCTCCGGGCAGATCCGCAAGCCATGGCCGTGGACCATGACGGCGGCGAGTATAGCTGGACACAATTTGCCGAGCTCGCCGGGGCGGTTGAATCGATACTTGATCGTCTCGCGATCCCCGATGGCACGCCAGTCGGCCTGATCGGGCGCAATTTGCCGCCGCATTTCGCGGGTATGATCGGCATATTCATCGCCAATTGCTGCACCTCCATGGTCTATGCCTTCCAGTCGGCTACCGCACTTGCAGCTGATATTGCTGCCACCAGCTGGCCGGTTGTATTCGGCGAGCAGCGCGACTGGACCGAAGAGGTGATCGCCGCAGCAGATGCAGCCGGCACGGTCGGTTTCGCATTTGACGAGGGCAGTGCTTCCGGCTTTGCACGCGTAACCCGTCGCGATGGCCCCGACCCTGAACTATTGGCAGGCGAACCCCATGACATCGCAATCCAGCTGCTGAGCAGCGGGACCACCGGCAAGCCCAAGCGCATCTCGCTCGATCGGGATGCCGTCGATGAGATGATCGAACGAACCATCTTCCAGTTCGAACTGTCGGGGCCGACTGGCGATGCAACCCAGATTATCCCTTGGCCGATTGTCTCGCTTGGCGGGGTCAATGCGCTGCTTCCAGCGATGGCGCTGGGCCAGACCATTGCCATCCAGGAACGCTTCGATGCCGAAGGGATGCTCGGGTTGATCCGCAAATACCGTCCGCCCTTTCTGTCGCTGCCACCTTCCGGGCTCGCGCGCATGTTGCTGCTCGATCCGCCAAAGTCGGACCTGGAAAGCGTCAAGCTCTATTTCTCCGGGACCGCGCCGCTCGATCCCCATGTCCGGCAACGAATGATGGACGAATATGAGATCCCGGTTGCTGAAGCCTATGGTGCGACCGAATTTGCCGGCATCGTCAGCAGCTGGGTGCCCGAGGACATGCATCTGATGCGCGAGAAGGCAGGCAGCGTCGGCCGGGAGCTGCCGGGGATAAGCATCCGCATTGTCTCGCCGGAAACGGGCGAGGAGCTTCCGCAGGGCGAGAGGGGCCTGATCGAAGCGCTGGTGCCACGCATTGGCGAGGATTGGGTGCGCACCAATGATGTTGCATGGCTGGACGAGGACGGTTTCGTTTTTCTCGAAGGGCGCGCCGATGATGCGATCATCCGCGGCGGCTTCAAGATCGTGCCCGAGGAAGTCGCCGAATTGCTGCGGCTTCATCCGTTGGTCGGCGATGCCGCGCTGGTGGGGATCGCCGATGCACGTTCCGGACAGCTTCCCGCCGCCGTTATCGAACCGCGCGATCCGCTCGATCCGCCCAGTGAGGAGGCATTGCTGGCCTTTCTCAAGGAGCGTCTGCCGTCCTACAAATTACCGGCGCGCTGGGCCATCGTCCCCGAAATCCCACGCACCGCGACTCTCAAGCCGAGGCGTGAAGGGCTGCGGGCATTGTTTGAGGAATTGCCGAGCTAACCGCGCAGTTCATCCTGCAGCATTCCGACCAGCGCGAGCCGATCAACCTTGCGGCTTGGCAGCATGGGAATCTGCCCGGCATCCATGATCAGCACCGCGCGCGGCCGCTTGTAGCTTGATAACAGCCGAGTGGTTTCTGCCCGGACATCATCGGCGGTGAGCTTTGCCCCGGCCTCCGGCATGACCACGGCGCCAACCACCGAACCGCGCTCCTCCTCGGGAACACCCAGGACGATGGCTGAAGCGACTCCTGAAATGCCGCGTATCGCCAGCTCGACTTCGGCGGGCGAGACATTGGCGCCAGACGCCTTGATCAGATCGTCTGCTCGTCCGTGGAAATAGAGGTAGCCCTGGCGGAATGAGCAGAGATCGCCGCTGTGATACCAGCCATCTTCGGTGAAGACGCGGCGGTGCTCGCGCTTGACCATGCCGAGCATGAGAATGTCGGCCTTGAGCTGCATGACGCCGACAGCACCGCCGGAATCGGCAGTGCTGTCGCTGTCCCGCCATATGGCAATGACTTTGCCGCTGTCAGGATCGACCAGCCGCCCCTCGATACCCGGCATGAGCGGCCCCAGCGAGCCGCGATGCTCTTCGGGAAGGCGGCGCTGGTGGCGGGTGTAGGGGCCGACGGTCTCGGTCATGCCGAGCGGGGTTGGCATCAGCGCCGGGTCCTGCGCGCAGCGTTCGGGTGGCAGCGCTTCATAGAGCAGGCCGTTGCGCATCGCCGACCAGTCGCGCGCGGCAAATGTCGGGTCCTCGGCGATGCCGCGCAAGATATGCGGCCAGCTGATGACGGCAGTAACGCGCTCGGCCTCCAGCATATCGACCAGCGCGGTGCCCTTGCGGGCGCTGCCGACGATCGTCGCGCCGATCACCATCGCGCACAGCATGGTCGTAGCCAGCCCGCCGACCCAGAAGAAGGGCAAGGTGGAGAAAACCCGCTCGTCGCTGCGATAGTCAAAATTGACCGCGAGCTTCATGCCCTGTCGAATGAGATTGCCATGCGAGTGGATCACTCCCTTGGGCTCAGCGGTTGAACCCGAGGTGTAGATAATGCCGCAGGGATCGCTGGTCTGAATGTCGCTCTCGGCTGCCTCGAGCAAGGAGCGGTCGAGCGCTTCGGGCCCGTCGAGTTCGATCGCCTGAGTCCAGCTCGGGAGCGTTCCGGATTCGTCCCAGAACCATAACCCCCGTAGCATTGGCGCGCTGGCAAGGCGGAACGGCGCTTGCTGCTGCGCGATACCGGCAAATGCTTCTTCGGCCTTTGCGACATAATCGTGGCTGAGAAAGCCGGTTACGGCGATGATCAGCTGGAGGTCGGCGTGCTTGGAGAGACGTTGCAACTCGGCGGGTGTGACCAGCGTTGACAGGGCGACAGCGACGCCGCCGATGCGCGTCACCGCCAGCCAGCTGATCAGGAAGCGCTCGTCGTCGGGCAGAAGCAGGCCGACATGAGCGCCCTTGCCGATGCCCGCATCGATCAGGTTCGTTGCGAGCCGGGCCGAGGCCTGCTCGATTGAGCCATAGGTAAAGCGCTTCTGGTCATGAACCAGTGCTTCTCGGTCGGCATATTTCGTCCGGAACAGCGCCAGCAGTTCTGGCACGCGCGGCGCGATATCGGGCAGGACCTGCGGATGTGCTCCTGGACCCCAGTCCAGCTCCCTGGGCTCTTTCATATTCCTGCTCAGATCGTTTCGACCACTTCCATCTCGTATGACCCGCCTTCCAGACATTCGGTGATCACCGCGATGGCTTCCTGGTAATAGTCCTTGGTCAAATGCTCATCCTGGGTCTGCTGGTCCTTGTAGCATTCGACCAGGCGATAGGCGCAGGGCTGATCCGGAACGCGGCTCAGCTCGTAAAATGTCACGCCCGGCTCATTGGCCAGCACTTTGGTCCGTAGCGCCTTGAAGGTGGATTCATACAATTCGACCTTGTCGGGCTTAACCCTGGCTTTGACGATGATGACGAACATTGGCTCTCTCTCCTCCCAATCAGGCTGGCGCTTGCGCGCAGGCCCGTGTGACTTCCTCTTTGAGCTTCAGCATGTCGATTTTGCCGCTCGACAGGGTCGGCATGTCGTCCTGGCGGTATTCGATGATCCGGCGCGGCACCTTGTAGCTGGATAGCCGCTCCTTGAGCTGGGTGCGCAGGCTCTCTTCGTCGACTTCTTTCCCGTATTCGCTGAAGACGACGCCGATCACCGCCTCGCTGAGGCCGCTGTCGGGGATGCCGACGACGATGGATAGCCTGCCGGTGAGTTCCTCCAGGACCGCCTCAACCTCACGCGGGGCGACATTGGCGAATGACGATTTGATCATATTGCCCAGCCGACCCTTGAGGAAGACATAGCCTTCCGCGTCAATCGCCACCGCGTCAGAGCTTTTCCACCATCCGTCGGAGGTGAAGACCTCGCTGCGTTGCCTGCCGTAATAACCTTCCATCATGAAAGGTCCGCGCAGCCACAATTCGCCGATCACGCCCGGCGCGCATTCCTCCCCGGTATCGGCATCGACGATCTTGGCTTCATAGCCCGGGCACAGTTTGCCGGCAGCATTGCGCAGATGTTCGGGCAGGTCAGTTTCATCGGCGCTGATAGTCATCGCGCTGCCTGCCTCGCTCATGCCATAGCTGGTGTGGCGATAGGATGGATCGGGCGGGCGGACATCGGAGGCAAGGATCGGGAACAGATTGCCGCGACGAATGAAGGAGAGATCGCGCTCGGCAAAGCTGGGATGCTGCACCAGCCAGTTGACGCTGGGATAATAGCCATTGGTGATTTCCGGGCGTTCGCGTTCAAGCAGGTCAAGCACCTTCGGGGCGTCCTGTGAATTGGAACCGACAATGCGCCCACCCGCGACAAGCATGCTCATCAACTCGTAGCCAAAGCCGGCGATCCAGAACCATGGCGATACTCCGAATAGCACTGTGTCGGCAGACAAGAGGCGGATTTCGTTGCAATTATTGATGTGCCGGATCAATGAGCCATGCTGGTGGATCACGCCCTTGGGAGTGCCGGTTGACCCCGATGTGTGGATGATGACGAAGCGATCGGCTGGACAAACCGTCGCCTCGGCAGCTTCAAGAAGGTCATCCTCGATCGACTGGCCCATCACTTCGAGCGCAGCGATCGACCAGTCCGCGTGGCTGCCCGAGTTAGCCTCACCGGTGAACCAGATGCGCCGGAGCCATGGGGCTTCGGCCAGGGCCAGCGGATGAGTGGCGGCAAAATCGAGCTGAGGGAAGGCCTGCGAGAGCACCTCGCTGAAATTCCGACCTCGGAATTCGTCCGCGGCGACGAGCAGGGCGGTGTCTGACTGGGTCAGCAGCTGGCGCAGTTCCGCCGGCGTTGACAGGGTGCTGAACGGAACCAGTACCGCGCCGATCCGGGTCGTAGCCAGCATACAGGCGATGAAGTCCGCGCCATTGGGCAGCAGCAGGCCGATATGGGTGCCCTTGCCCGCCCCCGCAGCGAGAAAACCCTTGGCCAGCGCGCGCGATCTTGCCTCGGCCTCGGCGTAAGTGAGGCAGCCCACGTCGCTTGCCAGCATGAGGTTGTCGCCGCGCTCAGCGACATGATGGCGGAGCACTTCAGGGATGGTCAGCGGCAGGCCATCGCCGGCGTCGATCTCGGTTGCCGTCATCCGCTGGCGCGCCCTATTTCGAAGGCCAGCGCAGCTTGACCATGCCATCGCCGAACGGCTCGTCGCGGTTGCGTACGGCCTTGCCGACCCCGTGTTCGGCGATGTCAGAGCGGAACTGGCTGCGGCGCGGCCCTCGGGACTGATGTGCGCGCGCGTCCATTTCGCCGGACAGGCGCTGAAGGGTCCGCGCGCCGCTGAGTTCCAGCGCGATGTTGACGACGCGCTTGTGGGCGGACAGCAACTCCGCATCGACATGGCTTACTCGGCGCGCCAGCTCGTCAACCTCGGCGTCGAGTTCATCGGCGGGAACGGCATCGAGCACCAGCCCGATTTGCGCGGCATCGAGGCCTGTCAGGCAATCGCCGGTCATCAGCAGCCGCTTCGCCCATTGCGGGCCGACATGGTAGAACCACATGTGGTTGGGGGGGGTGCCATTGGCGCGGGCCGCAGGAAAGCCGATGCGGGCGTCCTCGGCGGCGATCACTATGTCGCACATCAGTGCAAGGTCAGTCCCGCCCGCAACGCAATTGCCATGGACGCGTGCGATCACCGGCTTGTGGATGTCGAAGATGACCATGAGCTGGCGCTGGATCTGTTCGACGCTCCAGCAATCATCATCCAGCGTGGCGTTGTTGCTGCGATAGGCCTCGGCTTCTTCCGCCTGGCTCGCATAGATATCGCCCAGGTCATAGCCGGAGCAGAAGTCCTTGCCCGCCCCGGCGAGCACGATGACGTTGACCTCGGCCAGTGCGTCGGCCTCGATCAGTGCGTCGTGCAACTCGCCGAGCAGCAGACCCGAAATTGCGTTGCGCTTTTCCGGCCGGTTAAGCGTGATGCGCGCGATCCGGTCCTTGACTTCGAACAGGATGCATTCGCTCGACTTGAGATATTTACCCACTGATGTCCTATCTTATTCGGCAGCGATGCTGAGCGGCAGGGCGGCGTGTGACGGGCGATGATCGATCACCCAGCGGACATTGCGCCTGAGCGGTTCGATCCCGTCATGCGGCATACCCGGCGGCAGCGAATGCGAATCGTGGAAGATCTGCATGGCGTCGCCGCCTTCAAGGCCGACAACGCGCTGGACACCGGCCAGCGACAGCGGATCTAGCATCCTTTCGCGCAGGCTTTCGGGATAGATGCCGACGGTCTGGGTGGTGTCGTCGCACCATTTCACGATCTCGAGCAGGTCGGGCACGGGGACGAGATTGACCACGCGGTTGTTGAGCTGGTCGTAAAAGTCGACCCGGTCTGCAAAGCGCGAAACGACCACGCCGCCGGAGATTGTGTCGCCCTCGACATGGTAGAAATCATCTTCCAGTGCCACTGCTTCCATCTCCGCGTCGAGATCGCGATTGGGCTTGTCAGCCGGGGTCGAGATCACATCGGGGAGGGTCTGATAGGCCGCGACGACCTTGCTGCCGAGCGCGACCACCTTCTCCAGCGATTCCTCGTCGTCCTCGCTTTCGACATAGACGATGCGCGTGTTGGAGCAGGCGGTCTGGTTGTAGAGGCCAGAAGCGACAGCAATGCCGAGCGCGGCTTCCTCCATCGTCGCCTCGCTTTCCAGCGCTTCCTTGCCAATCACCGACATCGAGAATTTCGGGTTCATCGCCGTCAGATCGATGCCGGGGGTGAGGAATTTCTGGATGTGCTTGACCGAAGACATACCGCCCCAGGCGGTGATCTTGTCGATCCGGCTGGTGCGCACAATCTGAGAATCCATGAATTCGTCGCCGCCCTTCCAATAGGCGACCGCAACATGCTTGGTGACCGGATGGTTGGCGTCGACATCGATCAGTGTGCGGGTCACGGCATTGGCAGTCAGCGGATCGTTGGACGGGGCTTTGATCAGCACATCGGACTTGGTCAGCGCCCCGCGAATGATCGTCAACGCGGCGACCACCGGGACGTTGCCCGCAGTGATATGCAATTGCCGCGTGCCGACCGCGCGGACCCGGACATTGGCGTCGTCTCCCGGCGCGGGCACCCAGCCATCGAGATAGTCGACCCCGATCGTGCGATCCGCCTGTTCGAACAGCGCCACCGGATCGAACATCTGCGGCAAACCGTCATAGACGCCTTTGAGGATCGGTTCGGCCAGCCCGCCCGCGCGCAAGGCCAGCTCGAAACTTTCCTGCAGATAGGGGTTGTCGTCGATATGCATGCGCTTGCCGACTTCGTTGAGGAAATCGATGATTTCGGCCATCGGCGTATCCATCAGATCGGCGAGGCGAACCGGATTGCCGAGCACGAGATCGTGGATGTGCTGGTGCGGATCGGGGGTGCGAAAGCTCGCCCCGCCGCGTCCGGCGAATTCCACCGCGTCCTCGCCCGGCATGATTATATTGCCGCGAGCGATGATCGGAATGTCGTAACTTTCGGCCATGATCAAACCTCCGAAATATAGTCCATGAAATCGTCATAAGCCTGCGCGGTTCCAGCGCAGGTGATCTTGTCGTCGCCGCCCTCCATTTCAGCAAAGCGCCTGATCTGGGGGCCGACATAAGGCTGTTTCCAGCCGCAAGAGCAATCCTCGTCCCAGTGGATTGTTACCTCGTCACCGGAAATGAAGCCACCCCAATAGGTCTGCGCCATCAGGTCGAAGAAGGCGTAGCGCCCAGTCTGGACGCCTTCACGCGGCAGCAGATTCATGTCGGCATCGAACAGTAGCGGGATCGTCACCGGCATAATGTGGAAATTTCCGGCAGAGCAGCGCGGAGACATGCTCATCACTTCGGACATGCCGTAGAACATGCCGATCGTGTCGAGGCTGAAATAGTCTTTTACGTAGCCTTCCCAATCGTCGGGCGCATCCTTGAAACCCTTCATGCCGCCGCCGGTCATGATGAAGGAGCCCGCCCCGAATTCGGGTTTCAGCCCTTTTTCGATGCCGCTGTTGGCGGTGCGGATGAGATCGGCAAAGGAACCCCCAAGCTTGACCCGTTGGCCCCGGAATTCCTCGAACAGCTTGAAGAACCACGCCTCGATATCCTGTTCGCGGCGTTTGCCCTGTGCGATCATGTTCTCACGGGCCTTGAGCAGCGCGGGATCGAGCCCGAGCTTGTCGAGTTCTCCGCGATCTTCGGCCGCCTGCATTCGCGCGGCGAGCGACATCAGGTCGGCTGGAATGTGGGTCTGATAGAGCGTGTGATAATGCTCCGGGCCACCTGCGGCCGGGATGTTGAACAGGTTGAGCATCTTCAACATCATGTGGTGCCCGCCTCGGTATCCCGGGAAGAAAGTGGGGACGGGATCGGTAAAAGCGTCGACACCGGTGCACGCGCGCTGCGCCTCGTAATAGGAGCGCTGCCAGCTCGGGAATTCGACCTTGGAGCGCGGCACGAAGCTGAGCTTGCCAGTCGTGCCGGAGGACGTGCCGACCAGCATCCCGAAGTCATCGAGCCGGTCGAGCCAGTCATCGATCATGGTCAGGCCGGACAGGTCCATTTGCGAGAGGTCGTGCGTGGTCAGTCGGTCGAGCCAGCTGTTGAGCTTGCCGATCTGGCGCTTCTCAATGATCGCCAGCGGATAGCTCTTGTAGATGCGGTGATCGAACAATAGCGGGAGCGCATCCTCGACGCTGGAGATGGTGGAGATACCCTCGCGCCGCGCCAGCTTGTCGAGCGCGGCGACCGAGCCTTTCAGCTGCTCGAATCGTTTGATCAATGCATTGGTCTGAACTTCTTCGCAGTCCCGCCAGCTGATCTCGTAAAGCGGCTCGAACCCGCCGTCGATCCAGGTTTCGGGCGCATCGGCGGAGAGCTCCAGCCCGGCGGTTGCAACCTGAGTCATCCTTCACCTCCCGCAACGAATTCCATGAACTCATTATACGCCTGCGCCGTTCCCGCGCAGGTGATCTTGTCATCGCCGCCTTGCTGATCGGAAAAGCGGCTGATGTCCGGAGTGATGCGGGGGCCTTTCCAGCCGCAGGGGCAATCCTCATCCCAGTGGATCGTTACCTTGTCGCCCGAGATGAAGCCGCCCCAATAGGTCTGGGCGTTGAGATCGAAGAAGGCGTAGCGACCGGTTTGCACACCTTCGCGCGGCAGCAGGCTCATCTCTGCGTCGAACAATAGCGGGATGACTTGCGGCATGATGTGATAATAGCGCGCTGAGCAGCGCGGCGAGGTGCTGGTGGTTTCCGACATGCCATAGACCATGCCAACGGCCTCGATCCCGAAATAGTCACGGATAAATGCTTCGAAGTCCTCCGGCGCGTCGGTGACTGCGGTGCCTTTGCCGCCGCTCGCACCTTTCATGCCGCCGCCTGTCGAGATGATCGAACCAGGAGCGAAAACCGGTTTTGCGCCTTTGTCCATGCCCACCCGCGCGACGCGGATGAGGTCGCCAAAAGTCCCGCCGATCTTGACACGCTGGCCCCGGAATTCTTCGAACAACTTGAAGAAAAAAGTCTCGATATCCTGTTCGCGGCGCTTGGCCTGGGCGAGCAGCTCATCGCGTTTTTGCAGTAATTCCGGCTCCAGCCCCAGCCTGTCGAGCTCGCCCCGATCCTCGGCAGCCTGCATCCGCCCGGCGAGCGAGAGCAGGTCGGAAGAGATGTGGGACTGGTAGAGCGTGTGATAATGCTCTGGCCCGCCAGCGGCAGGAATGTTGAACAGCCCCAGCATCTTCATCGCCATCTGGTGACCACCGCGATAGCCGGGAAAAAAGGTCTCGATCGGGTCGCTCGCGCCGTCCACGCCGCTGCTTGCGCGGTTGGCTTCATAGAACGCCGTCCGCCAGGCGGGCAGCTCGGTCTGCGATCGCGGCACGAAGCTGAGCTTTCCGGTGGTGCC
>JAQWKP010000295.1 GCA_029247785.1 Novosphingobium sp.
CGCGAAAGGATCAAACAACAGACCATCGATCATCGGCGCTTGCAACACCGCAAGCTCGCCGCCTAATATCAATCAACCAGATGAGGCCAACGCTCCGCTAATCTACGCTCCCATCAGTGCCAAATGGTCTGACGACGGACACATTCCGCCCATTTGCGGTTGCCGTTTGGGAGCACCGGCAGAGCAGTCTCTTCGTTCGACCGCACAGCCGAGTGCAGCAGTCGCATCTGTTCCTTGGCATTGGTCTAATAACCGATCTTGAGTCGGCAGCAGACCGTCTATTTTCGCAATGATTTTGATCACGAGCGGACAACCTGCAGTTGGCCCAGGTCTTGCCATCGAGCCAATGTCTGCTTCTCCGGCTCCGCGACCAAAAGCTGTCGTTCCGCTTCCCACCCATTAGCGGCCAATCGACAAACGCTGAAAGGCCCTAATCGTATGGCGGCTTGTCCAGCCCCTTCGGGCTCAGCGTGAACACCTCGCAGCCATCCTCGGTAATCGCGATGGTGTGCTCGAATTGCGCCGATAGCGACTTGTCGCGGGTCACCGCTGTCCAACCGTCATTGAGCAACTTCACCGCCGGCTTGCCGAGATTGATCATCGGCTCGATGGTGAAGAACATGCCGGGTTTCAGCTCAGGACCCGTTCCCTGCCTGGCCGCATGGATTACCTCGGGCGCGTCGTGGAACAGCCTGCCGACCCCGTGGCCGCAGAATTCGCGGACGACGCCGTAGCGGTTTTTTTCGGCATAGGACTGGATCGCCGCGCCGATATCGCCGAGCCGCTTGCCCGGTTTCGCCTGAGCAATGCCGATCATCAGGCATTCATGCGTAACATCGACCAGCCGCCTCGCCTTCAGCGAGACATCGCCGACCAGGAACATCCTGCTGGTATCGCCATGCCAGCCGTCGATCAGCGGGGTGACATCGATATTGACGATATCACCCTCTTTCAGCGTCTTGTCCGAAGGTATGCCATGGCACACCACATGGTTGATCGAAATGCAGCAGCTATGCGCATAGCCGCGATAGCCCAGCGTTGCCGGCAGCGCGCCATTGTCGAGCGTGAACTCACGGACGAAGTCATCAAGCGAGCCGGTCGTGACGCCTGGCTGGACCAGCGGCGCCAACTCGTCGAGCGTCTCGGCAGCCAGCCGGCCCGCCTTGCGCATGGCCTCGAAAGCCTCTGCTCCGTGGAGCTTGATTGTGCCGTCCCTCAGGACGATCTCGTCATCGGCGACGGTCTGATATTGAGTCATGCCGGGCCATGTAGCGCCTCGCGCGCAGAATTGCGAGACGGTCGAGTTCTTGTTGGGTGCGGCCATGGCATCCGCCATGGTCTTGGCATCACCGGCCCGCTCCCCCTGCCCAACAACCCAGCAGGATACACTTGGGGTGGTTGGGCAGGGGGAGCGGGCCGGTGATGGATGCAAGCTGGTCACGGATGTGACCAGCGTACCCACAATGACTCACCGCGGCTTGCGGAAAGCCTCGCGATATTCCGGCCTGACGGCGGCGAGCACCGGGCCATCGACAGCCACTTCGGTCACATAGCTGCCTTCGACATAGGGCCCGGCGATATAGGGAGCAGCGAGCAACACGATCTTGTCGAAGCCCTTGCCGCCGCTCGATTCGAGCGCGATGACAAGCTCCGATACTCCGGGACATTCCCACATCCCGTCCTTGCGGACCTGCTCGACACTTTGATCGCGGCGCTCGGCGCGTTCCTTGTCGAGAGCGGCGCAGTAGCGCTGGTGAACAGCGCGATCCAACGCCTCGGCCGAGACAAACAGCTCGAGCGGCGCATGCGCCTTGCCCGTCCGCCTATCCCAGACCAGCGAATCGAAATCATGGTTGGGATGCGCGCCGCCGCCATAGGTCTGCACTGCGGCCTGAAGGCCTAACCAGCCTGGAAGATCGGCCGATGTCCGCCAGCCAAGATCGAAATAATGCGGCTGGAAGGGAAAACCATTGGCCTTCGCGTCCTTGCGGCTTTCCGTCGCCTCCGCCTCTACCCTGGCCTTGTCCTGAACGATCTTGCGCTCGAGCAATTCGCCCAGTTCCGGGATCGCGGCAGCTTGCGCGGGATAGACATAGTCGAAGCTGTAGAGTTCGGATTCAACTGAAACCTCGCGCTCTTTGGGCTCGGGCGGCGAAGCGAGTTTCTGCACCGCGACAGGCTCGGATTCCGGCGAACCCGCTAGAAAATGGGAGACATCATCCTGGCTCAAAGTCAGCATGGCCACGGCCAGACCGAGAGCAGCAATAAGCAGAGCGCCAATCCGGAACATCATGATTCCTCTCGCGCTTCGGGCCGTGCTGCGGCAAAGAGGCGCTCGATATGTCTGACAGAAACGCATTAATCCAGCCTGACCGCGACCAGCAAGCGGTCTCCATCCACCTCGTCGACAAGGACGGGCTCGAGGCATTTTCCAAAGCTCGCCCGGGAGTGCAGCGCGCCGCACTCGAAGCCCAGAAGTTCAAGGCTGAGCCCAGCAGTATTGCGATCCTGCCCGATGGCGAGACTTGGGAAGTGGCTGCGGGCGTCGGCAAGGTGAGCGAGCTATCGAGCTGGTGCCTTGCCAAGCTTGCCGAGACCCTGCCCGCTGGAACCTATCGCAGCGCCGCTGGTGAGCCGGGCAAGGCGATGTTCGGCTGGCACTGCGGCCAATACAGCTATGACCGCTACCGCTCAGAACCCAGCGAGGAAGGTCCGCGCATCCTGCTGACCAAGGACGCCGGGGCAATCGAGGCAGTGGCTGCAGAGGCCGAAGCCGTCGCCCTGGTCCGCGATCTCGTCAACACTCCGGCTGAAGACATGGGCCCCGGCCAGCTCGAAGCAGAGGCCGAAGCGCTGCACAAGGCCTTCCGCAGCGAGCTGCGCGTGACCAAGGGCGATATGCTTGAGCGCGAATTTCCGATGGCGCATGCGGTAGGCCGCGCCGCCGGGCGCAGCCATGCGCCGCGCATGATCGAGCTGGAATGGGGCGATCCCAAACATCCACGGGTCGCCATCGTCGGCAAGGGCGTAACTTTCGATTCAGGCGGACTCGATCTCAAATCCTCGGCAGGGATGCTGGTAATGAAGAAGGACATGGGCGGCGGTGCCCATGCGCTCGCACTGGCCAGAATGGTGATTGCAAGCGGATTGCCGGTCCGACTCCATCTGCTGGTGCCGGCGGTCGAAAATGCCGTGTCAGGCGGAGCGTTCCGTCCCGGCGATGTGTTGCGATCGCGCCAGGGTCTGAGCGTCGAGATCGGCAATACCGATGCTGAAGGCCGGTTAGTCCTTGGCGATGCGCTGACCCGAGCGGGCGAAGAAGATCCGGATCTCGTGCTCGATTTCGCAACGCTGACCGGAGCAGCGCGCTCCGCATTGGGGCCCGACCTTCCAGCACTGTTCACCCGTCGCGATGAGACCGCACAAGCGCTGCTCGATGCCGGCAAGGCCCATGACGATGAGTGTTGGCGCCTGCCGCTGCATGAGGGCTATCGCGAATATCTCAAGTCCGACATCGCAGACATCCTAAACGCTCATGGCAACAGCTTTGCCGGAGCCAGCGTCGCCGCCCTGTTCCTCGACAAATTCGTGCCAGAGGGCACCGACTGGGCCCATTTCGACACCTATGCCTGGCGCCCCACAGCCAAGCCGGGACGCCCCAAAGGCGGCGATGCGCTAGGCCTGCGCGCAGCCTGGCACATGCTGAGACAGCGCTATGGGTGACCTTGCCTAAGAACAACGAGGCGTCTAAGCGCCGCGTCTTCGATTGGAAGGACCGCTCCAGCGTGTCAAACGAGGACGGATATGCCAGGCGCGACGGGTCGCATGGACAGCTGGCGCTGATAGGGCCGGCCCCGAAAACTGCGAGCGGAAACCTTCCGCTCCGCGGCGATCTTGCGCATGTCCGGCTGGCCGGGTGCCACTTCGTGCCGCATTACGCGGTGCCGATGCCGCATCGCGTGAGGCAGCCTGGCGCGACGCTGCACGCAGCCGCCAATACTTCTGCCGAAGAGATTGGCCAGCTGGAAGCGGGGGCCAAGTTCGACGTGCTAGAAATCGCCGGAGGCTGGTGCTGGGGTGAACTGGGCGAGGACGGGCTCGTCGGCTATGTCGAGCAGGTCGCGCTGGAAGCACCCGCGCCATGAGCGCCTCTGTCTTCATCGACGGCGGCGCCGGGACGACTGGGCTGGAAATCGCAGATCGGCTCGCAACCCGGTCGGAATTCTCGCTGATTGTCCTCGACGAGCAGCGGCGCAAGGACGATGCTGCTCGCGCAGAAGCGCTCAACAGCGCCGATTTTGTCATATTGTGCCTGCCCGATGATGCAGCCCGCGCCGCCGTGGCGATGATCGAGAACAAGTCGGTTCGCGTCATCGACCCCTCGTCCGCGCATCGTACGGCAGCAGGCTGGGTCTTTGGCTTCCCCGAAGTAACCGGGCGGCAGCAGGTTGCCTCCGCGCGTCTTGTGAGCAATCCCGGCTGTTATTCGACCGGATTCATCGCGCTGCTGGCACCGCTGGTACGCGCCGGCATGGTGCCTTCCGACTGGCCCTATGTCTGCCACGCGGTGTCCGGCTTTTCGGGCGGCGGCAAGTCGCTGATCGCGCGCTTCGAAGACGATGCAGACATCGCCTGGCGCAGCTACAGCATGGGCCTCAACCACAAACATGTGCCGGAAATGCGGCAGCAGGTCGGTCTGGCCATGCCGCCGGTATTCTGCCCTGCCGTGATCCCTGCGCACCGCGGCATGGTGGTCGAGATTCCGCTACCGCTCTCGGCAATGCCCAATAGCGCGAGCCCCGACGTGCTGCGCGCGAGCCTGGCCGAAGCCTATCTCGGCTGCGAGCTGGTAACGGTCCACGAAGATGTTCCGGAGGAACTGCTGCTGCGTAGATCTATGGAACCCAGCGACCGGCTCGATCTCTACGTGTCAGCCTCAAGCGATAGGTCTCAGGCGAGACTGATCGCCAGGTTCGACAATCTCGGCAAGGGCGCAAGCGGAGCGGCAGTGCAGAATCTCAACCTGATGGCCGGTCTGCCAGAGACGGCGGGCCTGCGGCTTTAACGCCGTATTGCCCGAAAAACAGGCAACAACTGCACAACTCTTGACCAGCGTAACGCACCGCGGATGTGCCGGAACCGGAAAAATCGTGCCGATTGGCGAACGAATCATGCGATTCCGGTCTTTTCGCGCCATGCGCCATGCCCTAGGTAGGCGCGTCGGCCTCTGGCACGATTCTTGATAGTATCGCGCGTATGAGGCGTAACGAACCCGGGCCGCACATGCGGTGCCGGGACGATATGCAGGGGGTTTCCAGGGCGTGAAGAGAATCGAAGCGATCATCAAACCATTCAAGCTCGACGAAGTGAAGGAAGCTCTTCACGAAGTCGGCGTCTCGGGTATCACAGTGACCGAAGCCAAGGGCTTTGGCCGTCAGAAAGGCCACACTGAGCTCTATCGTGGCGCTGAATATGTCGTGGACTTCCTGCCCAAGGTGAAGCTGGAAGTCGTTGTGCCCGACGATCTCTCCGACCGCGTCGTCGAGGCGATCACAGGTGCCGCGCAGACCGGTCGCATCGGCGATGGCAAGATCTTCGTCGTTCCGATCGAAAGCGCCGTCCGCATCCGCACTGGCGAGCGCGACGAAGCCGCCGTATAAAGTTGTATTGCATAAGTAATTTTGCGTGAGAGATACTTCCGGCGCGACGCCGGACCCCGGGAATGGGCCTGCACAGGGGGCAGGTTCGATTTTTTCCCATCCACCCCAAGCGCCTTCCGTTCCAGGAAGGGAAGAACTGGAGAACATCAGTAATGGCTA
Source organism: Novosphingobium sp. (assembly GCA_029247785.1). Lineage (GTDB taxonomy): Bacteria > Pseudomonadota > Alphaproteobacteria > Sphingomonadales > Sphingomonadaceae > Novosphingobium. The sequence continues at coordinate 5,820 of JAQWKP010000295.1, forward strand.
GTGCAAAGGACGTCCTCAAACAGATCAAGGACGAGGAAATCGAATGGGTCGACCTTCGCTTCACAGACCCCAAGGGCAAGTGGCAGCATCTCAGCATGGTTGCCGCAGTCATGGGAGAGGACGAGCTTGAAGACGGCTTGATGTTCGACGGTTCCTCGATTGAAGGCTGGAAGGCCATCAACGAGTCGGACATGATCCTCAAACCAGATCTGGATTCGGTACTTATCGACCCCTTCAGCGCGACGCCGATGATGGTCGTCAACTGCGACATTGTTGAGCCTTCGGACGGTCAGCTCTACTCCCGCGACCCACGCTCGACCGCCAAGCGCGCCGAAGCCTATCTCAAGTCGACGGGCATCGGCGACCAGATCTTCGTCGGACCGGAACCTGAATTCTTCATGTTCGACGATGTCCGCTTCTATGACAGCTATGACGGCAGCGGCTTCAAGATCGACGACATCGAACTACCGACCAACAGCTCCAGCGAGCTGGAAGGCGGCAATTTAGCTCACCGTCCGCGCGCCAAGGGCGGATACTTCCCCGTCGCGCCGGTCGATAGCTGCATGGACATCCGCGGCGAAATGGTTGCAACGATGATGGAAATGGGCTTGCCCATGGACAAGCATCACCATGAGGTCGCGTCTGCCCAGCACGAACTCGGCCTGACTTTCGGTTCGCTGGTTCAGACTGCTGACCGCGTGCAGGTTTACAAGTATGTCGTGCAGATGGTCGCCCAGGCCTATGGCAAGACCGCGACCTTCATGCCCAAGCCGATCAAGGACGATAACGGCTCAGGAATGCACACGCATATGTCGATCTGGAAAGACGGCAAGCCGACCTTCGCCGGCAATGGCTATGCCGGGCTTTCGGACACCTGCCTCTACTACATTGGTGGGGTGATCAAGCACGCCAAGGCCGTCAACGCATTCACCAACGCGACGACCAACAGCTACAAACGCCTGGTCCCCGGCTTCGAGGCACCGGTGCTGCTGGCCTATTCGGCCCGCAATCGCTCCGCCTCTTGTCGTATCCCGTATGGCGCCGGTGATAAGTCCAAGCGTGTTGAATTCCGGTTCCCCGATGCGCTGGCCAATCCTTACCTCTCATTCTCGGCGCTGCTGATGGCTGGGCTGGACGGCATCCAGAACAAGATTCATCCTGGCGAGGCGATGGACAAGAACCTCTACGACCTGCCGCCTGCGGAGCTCGAATCCGTACCAACGGTGTGCGGTTCGCTGCGTGAGGCACTGGAAAGCCTGGAAGCGGACAATGAGTTCCTGCTTCAGGGCGGCGTCTTCACTTCAGACCAGATCGAGGCTTATGCCGAGCTCAAATGGGAAGAAGTGTCGCGCTGGGAGACCAGTCCGTCCCCGGTCGAGTTCGACATGTACTACAGCGCCTGAACCGCGCTAGCACGAACACCAGAAGGGGCGCCCGGACATTCTCCGGGCGCCCTTTTTGCCATCATGTCCGCCGCGCACCGAAGCCAAGCCGTTTTCCCGTTGGAAGGGTCGCCCCCGTTTGACCTTGCCTCTCCTTGTCGCCCCGGCCTAAACTCAGGACTTGGTCCCTGTTCCCCGTCAGCGCCTATGTCACCAGATCGGGGTTGTGAGTTAAGGAGTGTTTTGGTCTCTTCGTAGTGACGAAG
>JAQWKP010000296.1 GCA_029247785.1 Novosphingobium sp.
GTCCTTCACGACCTTCTCGGCAGGCCTTTTGGCGCTTTTGGATTTTGGTCTCATCTTCGTTCCTTCGTCACTACGAAGAGACCAAAACACTCCTTAACTCACAACCCCGATCTGGTGACATAGGCGCTGACGGGGAACACTCGCTGTCAAACGCCGAGATGGCAGCGCTCGTGGCAAGGCATGGGCAGGAGCCCGATGAAGTCTCCCCGCTCAGCTTGCTCGCAGGTGAAGATCCGGCTGGCGAGTTGCCGACCGGTGCCGAAGAACTAGACGAAGCCATCGCTCTGCTTGCCGCTCCTGAGCGCATCGTTACCCTTCGAATGTGGCCGCAGGGCGGAGATGAAGTCCAGTTCTACGGGCGAATTGGAACGCCGCGCCTGGTCATGCTGGGCAGGCCCCCGGGCGAGGATGAGATTCGCCTGATCTGGCCGGTAACGGAAGCTGTGCTGGCCGGCCTGGCAACAGCTTCGCTGACCTCCCGGGCAGTGCGCGAACAGGCGCCGTTCTCGCTGGAGCTGTCATTTTCGGACCTGCTGATGCTCTCTTCGATCGTCGACCTGCGGCAGGAAGCATTGCTGCACTGCGCGCTCGACCGGATAACCCCGCAGCGCTTGCAATTCGGTGAAGAGGAACTGGCGGCTGTCTATCGCAAAGGAATGGGCTCGGCAGATCCGGCTTGGATGGTCAGCAGACTGGGCTTCGTCTTCGAACAGGGATTGCCAGAGTGGCCCGGCACAAATCCGCAACTTCTCGAGGCATTATCCAATGCTCAACTCCTGGAACAGCAAGGCACGGGCCACACCATCCTGCCGCCAGGAGATGCCGTATTCGGTCGGCTCGCAGAAGTGGATGAGCTCAGCATAATTGTCACCAGACACCGCGCGATGGACGAGGACGATTCCGGTTGGACCATAAGACAATCCATATTCCAGTCAGCCCCGGCGCAGCTCTGGCACTACAGCCTCGACAACAAGCAGCCACCGGCAACGCAGGTCCGTCTGGAAACGATCTCGGCAAGTGAACCGGCAGAGACCGTGGTCAAATTGCTGCGCGGTGAGCCCTTATGGCCGGATACCGATCAGGTCGCGGCAGGCGGCTTTTGCGCTGAGTGCGGCGCGCGCCATGACGAGGGCCAGAAGTTTTGCCGATCCTGCGGGAACGCGCTCTGAATTGTGTTCCGGACGCCCTCGTGGGAGGGGAACGACCATCAAACTCTTTAACCGCCTGGCCGGAACTAAATCTGAGGGAGACTTAGCGAAATGAACCAAGGGACTCTGCTTGTCATCGGCGCAGCAGGAGATGTCGGACAAGGCATTGTCGCCGGAGCGTTGGCAGCTGGGCGCAGGGTCGTCGCAGCGGGCCGCGACAGCACAAAGCTTGATGGGCTGGCGGCCCAGCATGGCGGCAGCGCTCTCGCCAGCGTGACGGGCGATCTTGGCAGCGAAGCAGGAGCGCTGGCACTGTGGGCCTCAGCCAATCAGGCCCTGGGGCCCGTCGAGGATGTGGTTGTCTCGGTCAATGCCCAGGCTCGCATGCAAGAGCTCGGCGCATGGAGCGCCGAAGAGCTGTCTGCGGCTCTCGATGCCAATGTCCTCACCCATTTCAACGCTGCAACCACGTTCCTGCCGCTGATGCCAGAGACCGGAATGCTGATCGGCATCGGCGGCGGCACCGCGGATTTCATCTTCCCGAAGATGGCCCATGTCTCTATGGCCCAGGCCGCGCTGCGCATGCTCTATCGCGGTCTCGCCAAGGAACGGCAGTCTGGCGCGCAATTGCGCGAGCTGATGATCATTTCGATGGTCGCGGGGCACAGCAACCGTGAAGCGGCGCAGCCCGACTGGGTGACAGACCGCGAGGTCGGCCAACATGTCTGTGCAATTCTCGAGAGCCCGGACGCCTTTGCCGGACCGATCCTCAAGCTCAAATCCCGCGAGCAAGTCGGCAAGCCGGAGGAGCGGTGATCGGAAATGTACGAAGGGGGGTGCATCATGCATCCTCCTTCGGCATATGGTATAGATGGAATAGCGCGGAGGAATTCGCGATTTTCCGAGCGCATGGAAGGAAAAGAGCATGGCCACGATCGACATCATTCCCCCGCCAGCAGAGCGCGTTGTCCCCGATGACAGCTGGGTTCCAGCCGAGGGATTCAAGCTGATTTCGGCCGACGATCACCTGCTGGAGATGGATCATCTGTTCGAAGAGCGGCTGCCGGCGAAGTTCCAGGCCAATGCTCCCAAGGTGTGGCGCGATCCGGAGACGCGGCATGTCCATGTCGTTTACAAAGACCAGTCGTTTGACCCGCCTGGCGTCGGCACGATCGGGCATGAATGCGAGGGCTTTTACGACCTCGATGCCCGCGTTGCCGCAATGGAATCGGAAAATATCGCCGGATCGGTACTCTATCATGGCCAGTTGCAGTCGCTGAACCGGATCATCGGCGACGATCCCGAGCTCTATATCGCCTGTATGGATGTCTATAACGAATGGGCGATCGAACATGTGAAGCCCTATCAGGACCGGCTGGTAGCGACCGCGCTATTGCCCAGCTTCCTCAAGCCCGAGACCGCGCGTGACCAGATGCAGAAGCTCAAACAGCTGGGCTATCGCAATGTGCAGATGCCGTCTTATCCATCAGGCGCGCGCTACAACAGCCGCGAGATGGACCCGATCTGGGCAGCCGCCTGCGAATTCGACATGCCGATGGCATTCCACGTCACAGCAACGATGCAGTTCAGCGGCTGGGGTTCATTAGGCGCCAATGTCTCGCGCAACATGGCGCCATTCCGGCCATTGTTCGGCCAGCTGATCTTCTCGGGCATGTTCGACCGCTTTCCCGAGCTGACCGTAGTGTTTGCCGAGGGCGGCATCTCATGGGCGGCGGATGCTTGTTACAGCTTGGACAAGGTGTGCCGGGCCTATTACTCGATCATCAAGCCCAAGCTGGAGCATTTGCCGAGCCACTATTGGAAGCGCAATTGCCTTGCGACATTCATGGACGATCCGGTGGGCGTGCAATGCATGAACTGGATCGGCGCGGACAATGCGATGTGGTCGATCGACTACCCGCATCCCGAAAGTGTCTATGGCCATGCCGGCGATGTCGCCAAGAGCGTTTACGATGCGCTCGGGCCGGACGACGCTGCCAAGGTGCTCGGCGGCAATGCTGCGCGGCTATACGGGCTCTAGGTGACACAAGCGCGGCGCAAGCGGGGCGATCTGGTGGATCATAGGTGGCGCGTTGGTGCCGGGTATTCTTGTGGCGGATAGGGGACTACAGCACGTCCTGGACAGGATCGCGATCGAGGATTGCCTCCATCGCTATTGCCACGCTGTCGATCGCTGCGATGCCGAGCTGCTGCGCACCGTCTACTGGCCCGACGGCACGGACGACCACGTGTTCTGGTCGGGCAACGCCATGGAATTCGTGGATTTCTGCATACCGATCCTGGAATCGCGCGGCCAAACCATGCACGCGATCAGCAACATCATGATGCGCATTTCCGGCGATGAAGCCCGCGTGCAGAGCTATTACAACGCGATGGAACGCGTCATCCGCAAAGACGGCTCGGCCAATGATCTGACCTTCCTCGGCCGCTATCTCGATCGCTTTGAGAAGCGCGACGGTGAATGGAAAATCATGGCGAGAAAGGTAGTTATCGACAGCTGGCGGATTTACGAGGATTCCTGCGACTGGGATCGCGGCATCTTCGGCACAAAGTTCGAGCCCGGCAAGCGCGGCGCAGAGGATCCCTCGGCCGATCTGTTCGACGATATGCTGTTCGAACCACCGTTCTAAGGGCCCAGACCGGGAATGGAATTTCGCGACAACCCCCAAGAACATGCGTTCCGCGAGGAAGTGCGTGACTGGCTGCAGACCAACCGCCCGAAAGACCGCCGACCGGGCGATGAAGATATCGCAGCCCAGATGGGGTTCGACCGCGCCTGGCAGCGCCGCCAGTATGACGGCGGCTGGGCGGGCATTTCCTGGCCCAAGCAGCACGGCGGGCGCGGGCTGACTCCGATCGAACAGCTGATCTGGTCGGAAGAATATGCGTCTGCTGATTGCCCGCTGGTGCATGACAGCGTGTGGATGGCGCTGAACCATGCGGGCCACACGATCATTCATTGCGGAACGGACGCGCAAAAGGCCTTCCACCTGCCCCGCATCCTCAAGGGCGAAGCGACTTGGTGCCAGGGCTTTTCCGAGCCCAATGCCGGCTCCGACATGCTCGCCCTGCGCACTCGCGGCGAAGTCGACGGCACCCACCTCGTCGTCAATGGCCAGAAGACCTGGACGACCTTCGCTCACTTGGCGGACTATTGTGAGCTGATCGTGCGAACCGGAGAGCCGGGCGGGCGGCACAAGGGGCTTACCTGGGTGATCGGCGACATGCATGCGACAGGCGTGACAGTGCGCCCGATGGTCGCGCTCGACGGGCATCTGCACAATTCCGAATGCTTTTTCGACGATGTCCGCATTCCGCTCGACCAGATTGTCGGGGAGATCGACGAGGGCTGGTCGGTGGTGCTCAAGACATTGGAATTTGAGCGCGGCGGCGCGGCTTTCTCCGGTTTCTGCCAGCTGGCAGTGCATCTTGAACAGCTAATCGCCGAGGCGCGCAAGCCGGGCGCGACTGGCACGGCAATGGACGACCCCGTGTTCGCCAACAGGCTGGCGATGGCCAGGGCCCGCGTGCAGTCGCTGCGCGCCTTGATATATATGATGGTCGAAGCGGCTGAGCGCGATGTCGAGCTTGGCGCGGAAGGCGCGATCCTGCACCTGCCCTATAGTGAGCTGGAACAGGAGATTTACCAGCTTGCGGTCGATATCGCCGGGCCCAGGGGCCTCGTGCGGCAGGGCGGACCGGCGATCGGCTGGCACTCGCTGTGGCTGAAATCGCTTTCGGCAACGATTGCGGGCGGCACCTCGGAAATCCAGCGCAACACCATTGGCGAGCGGCTGCTCGGCCTGCCGCGGTCACGATAGGGGAGCGGCGCGATGTATGACCTTCTCCTCAATCAAGACGAATCGATGATCGCGGAATCCGTCCGCGAATTTCTCGAGGCGGAACTGCCGGTTGAGCGGCTCCGGCCCAACGCCAAGCCGATCGATTACGAAGCTGCCTGGCAGTCCATGGCCGGACTTGGCTGGCTCGGTGTCGGCTTGCCTGAGCAGGTAGGCGGCGCAGGGCTGGGCCTCGTCGAGGAAATGCTGATCCTGCGCGAATGTGGACGCCAGTTGGTGAGCCCGAAACTACTGGCGACGATGCTCGCAGGCCATGTCGCGCACCATGCGGGCAGCAATGAGCTTGCCACCAGTTTCGCAACCGGAACGGCTGGTGCGGCGCTGGCAATCGATACAGAAGCGCGTGGGACGGGAGAGAGCCGAGCAGTGCTGACGCTCGACTGGAACGGGTCGGACTCGCTGCTCTTTTGGAACGAGGACGGGATGGGCCTGTTCGATGCGGGCTCGCTCAGTTCTGCTGCAGAGGCCGATTGCGTCGACGGATCGGTTACGTTGCATTCGGCCAGCCTCGCTACGGGCTTAGCCACCGCATGGGTCGATGCGGCAGAAGCTTCCCTCCCCCGCCGCGCAGAGGTGTTGCTGGCAGCTGCATTGGTCGGCCTTGCCGAACATGCCTGCGATCTTGCGGTGGACTATGCAATATTGCGGGAACAGTTCGGCAAGCCGATCGGCAGTTTTCAGGCGGTCAAACACCGCTGCGCCGATATGGCAGTGCGCCAGCGGCTGGCGTGGCACCAGACCTGCATGGCCGCGCTGAAGCTGGAGGCAGGCGCAGCAGACGCGCCGCTGCAGGTTGCGTCCGCCAAACTGCTCGCTGCCGAGGCGGCACAGGAGAATGGCCGGGCCTGCATCCAGATCCACGGCGGCATCGGCTTTCAGGCGGAATGCGACGCGCATTGGTTCATCAAACGCGCGATGATCTACGACCAGGCCGGCGGCTCAATGCAACTACAGTCCGAACGCGTGATCAACCAGCCGATGCCGCAATGGTAAAAGGCGCAAGCTGACACAATTTCAACGCTTTCAACCAACCGGATCAGCGCCTAGGCTTGCTCCACATCCGGCCATTTTTGCGAGGACCTATGACCACCAAATACGATCATTTCGAAACAATGAAGTTCAGCATCGCGAACCGCGTCATCACCGCGTCGTTCAACCGCCCGGAGAAGCTCAACGTATTTACCGAGCAGATGGAATTCGAGCTTTCACAATTCCTGGTCGACGGTGGGTTCGACGATGATTTCGACATGGCCATATTGACCGGCGAAGGACGCGCCTTCAGCGCTGGCGGCGATATCGAAGAATGGATGCTTCCCAATGTCGAAGACCCGGGCCGGGTCAATCCCGACCTGTCGAAGCGCCTGATATTTGCTCTGCTGGACTTCCCCAAGCCGCTGATCGCCAAACTGAACGGCCATGCTGTCGGGCTCGGCGCGACCTGCGCGCTATTCTGCGATGTGATCTTCGCTTCAGAAAAGGCCAAGATCGCCGATCCGCATGTCAAGATCGGACTCAGCGCCGGCGATGGCGGGGCGATCATCTGGCCGCAGTTGATCGGCTATGCGCGTGCGCGCGAATTTCTTATGACCGGGCAATTCATCGGCGCGACACGGGCCGTCGAGATTGGCCTGATCAACTATGCCCTGCCGCCCGAGGACCTGGACGCAGCCGTCGACACCTTCGTCGCGGATTTGCAGAAGGGCGCCTACAAAGCGATCTGCGCGACCAAGAAGACCGTCAATCTCGGCCTCAAGCAGCTCGCCTCTTCCGTGATGGATGCCAGCATCGCCTATGAGACCCTGACCGTGGCGACCAGCGACCATGCCGAGGGGGTCCACGCATTCCTTGAAAAGCGCGAGCCCAATTTCACCGGCAAATAAAAGCCTGCAAAGGGGCGGCCTGGCCGGAATTCTGGGGAGTTACCGAGATGACACAGATCTTCGAAGGCATCCGCGTGGTCGACCTGACACAGGGCATGGCGGGCGGGCTGGTGACGATGATTCTGGCCGACTATGGCGCGGACGTCATCCGGCTGGAACCGCCCGGCGGCGACCCCATGTGGGATCATCCGGCCTATCTCTTGTGGCAACGCGGCAAGCAGAGCGTCGGTCTTGACTGGGAGAGCGATGAGGGCCGCTTGCAGGCACGCCAGCTGCTGCAAGGCGCGGACATCTTCATCGAGAGCCTGCGCCCCGGAGAAGCGGCGACGCTCGGCATAGGCTACGAGGATGTCCGGGCCGATAATCCGGCGCTGATCTATCATTCGCTGTCGGCATTCGGACAGGAAGGCCCGCTGAGTGGCCTCAGGGCCTATGACGGGATCGTCAACGCTCGCTCGGGTCGGATGCGCGACCAGATCGGCTGGCAGAAACACCGGCCAACTTTCCGCGCGATCAACGACATTTCCTACCACTCGGCGATGTTCACGCTGCAGGCGCTGTGCGCCGCCTTACGTGTGCGCTCTATAACCGGGCGCGGACAGAAGCTTGAGGGAACACTGCTTTCGGGCGCGACCGCACCCAATAACAATTGGCGCTTGTTCGAAGGCCAGGAGATTCCGCCGGACCTTTACCCGGGCGAGCTGTCCAAGGAAGACGTTGCCCGGGGCATCCTCACCGCTGATCGCCACGAATCCGATCCGGAGACCGCGAACCCCAGCCAGATATGCCTGCAGACCAAGGATGGTCGCTGGATCATGCATTCGCATATTCAGCAAGACCTGTTCGACGCCTGGATCGACGCGATCGGTTTTTCCTGGATCCGCGATGACCCGCGCTACAAGACCGCTCCGCAAATTCCGGATCACGCCGACCGCGTCGCGCTCAACCGGCTGATATTTGAAAAGTTCCGGGAAAAGACCGCTCTCGAATGGCGCGAGATTTATCGGCAGAATCCCGATTGCGCAGGCGAGATCATGCAGACCACGCAGGAAGCGCTCCAGCACGAGCAATTCCGGCTCAACGGCCACGTCATCGCAATCGACGACCCGCGCGTTGGCCCGACGGAGCAGCTTGGAGCCTTCGCCAAGATGAGCGAAACACCAGCGCAGATTTCCCGTCCCGCGCCGCTGCCTGGGCAGCATACCGAGGAAGTCCTAGCCCAATTGCCGATGCCGACTCCGGTCATTGTTCCAAGCGGCAGCAATCCAGCGCAGCCGCTCGAAGGGGTTACCATACTCGAATGCGCCGGCTGGCTGGCGGCACCCTTCGCCGGGGCGCTGCTCGCCGACCTTGGCGCAACGGTGATCAAGGTGGAGCCGCTCCACGGCGATCCCTATCGCCGCATGCCGACCAACGAAAACATGATCCGCGCCTTTCAGGGCAAGCACAATATCGGCCTCAACCTCAAGAGCGAAGAGGGGCTGGAGCTATTCTACGAGCTGGTGAAGCGCGCCGACATCGTCATGCATAATTACCGCCCCGGCGTGCCGGAGCGATTGAAGATCGACTATGAGAGCCTCAAGGCGGTCAAGCCCGATCTCGTCTATGTCTATGCCGGCTCTTATGGTTCGGTCGGACCGGACCGCTTTCGCGCCGCCTTCAATCCGACGATGGGAGCATTTTCCGGCAATTCGGTGTTCCAGTCGGGCCTGGGCAACACCCCCAAGGGCGATCAGTCACCCGACCCGATCGCCGGGAGCGGGGTCGCCACGGGCATGATGCTGGGCCTTGCCGCCCGGCTGCTCACCGGAAAAGGGCAGTATATCGAGACGTCGATGATGGTCTCGAATGTCTACTGCAATTCGGACGACGCCTTCTCCTATGAGGGCAAGCCCGAAAGGCAAGTGCCCGGCAAGGATCAGCTCGGGCTCGAAGCGACTTACCGCCTTTACGAAACCGCCGAGGGCTGGATCTTCCTGGCAGCGCGTTTCGATAGCGAGTTCGATACCTTGTGCCGGGCGGTGGAACGCCCCGAGCTACTCGAGGACCTGCGCTTCGCCAGCTGGGCCAAAAGGCTCGAACACCGCGAGACGCTGGCCGCTCTGCTCGAACCCGTGTTCATGACCCGCAATGCCGATGATTGGGAGAGCTTCCTCACCGCCGCCGATGTGGGTTGCGTGAGGGCAGACCGCGCATCACATGTACGCTTCCTGCATTCCGATCCGCACCCCAAAGCAATCGGCTTCATGGTTCAGACCCAAAGCCCCGAATTCCTGAAGCAGGCGCCCGAAGGGCGCTATTGGCGTCATGCGCCTGTCGTGAAATTCTCCGAAACACCGTGCGAGGCGGGCAAGGGCTTTGAAGGGCCCGGCACGCATACCAGTGAAGTGCTGAAGGGCCTTGGCCGCGGCGAGGCAGCGATCAAACGCATGGCGGCGGACAAGGTCATCAAGGTCGCTGAAACCGCCTGACTTGGCGGCGGCTGGGGACCAGCTACGCTCATGAGCGTGCCGCTTCCTTTATTGACTCGATGAAGCGCAGAACGCGGGTCATAGTCGTTTCGGCAGCCGACGAATCGGGCTTCACAAATGTCCAGCCATGCTCGGCATCAGCGACGATATGCACCTCGACATTGCGATTGAGCACGGCGAGCTTTCCGGCGAATGCCAGCGTATCGCCGAGCAGGCCTTCCCGGCCACCACAGAACAGCTGGATCGGCGGATAGGACGCCATGTCTGCATGAATCGGCGAGGCGAGCGGGTCTTCAATCGGGTGGCCCTGGAGATAATTGTCGCCAATCTTCTGGAGCGATTCCCGCGACACCCATGGATCGACATCGGCATGCGAATCCAGCGTATCGGCGGGCAAAGCAAAATCCATCACCGGCGAAATAATGATCGCCCCATCCGGATAAGGCTGTCCGCTGGCTTCCGCTGCCGCAAGCAGGGACGCTGTCAGGCTGGCACCGGCCGATTCGCCCATGACAATGATCGGCTTGCCCTGCTGTACCTCCCGCAAGGCGGAAAACACCGAGACGACATCGCGCAGTCCCGCCGGGAAAGGGTTTTCGGTTGCCAGCCGGTAGCGGACCAGAATCACCCGGATATTCGCCTTATCCGCGATCAGCGCGCCGTAGCGCTCCCAGCTGCGCGGGTGGCCAAGGCTGAAGCCGCCGCCATGCAGATAGATCAGCGTGGCAGGCGCATCAGGCTCACCCACCTCGATGCATTCAACCCCGGCAATGGTGAGATCCCGGCGCGGAATATGCGCTCTTTCCTCAAACAGGGCTCGCCGCGAAGCGATGCCCTTTTCGATCGAAGCGCGATGTTCCAGCAGGAGCTCGTCCGGGGGACGACCTTCACGCTCAGGGGGGAGATTCCATAGGTCCGACATGCTTCAGTCCTTACCCAAGTGATGATGCAAATGAGCCATCGACCCAAGCCATAATTATTGACATGGCAAGTGTGCATTAGATAGCTACACTCGGCAAGGGGAGCGCAGCAATGAGCATTGAAGATATCGGACGGCTGACGGCAGCCGACGAATCTCTGGACCATCAGATTACCGATACTTTTGCGGCGGTCGCCAGCTCCGATCTTGGCTGGACGCAGAAGATCTGGGCAGCGCTGGCGCGCAAGGACGGCGGGCTCACCATCTCCTTCGGCCTGGGGAAATATCACAATCGCAATGTCATGGATGCCTTTGCAGGCATATCGCGCGGCACAGAGCAATGGACCGTGCGGGCAAGCCGTCGGCTCGATACCGACTTCCAGACAGCCTCTGTTGGCCCGATCCATTATGAGGTTGTCGAAGGGCTGAAAACGATCCGTTTCAGGCTGGAGGCCAACCAGACCCAGCCGATCGCTTTCGATGTCCTGTTCGAGGCCGAATTGCCGCCATTCTTCGAGAAGCGCAATCGCCGGCGATCGACGACACGGCAGATGATGGACACGGTGCGCTATCATCAGGCCGGGCTGCTCTCCGGCTGGGTCGAGATCGATGGCGAGCGCCAGGAGATTGGTGACGACTGGTTCGGCTTTCGCGATCACAGCTGGGGGACCCGCGGCAAGGGCATCGGCATGCCGGTGCCCGACGAGCCGCCGGGCCAGAACATCGGCAATATGCGCCTGCTTTGGGGACCATCGCTATTCAAGCGGCCCGATGGATCCAAATTTCAATTCATGAATTACTGGGTGGCAGGCGATAACTGGCAATATTCCTCGGCCCATGTGAACGAGGCGGGCAATGGCCCCGACGGCGTCAGGCAGACTGAAATCCGCAGCGTTAACCCCGATGTCCGCTTCGATCCGGCAACCCGGCGGTTTCTTGGCGGAACCTACCGGTTCGAACTGGCCAGCGGCGAGATCAAGAATATCGAGGTGCAGCCGCTCGGCCCTTCGGGTTTCCACCTGCGCACCGGCGCATATGGAGAGTGGAAAGGCGGTCGCCACGGTTCGTGGCGCGGCGAATATCATGAGGACGGCGAATATATTGCAGACGTCATCGCCGAGCTGCCCAATCTAGGCCAGTTCCGCGACGCGCCGGTGATGCTGAAAGATGGCGACCTGATCGGCTATGGCATCCAGGAATCGATATTTACCGGCGTATTCCCCGAGTTGGGGCTGACCGAGGAGTCCGACTATCCGACCGATCTTTAACGCGATGATGCAGGGAGCCCGGTAGTGCCACGCGACGTGACGCAGCTTACCGAACATCTCGCGTCCTGCTTGCCCGATGGCGACAAGATCACAGCGATCACGCCCCTGTCGGTCGGGTTTTCCAATGAAACCTATCTCGTCGAAGGGCTCGATCTCATCGTGCGTGCGCCGCCTGTCGAAATGCCCCTGCTGGAACCGTTCTCGGTCCACGGTGTGATCACGCAATTCGACATACTCGAAGAATATGCAGCGCGCGGCGATGCCCCGCCTACTCCCCGGCCAGTTCACGTTGAGCGCGATACAGGGGTCGTGGGATTCCCGTTCTTCCTGATGGAACGAGTGGCAAGCGATGAGTGGGGAGATTGGGAAGCGCCGGATTGGGTGATGCGCGGCGACGATACGTTTCGCGCCTCCGTGTCCGAGAAACTGGTCGGGATGTATGCGCAGCTCCACGCCATGGAACCCTTGCAAGCCTTCGGCGAAGTGCGCAGCAACCGCCGGCTGCTGGAAATCTGGCATGAACCAGTGCGCGAAATCGCTCCGCCTGCCCTGCGCGAGGCCTTCGCGCTGCTATTCGACACAGCCCCGGACAATAACCAGCCTGCCCCGTGTCACGGCGATGCGAAAATCGCCAATATCCTGTGGAGGGACGGCAAGGTGGTCGCCATGCTCGACTACGAGATGTCGTTCAACGGCGATCCGCGCTGGGATATCGGCAGCTTGCTGCGTCAGGCCAAGAGTCGCCTGTCGTTCAGCACTGCCGACGGGCCGCTATCGGGCTTCTGGGATGGCCCGCGGATGCTTGAGGAATGGCACGCGCGCACAGGCAGAAGCATGGATGATGCAGGCTGGTTCGAAGCGGCATCAAATGCTGCCTATGCCGCGATCCTTGTCTATGGCAAAAACCTGTTCGACGAAGGTCAGGCAAGCGATGCGCGCTATGGCGACTTCGGCGCAGTGATCGATCGGTTGAGCGGTGCTGCAAGAGACATTGCAACAGGCCATGCGAACGGGCCCAAGCCCTAAATTTTCGAGCGAGGGGAATTAGATATGAATGACCAAGCAGCAATCCAGATCGTGTTGACGACCTACAGCCAGACAGCCAGCTCTGGTGAATGGGATGCAGCCGTCGGGACATATATGCCCGATGGCGTATGGGAGATTCCGCATCTCGGGATGAAGCTGGAAGGCCAGCAAGCAATCCGCGGCGCGCTGACCAGCTTCATGGCCGAGATGGATTACGTCATGCAGATGAATGCGCCAGCACTCATCGAAGTCAACGGCGACACTGCCACCGCACGCGCCGGTATCCGCGAATGCGGCAAGAGCAAGGGCAAGAACGAGGGCTTTGAATTCTTCGGCTTCTACGTCGATGATCTTGTCAGGACCGATGCGGGCTGGAAATTCGCCCGCCGATCTTTCGAAGGGCTGGGCACAAGCTATTTCCCGCTGGTTTCGGGCGAAGCGCATAAAAGTTGAACCGGCAGGAAGGGATTGAACATGGACGATGAGACAACCGGCCACGTTCCGGCAGGCCCGATCGATCCGGTAGCAGAGCAGGTCGCCGGATTTTTTGCCACTGATCCAACATGGCAAGCAATTACCACGGCGCCGGTCAGCCATACTCGCGACGCGATCCGCGCGGCGACTCCCATTTCCGGGGAGCCGGCGATGGAGCAGGTCGAGGATTTTTCCATCGCCGTGGCCGGCGGCACAATCGCGCTGCGGCACTATCGTCCCACTGCGCGTCCGATGGCGATCATCATGTGGTTGCATGGTGGCGGTTTCGCGCTCGGCAGCATCGATGAAAGTGACAATTTTGCGCGGGAACTGGCCAGTCAGACCCAGTGTTCTGTAGTCACAATCGATTATCGCCTTGCGCCCGAGCACAAGTTTCCCACCGCAGTCGAGGATGCCCTGGCTGCTGCGATCTGGGTGAGTGCCCATCGCTCCGATCTGGCGGGAAGCCCCGTGCCAGTGATCGTCGGAGGAGACAGCGCCGGGGGCAATTTGGCGACTGTCGCAACGCGCAAATTGCACGAGGCCGGAGAGCATTCGATCTGCGCCAACGTGCTTGCCTATCCGGCGACAGATGTGCCGGATTCGCCTTCCTTGCGGCGGTTCGACGCGCCATTTCTGACCGTGCGGGAAGTTGATTTCTTCCACGATCAATATCTGCCCGACGCGGCCAGCCGCCATGATCCCGATTTCGCACCAATGCTGGCGGATACTCTCGACTGCCTGCCGCCGACACTCATCATCACAGCCGAGCACGACATCATCACCGAGCAGGCCGAAGCCTATGGCGGCAGGCTTGGTGAGGCCGGAGTGCAGGTCAGGACCAAACGCTATGACGGTATGATCCACGGCTTCCTGACGGCAGACGTGTTCTTTCCCGGCGCGGCAGGAGAAGCGCTGCGCGAAATCACTAGTTTCATTAAAGAGGTCGCTGCGGAACAAGAGACGCAGTGATGTGCAACCGCGCTTGACGCGGCAGCCCCAAGGATCATGGGGCGAGGAAAGGGAAATGCGATGACCTATCGGCCCAGGCGTTTGCGCTTCGGAATCTTCGTCGCTCCGTTCCATGCCATTGGCGACAATCCCACTCTCGCACTCGAGCGGGACATGGAGCTGATCGAATTCGCCGAGCGGCTCGACTTTGACGAGGCATGGATCGGCGAGCATCATTCCGCGGGGGCGGAAATCATCGGCTCGCCCGATCTGTTCATCGCCGGGGTTGCCCCGCGTACGCACCGCATTCGGCTTGGCACGGGCGTGGTGTCACTGAGCTATCACAATCCCTTCATTGTTGCAGACCGCATGGCGCAACTGGACCACCAGACCCGGGGCCGGATCATGTTCGGGGTTGGGCCGGGCCAGCTGCCCGGCGACGCTTTCATGATGGGGGTCAGCCCGGCCCGGCAGCGCGCGATGATGGAAGAATCGATAGAGGCGATCATTCCGCTGCTCGAAGGAGAGGCTGTCACCGTGGATCGCGGCTGGTTCAAGCTGGACGACGCCCGCCTGCAAGTCCTGCCCTATCAGGAGCCGCGCATGGAAATGGCGATCACCTGCACCTGGACGCCGAACGGGCCGAAGCTTGCCGGACAACATGGGCTTTCCATGCTGTCTGTCGCAGCGACGACGTCAAAGGGCTTTGCGGCCTTGCCCGACCATTGGCGGATATGCGAGCAGGTTGCGGGCGAGCACGGGCGCAGCGTCGATCGCGCGAGCTGGCGTGTGGTCGCACCCATACACGTTGCGCCGACCAGAGAGGAGGCCTTTGCCGACCTGTGTGAGAACATCATGCCGTTCATCACCTATCTACGCGCGGTAGGCGGCAAGCCCATGCACGATGCCCTCGGCGGGATCGAAACGCCCGAGCAGGCCGTCAAGCTCTGGGCTACCGAAGGCATCGGCACGTTTGGTGTGCTCAAATACGGCACTCCCGATGATGCGGCGAAGGCCGTCGAGGACCTGCTGGACCAGTCAGGTGGTTTCGGAAGGTTCCTGCTGCTCGCTCACAACGCGGCCAATTGGCAGGCGACGCAGCGCAGCTATGAGCTGTTCGCGCGCCACGTATTTCCGCGCTTTCAGCACAG
Organism: Novosphingobium sp.; assembly: GCA_029247785.1. Classification (GTDB taxonomy): domain Bacteria; phylum Pseudomonadota; class Alphaproteobacteria; order Sphingomonadales; family Sphingomonadaceae; genus Novosphingobium. The sequence goes on from JAQWKP010000296.1 coordinate 15,170, forward strand.
CGACCGCCGCCTGCAATCGCAGGAGCATGCATTCGAGAACCACGAGAAGTTCATCGGCGCGATGCTCGATGCCTTCTCCCAGACGCTCGACCAGCACAAGGATCTGCTCAATCCCGGACCATCGGATCAGGAGGGGGACGCATCATGACAGGCAGGTTGGACCGATGATCGCACGCATGGATTCCTGCTTGCGCAGGAAATCAACCTGGCCTTGACACCCTTTTGACCGAACGATGGCTTGCCAAACTCACCCCAGGTCAGGCTGACCGCTGAGCATCCGCCCGCTCGCCTGGGTGGCGCAATCAGGCTCATTACCGGCGACCGGGTCCATTCGGCCATCTTCCAGCGCCGCCATGCCCAGTTCCTCGATTGCAATCGAAGCGCTGTCGACGATTGCCGTGCGAGCGACTCTGCCGCCACCGGTGTGGAAGATCCGGCCCGATGTCCGGCAGTCCTCGCCGCACAGCCAGGCCACGACTTCGGCCACCTTCTCTACCGGCAAATGCGCGCCTTGCTCAGGCGGCATCTGCTGCGCTGCCATCGCGGTATAGCCGAGCGGCAGCACGACATTGATGCCAAGGTCGCAGTCCTCAGGCACTTCGAGCGACAGCGAGCGGGCGAGCCCGATCATCGCCGAGCGCGTCGCGCCGTATACCGCAGTGGTACCGTGCCCGAAAATACCCACCGAAGAACCGGTCAGCACAACTCGGCCCGAACCGGCTTCGACCATATGCCGCCAGGCGGGTTGCAGCGGGTAGATCGTGCCGAGCAGGTTGATGTCGACAAGCTGGCGCGCATCATCGAGCGAAAAATCCTTGAACAGTCCCTCGGGCATGATCCCGGCATTGCAGACGATCGCGTCGAGACCGCCAAATGTTTCAAGCGCCAGCGCGGTCAACTCCTCGCCCGCAACAGGGTCATCGACCGCGCCGCCATGGGCCACTGCCTGGCCGCCCTGCGCGACAATTTCGTCGGCCACTGCCTGCGCCGACAAAGGCACGCCGGGATGCTTGCGGTTGTTGACCACCACCGCATAGCCCCTGCTGGCGAGCATCAGGCAATAGGCCTTGCCCAGCCCCTTGCCCGCTCCGGTAACGATCGCAACGCGTTGCCTGCTTGCCATTTCCATCCCTTTTCACCAATCACGCTTGTTACCAATTGGAAGCGCCATTCACGATGAAAGGCAAGGGATGAGATGTGGGTTCAATCGCAACATTGATAATCAGGCTCGTCGCAGTGTTGGCTGTAATTGCGCTGATAGCGCTCGCCTTTCTGTACTATCAGGGCAAACGAAAGCCTGTTGGAAATCCCCAATATGTCGCGATGGGCAGCTCCTTTGCTGCCGGGATCGGGCTGGGCAAGCGCCCGGCTGGTAGTCCGCTGGTTTGCATGCGTTCGGTCAATGGTTACCCCCAGCAGCTTGCCCGGATGCGCGGGTTGTCGCTGGTCGACGTATCATGCTCGGGCGCGACCGCCAGCCATGTGCTGAGTGGCGGTCAGGTCTTCCTCGGCCCGCAACTCGATGCATTGGGCCAGGATACCGAGCTGGTGACGATGACGGTCGGTGGCAATGATGTGCGCTATGTTGGCGATTTGTCATTCATGGCTGGTCGCAAATCGAAATCGCCGATCGGCTGGCTGATGCGCCGTTTCTGGACAGGGCCGCTGACGCCCGAGCAACGCGATTTTCTAGACCTGCATGGCACGCTGGTAGCAATTCTGCAGCAGATCCGGCGGCGTTCCCCTAAAGCGAAAGTTGTTGTCCTTTCATACCCTCTGGTCCTGCCGCCGGACGACCCATGTCCCAAGTTGCAGCTTAGCGCTGATGAGGCCGGGATGATGGGTCAGGTCGGAGAGAACCTCGCCGATGTGACGCGTTCCGCCGCGCAGGATGGCGGCGCGATCTTCATCGACATGCAGCACCTTGGAGCAAAGCATCATGCCTGCTCGCCAGAGCCGTGGGTCAATGGCTGGAACGATACGGCAGGCGCGCAATTTCACCCGACGCTGGAAGGCAGCAAAGCCATGGTCAAGGCGATTGCACAAGCCCTGGACGATCCGGCTGCTACAGCTTCATAACCCCGCCAGCGGCGTCGATACCCGCGACCGTGCCCCCATCGACGAGAATATCGGTTCCGGTAATGTAGCTGGCAGCCGGCGATGCAAGAAATGCCACAACCGATGCGATTTCCTCGGGCCGTCCCATCCGTGCCAGCGGCGTCACCGTGATCATCTTGTCCATCTCCGGCCCGGCCTGTTTTTCAAGCCGGCCCATAGCGGTGTCGATGATCCCCGGCGATAGCGAGACTATGCGCGCGCCCATCTTGCCATAGGCAGGCGACATCGCTTGCACATAAAGCTGCACCGCGCGCTTTGAGAGCGGATAGGCGGAGCGCGGGCTTCGCTTCATCGCCTTGACAAGCAGCGAGCGCTTACCGGCGATCAGCTTGCGAATTGCCCGATCAAAAACCGGTCGCGCGATCAGCTGGCCGGAATTGGAAGCGATCAGGACCGCCGTGCCGCCTGACGCCATATGCGGGAGCATGGCTTCGACGAGGCGCCTGGTCGCGGTGAAATTGATATCGAAGACGCGATTGCCATCGGCCATCGAAGGCGAAACGCCCGCAGCATGGGCCAACACCCCGATCTTGCGACCTTCAAGCGCGGCAATAATTCCAGCCGGAAATTGTGGATCGCTGACATCTCCGGCGGCAATGGCGACGGGAACCTTGATGCTCAAATCCGCCGCCAGTTCCTCAATCGGATCAGGGTTGAGATCGACGAGAATCAACGGCCTGCCTTCATCGGCCAGATTGCGGGCGATGGCGGAGCCCATGCCGCCAGCCGCTCCTGTCACGATTGCGACATCGTTCTGAGAATCAGTCACCGTAGCATTACTCCAGAAATTGATCAGACAGGATCGCGATCAGCCGAATTGGATGTCCTGCGCAAGCCGCTCGTCGAACCATGTTTCGACTGCGTCGCGATAGGCGATCGGACCGCCGCCAAAGAAGAAGTTCCAGATCGGTGCGGTCTCGCCTTCGCGATTATAATAGCCAGGAGTGCAATCCTGGAAATATTGGTTGTGGTCGGTCAGGCTGTCCGAAATCACCGTCTGCCAGTCCTGTTCGGCCTGCGGCTTGACCTCCATGCGGGTTATGCCCTCATCACGGCAATGAGCCATGATCCGGGCGCATTGCTCGGCCTGCACATGCAGACCGTAGGTGAAGGTCGTCGCCAGAGTGCTTTGCGGCCCGCCAATGATGAACATGTTGGGAAACTGGCTGACATGCAGGCCGTGGAGCGTCGAGAAGCCCTGGGCAAAGCGATCGGTCAGCGCGATCCCCTCTACGCCCTCGGGATTGACTCCCATCGTCTTGAGCATTCCCGATGAGGAATCGAAGCCCGTCGCATAGACGATGCAATCCAGTTCATATTCGCGGCCATTGGCGACAATGCCGCGCTCGGTGATCCGCTCGATACCGCGTCCATTGGTATGGACCAGGCTGACATTGGGCCGGTTGAACGTCTGCAGATATTCGTCATGGAAGGTAGGTCGCTTGCACAGCAGGCCATACCAGGCCTTGAGCCCCTCGGCGGTCTCCTTGTCCGTGACGATATCATCGACCCGGTCGCGGATTTGGTTCATTCGTTCAAAGTCGGCCAGTTCCTGTACGTCCTTGGTCGGTTTGCGTCGCTTGTCCTGTTCATAGACGCGCATGACATTGCGGAAATTCCAGGTCCAGGCATCGTCGACCAGGTCTTCGTCCTGGGGGATTCCGGTGACGATGCTGAGGAAATTTTCCATCCGGCGGATTTGCCAGCCGGGCTGCAATTGCTTCGCCCATTCAGGATCGGTCGGACGATTGGCGCGGACATTGACCGATGATGGCGTTCGCTGGAACACGGTGAAGTGGCGCGACCACTCCCCGAGCGGCGGCACGCATTGGATGGCGCTTGCCCCGGTGCCAATCAGCCCGACGCGCTTGTCCTTCAATTTGGTCAGCCGACCATCGGCGCGGCCACCAGTATAGTCATAATCCCATCGCATCGAATGGAAGCTGTGGCCCGCAAAGTCAGTGATACCGGGCACACCGGGCAGCTTCGGACTGTTGGTGGCACCGCCGCACATCCACAGGTATCGCCCGCGAATTTCGTCGCCGCGATCGGTTCTGGCGATCCAGCGCGACTGGTCCTCGTCCCAGCGAACCGCGACCACCCGCGTTTCAAACAGCGCCTGATCGTATAGGCCGAAATGACGGCCGATCCGCTGGCAATGCTCGAAGATTTCCGCACCCTTGGCGTATTTCTCGGTCGGTATGTAGCCGGTTTCTTCCAGCAGCGGCAGATAGACGTAGGATTCGGTGTCGCAGGATATTCCGGGATAGCGATTCCAGTACCAGGTACCGCCAAAATCGCCGCCTCGCTCGATGACGCAGATATCGTCGGCAGCAAAACCGGCCTTGCGCATACTCGCGCCCGCCAGTAGCCCCGCAAAGCCGCCGCCTGCCACAATCGCCTCAACCTCGCGGACCACTGGATCGCGCGCGGCGGATTCCGATACCCATGGATCCTGGTCGTAACGATCGGAAAGCTCACCTTCGAGGCGGACATAGTCAGCACGATGCTCAACTTTCAAGCGCTTGTCGCGCTCTTCGCGATATTTGCGGCGCAGCTGGTCGCGATCAATCACCATGTCTGACGTCATACTTCAGCCTCTCGTGATGCCTTTCGGTCGAAACCGAAGCCTCTGCGACCTCCAGCATTCATGTCCCGGACCCGCAGATCGATGTTGGGGATGCCCTCAACCTCAGTGCCATACGAATCTTTTCGGCGATTTCGCACAATGCCATTCACGCGTTGCATTAGCTGTGTTCCGAGCGCCAGACAAGATGGACTGTTCCGCTTCTGACCACCGTGCAGGGGGCCTGGGAACTTTCCTACAGACGCGAAAACTGCAATGGGCGCGCATGGCTAGTGAAGTTCCCGTATCCCCTTGTGCTATCAGCAAACATTCTCAACCAACCGAACTTCAGTCCTACATGCACCTGATGCGTCATACAGGTGAAGTTCCAGAAGATTCACCACCCTCGACCTTATTCATTCGGACTGTAAGGCAGGGCTTTCATCAAGGTGAGCTCTTCTTCTTCGACCACTTCGGCAGTGACTGCACGAAACGCCTGTCCCTCCGGCGTCTCCCGCCATTGCGCCGCAGTCCTGCAATGGACCGCGATGCAAGCTTGAGAAATGTGCAGATGAAGCGATTGCAGGACCGAGTGAATCTCTTCGCGGGTGAGTCGCCATGCACGCTACTGATGTCAGATGAGGGATCTTTTACCATTGACTGAGGCGTCACATACCGGCCGTGAAACCCAGCCAGGAGCAGCCAGCGGGAATGGATAGAGCGATGCAGACCAGTGCCGCACACGAGTGGAAGGCCGCATGGCCCCTCCCATTGGTGTCGGCCGTCGGATATGCAGCGGCCACGACGCACATCTATTCGCTGGGTCTGTTCTTCGAACCGCTCGAACAGGAGTTCGGCTGGGGCCGGTCGGATGTCGCATTCGGACTGACAATCGCCAGCGCTGTCATTGTCATCTTCGGCACCTTTCTGGGCATGTCGGTCGATCGGATCGGGCCTCGTCGTATCGCGATTTTCGGCCTGTGCATCTATTGCGCGACCTTCGCGGCACTTGCGACGACCGGGGCTTCGGTGGCGCTGTCCGGAGTGCTCGCCGTGACATCCTTGCCGCTTGTCTTGCTCTTTTTCTCCGCCCTGCCCCCGCAACTGATCGCCGGAACCAATGTGCTGCTTTGGGGTGAGGCCGACATAATGAAAGCCGCGATAGCCGCTGCGCTATTCGGCCTCGCGGGCGGCGGCGAAGTCGATGTGCTGGCCTATATGACATCCCGCTATTTTGGCCTGAAAAGCTTCGGAACTCTGTTCGCACTTGTCAGCGTGTTCGGTACAATTGGCCTCGGCCTTGAGCCACTGCTCGGCGGATTAGTCCATGATCTGACCGGCACCTATGACCCACTCCTGCTGGCAGTGATGCATGGCGCTATCTTCGCTGCATTTCTAGCGGCGAGACTGGGACCATATCCGGTCGAGGCCGCGACCGAGCAGCCAGGGGCAGTTCCTGCCCACTCGCGTCAGGACTAGCTGGCAGGTGGCAAAGTACGGTCGCAGATTTCGTCGTGCAGAATATTCATGGGAATGGGCATGGCTTCAAGCGATCCGGTCATCTCCAGCCCTCCGGCTGCAGCGGCCCGCCGGCTGAGTTCGCTGAGTTCGGGCCCGGACTTGAACCGCATGCTTTCCAGCGCGGCGGCATAGTCCATTCGCAAACTGCAATCGGCTGTTTCACCGCCTTGTATTCCGGGCTTGATAGCCACTTTTCCGTCACTGATCGTCATCACATAACCGGTTGCCTTACCGTCGTCCGCGCCCGACATCGGCGCATCGCTGAAATGCTCGACATAGGTGAAGGATGCGAGCAGGCCCGCATCACTGGCGTCAAGCAGCTTCTGCGCCACCAGTTCGAACGCTAACATCCATTCTTCAGACAGGAACTTGTGCTTGCAACTCATCGGTGCCTCCAAAGTCATCGCTACTCTAAAGTATCGCTAGCGGGGTTATCGGTGAGCCTACGCCTCCGGTAACCCGCAGGGGCGGTGCCGTGAAAAAGAACGACCAATCCCCTCGATTTTCACAAGCCTGGGCAAGTTCATCGAGCACGAACAGCTCGCCCAGGCTCATCCCCATATCGCGGATCAGGACCGCATGAACTGCGGTCTCATGACCTGTCGCATCGGGCTGCATCACCTCGATGCCCCAGTTGTCAGAGGCCACCGCAGCAATGTCATTTTCGTGAAGCCAGCCTGCACAGTCCAAGATCAGGCCCGGCTCTCCGTTCCAGTACCGCGCCGTCTCTCCGTCCACGGTGAAGCACCTCATCCATCCGGTGCGGAAGAGCACGATATCTCCCGGCCTGATGTCTGTACCCTGATGTGCCGCTGTACCCTCAAGATCCTTGCGAGAGATGCCCTCGCCAGCCTCCAAGCGATCCACACCTTTGAAACGTGCGACATCGAGCAAGACACCCCGGCTGGCGACTCCGTGTTGCGCAACATGCTCAATGGACAAATCGCTGGATCCCGCACGCGGACCGACCGTTGTTGCAGGGACGCGGTTGTAGAAGAAATCGTCATAACCGACATGGGCGAGACCGTCCCATTGAGTTGCTGTCTGCAAAGGCATGAAAATGAAATCGTCGGAGAAAACCATGCCATCGGCCCGACCAGCGAAATCCGAGGGTGTCATCGACATCGTGTGTACCGGATTGATCCGCCCACCCATGCCCATCTGCGGCCCCGATGCCCCGAGTGGAAGGCTGAGGCTGAAAACCTGGCCAGTTTGCATTGACTGGGCGGCGGCAAGCACACGCTCTGGAGTCAGGTGATTGAGCGTTCCAATTCGGTCCTCATCCCCCCAACGGCCCCAATTGCTAAGCTCTCGTCCGAGGTCTTTGAAATCCATTTCGCTTTGCAATCCTTCAGAGTTCGTTGGCATTCAATGGCAAGCCAACTTCATTCGGGCCTAACTGCAAATGCCCGGAAATTCGGTGATACCGGGCATTGCATAGCTAAACATAGTCGGCGAAGCGCGTGGTGTAATCCGCGAATAGGGGTTCGATCGCTTCGGCTGACAGACCGAATTGTTCGAGCGTGTATTTGTGCTTGCCGTATTTCTCGCGCGGGCGGTTCTCGATGTAACCCAGCATCGTGTCGCGCGCCTCGTCTGTATATTTCAGTCCGCAATGCGCGTAGATCCGCCGCAGCGTGTCGTCCGGGTTGCCGATGAAATCCCTGAATGCGACATCACAGTATCGGGACTCGTCCTCGGAATGATCGCGGCGGAAGTCGACCGCGCGCTGTATCACTTGCGCCGAGTAGGCAACGTCGCCTGGTGCCTGATCGCGGATCGGAACATCATCGGACCAGGCCCGCCGCAGCGTTTCATACAGACTGCAGAGCGAACCTAGCGACTGCACCGGGTCTCGATGGGTCTGGATTATCCGCGCATCCGGATAGGTTTCAACCAGCGGCCCGAGATAGAGCGAATGCATGGGGGCCTTCAGCACCCATTGTGCCCCGGGATTTGCCGCCTGGAGATAGCGTAGCCCCCGGCGGTGCCACTGATAGGTGACCCTTGCGTCATGCGCGACCAGAAATTCGCGATAGGTTGGCGCATGGGCAACGGTTGCGAACTGGGTCGTGACGAGATCGAGCACCATCAGGCCGAGACATTCCATCGGAATCTGCGCTTCCTCGAAATGGATTGCCGCGTAGCCGGGCGCAAGCTTGTTCTTACGCGCAATCGCAGCATTGACTTCCTCAATGCGCTCATCCGTGGCCGCATCGCTTACCTGATGGACCAGCGAATAGTCGCGCACTTCCCAGATCAACGGAGTTCGCATGCCGGGCGCCGACGCCAATGTCTCATGGAGGATCGACGAACCTGTGCGCGGAAGGCCGAGAATGACGATAGGTGCCTTGATCGGCGCAGCTGCCAGACCGGGGTTGGCTTTTTCCCAGGCAACAACGGTCAATCGATTGGCGAGCGCATTGACGATGCGGTCGCGCATTTCCTGCCGGCCGTTGGCATTGAGGTTCATCTCATGTTCAATGGAATAGAGCAGCGGCTCAAGTGCGGCCATATAGCTGTCGGAACTGTAGTCGCTGCAGCCGGACTTGGCTTCGGCCGCTTCGCGCAGTGCTGTTGGAGTGAGTGCACTCTCGTTCACCAATGTGTTCCCTTCGCGATGTCCACGATGATTCAGCTATTCACGATCTCGACCGGTGGCGGGAGATAGGTCCCGTCGATCACGGACTGGCCCGGCTGATAGGCGCGCAGGTTCATCTGGAATTCGGCTCGCGGCGCCGGCAGCCAATTCGACGTACCCTCGTCCGGCTCGTCGGCCTGGATCAGGATATCGAGCGAACCGTCAGCGCCATATTGCAGGCCCTTGGTGCGATCGAGAATGGCGTAACGACCGAGCGGATTGCCGAACAATACGTAATCCTTGTCGTAGACGGTCAGCGACCAGAACGCATCGACTGGCGGTGTCTGACCCGCAGCAAAACGCATGCGATAACGGTTCGCGCCATTGAGCCACGGCCCGACCCCACCTTGCCTGGTGCCCCAATAGATCGCTTCATCGGACCGGTGCGTGCCCTTGCCGAAGAAATTGTTGGCGGCGCGCTGGACGGGATCGTGGATGAAGGCCGGCACATTGTCGCGCCGGGCCCAACCATTGACTCGGGTAATGTTGATCGAACTGCGCACAACCTCATACCCGGCCCCGACGGCCTCGGCGAGTTCAGCTTCGGATTTGGCATCGCGTTTGCGGGGAGTGTCTCCCCCGATGCCCAGGGGCGCGAAGCGAGCAAGGTTGGGCGCGTCCCAATTGAGTGGCGGATAGATGCGGACCAGCCGGTCGAGCTCGTCAAAGAACGGCGCACCTGCATCGGCGAAATTAACGTGAGGAAACATTTTTGCCCGGTCCGGCTTGGCGATCGGCGTTGTGCGATAGTCGGGAAAGGCGGACAGAGGGCCCAGGGTATAGGCGGTGTGTACCCCAAGCGCCGCTTCCAGGTCCTGAGGATCGCGCAGCATCGTGCGGATATAGGCCAGAACCTTGCTGGTCGGAGCTGGTATGCCGGTCACGCCCGCCGGCAGCGCGCCCTCGAAGCCCGGCGAAGTGATTGCGAAATGGCCAGCCTTGGTTCCCGTCGCACGACGTCCGATATAATCGAACGTATCCATGTACATGTCCTGCAACTGGATCGAATAATAGCGGTCATTGGTATCCGGCACGCCGATCACAATCGGGCCTTGGGACAGATCGAGCCAGGCATGGCCGATCAGCGTATCGACATTCGGTCCGATCTGGCGAAATTGCGGAATCGCAAGTTCTGTCGTGATAAATAGCTGGTTCACTGGCAACCCGGCCTGCTCCGAGACTTGGAACGAGCGCTCCATCAGCACCAGCGGAAGCCCCCAGATGAAAGCGTCGCGCGCCAATATGGTGCTGTCGGAATTGGCGACAGCGGGTTCAGATGGCATGATCGCAGCAACCCCTGTTAACCCGCAGCTGGACAGAAATTTGCGGCGCGACCATCTCTGCAGGTCCATCGTCCGTTGTCCTCTTCATTGCGTTATCTCCCCGCATCAGTCGCTGCTCACAATCTCAAGCGGTGGCAGGCGATAGCTCCCGTCGAGAATGGCTGTTCGCGGCTGATAGCTGCGGAAGACCAGTTGGAACGCGCCTCGTGGAGCCGGCAACCAGACCACGTTGCCATCTGCAGGTTCATTGGCCTGGATGAGAATTTCGAGCGAACCGTCCGGGGCAGCGTCCGTGCTTCTGTCGGTAATCCCGTAGCGGTCGATCGGATTGTCGAACAGGAAGTAGCTGCCGTCATAGAGCGTCAATGACCAGAACGCATCGACGGGCGGCAATTGCCCTTCGGCGAAATGCAGGCGATAGCTGTTCGCTCCGCTCAGCGTCTCGCCGTCTGGACCTTGGCGCATGTTCCAGAACACCGACTCCTCGGCGACCTGAGTGCCCGGCCCGTAGACATTATTTCCCGCGCGCTGGAGGGGATCGGCGATGAACTGGGCGACATTGGGTCGCCGAGACCAGCCATTGTCCGATCTGGTCTTGAGAGCACTCTGAGCGAGAGCGACCGCTTCGGGAACCGCTGCGGCGAGATCCGCCTGCAGTCCCGGGTCCTGGGATAAACCCGCCGCCGTACCAATGCCGAGAGGCGCGAAACGGGCGAGCTGCGACGCGTCTGCGGGTGAAGGCGGATAGATTCGAACAAGCCGATCAAGCTCGTCGAAAAAGGCTACACCGCTCGCCGCGATTTCCTGGTGCGGAAGGCCCCGGCCCTTGCGTCGACCTTCGGGCTGGAAGGCATTGAGCGCGCCAGCGCCAACCACTGCCTCATGCATTCCACGCGGAAAATTCTCCAGCGTGCCCAGTTTGAACGACGCGTTGATTGCCCGGACTGCCTCGAGGTCTTCCGGACCTCGCACCAATGTCCGGATGAACGCCAGGACCTTGGTAGTCGGCGCGCGAATTTCGCTCATGCCCGCAGGCAATGTGCCCGAATAACCTGGCGGGGTAATTGCGAAGAAGCCTGCCTCGGTTCCAGTCGTCCGTCGCCCGATATAGGCGAAGGAATTCATGTACATGTCCTGCACCTGGACAGTGTAATACCTGTCATCGGTCTCCGGCACGCCAAGCACTTGCGGACCCTCCGACAGGTCGAGCCAGGCCAATCCGTTAAGCGTATCGATATTCGGTCCAACCGAATCGGAGTGAGGCGTCGCAATATTCGCGTTCACGAAGAAACGGTTGAATGGCACGCCGGCCGCTACGGCGGCATCGAGGTAGCGACCAAACTGCACCAGCGGGAACCCCCAGACGGCAGCGTCCAATGCCATCCCGGTGCGGTCGGTGCGAGCCTTAGCCGGCATAACTGCAAACGCTCCCATAACTCCGCAGCCGGCAAGGAACATACGACGCGACCATTTGGAAATAATCAATTTCTGACATCCTCAGCACAACTTGTTCTCCCGGATTCAACCTCACAGCAGGTGGCAATGACCGGTCACCCCCTGCCACCAGCCATTCGCGATCTTCCAGGCGCACCAAGTCCATGGCGATTGCATCGCTTTGGCCAAATCTATTGACATTAGGAATGTGCATTAGGTTGCCACGTTCGGCAAGGGGGGAGTGCACGCCTTGATATCCGAGCGCCCCAACAGCCGTGCGGAAATTCGGACTCAAACCTCAGTCAGCGAGACGTCGCCAACCTACCAATCGTATCAATAACCGAATTCCAGAATCGGACCGTCGAAGTTGCTACCGAGCTTTTGACTTGCCGCGGCAAGCGCTGCAGGATCCTCGCCGGCGATAAAGCCGTCGATCAGCCGCTGGTAATTGCTGATCAGACCTTCGACATCCTTGGACAGGCGCATATACTCGAAACCGTCCGAGTGCAGACCCTTTTGCTGGATCGGAATGTTGGAATAATCCTGGCGTGGGATCATCGGAAATTCATTGCTGTCAAACGGCAGCACGGTCGGGCTCATGGGCGGCTCCGGTTCCTCACCCTCTGGAAAATTGGTCAACGACCAGATTTCAAACAAGCACCGCTCCGGCCCCAATGGCCTGATACGGTATGAAGAGAAACTCGTGAAGAAGGGCAGCAGGAAGTAATGCGGGAAGAGGAATTCCACCGAGTTGACAGGATCGGAGACAGCCACCGCATTCAGATCGGGTACATTTTCGCCGCGATCGCGCAACTTGCGGGTGATCGAGTCTTGCAGCAGGCCAAACCAGACCGGTAGAGCTTCTTCAAGATTGTCAGGGAGCTCTACGTTCTCCAACTCGCGGGCAATCTCGACCTCTTTTGCGTGGCACATCCCGGCCTGTTCCCCGTCAGCGCCTATGTCACCAGATCGGGGTTGTGAGTTAAGGAGTGTTTTGGTCTCTTCGTAGTGACGAAG
>JAQWKP010000307.1 GCA_029247785.1 Novosphingobium sp.
GTCGATGCCAAGATGATCGCGGCACTGGGTGAAGATGGGTATATCGTCAATATCGCGCGCGGCGGAGTGATCGATGAGGACGCGATGATTGCGGCGCTGAAGGCCGGCACGCTGGCCGGTGCCGGGCTTGACGTGTTTCGCGAGGAGCCGACCGATCCCGCGCGCTGGCAAGACGTGCCTAATGTCATCCTTTCGCCGCATATGGCCGGGCAGACACGGGAAGCGATGGCGCGGTTGAAACATGCGGCTGCGGCCAATCTGATAACCGCGCTCGATGGCGGCGAAGTGGTGAACGAGGTGCTCAAATGACGAAGGATATCTGTGACGGCCCGTTGGGCGATGTCGGCACGAAGCTGATGTTCGAGGATGACAGGATCAAGATCTGGGAAATGGCGCTCGAACCGGGGGAGGAGACAGAACCTCACCGGCACGAGAACGATTATTATCTCGTCATCCTCGAAGGGGACCGGCTCGCCGGTGTGCCGCATGTCACCTCGACCGGGCCCTCGGCCGAATTCATCGACGCCCCGATCGAGCCGGACATGATCTTCCCGATGGAGAAGGGCGGCACCGAGCTTGCCCGCAATAACGGCAAGAAATTCTGCCGTGAACTGATTATCGAACTGAAGGAATAATCCCGCAACTTCTCGCTACGGAGAGAGCCATGAACGCGCAAAGCCCATCCAAGACATACGGCCACCTCGCTGTGCATTACCGCAATCCCGCGGAGGGCCCGCTGGCCGCGCGTCTGCTGCGCGAGATCGGCTTTACCGAATGCTATTCGATGGCCCAGCCAGACGGCAATGAATTTTATCATTTCGTGATCGACGAGCAGGCCAATCGCGGCACTGACCGTATCTTCTACCTGCTGTGCATGCCCGAAGTATTGCGCAAGCTTTATGATGCGATGCACGGCGCGCTGAAGGTCGGCACGGATGGCGAGGATGCGGCGGTCACCGCGCTGCGTGCGGCGCAGGAGCAAGACCCGGAATTCAATTTCCACGCTGCTATCGTGTTCCCCTCGCTTGAGGAGTTGGAAGAGCGGGTCGGGCGCCTGCAGCAGCTCGCCGCCGAGGACGAGGAATTGAAGGACCGCATCAAGATCACCCTGAACCGCGCCAAGCCCGGAACGCCCGCAGTTGATGAGCGGATGGATGCATCCCCCGTGTTCGGTGATGTCGATCGCTATACTTATGGCGTTAATGGGGTGCAGGTGTTTGTCGAGACCGATCTCATCGCCGGCGGTCCGCTGGGCGACAACTGGGTGTTTGAGTTCGATTATGTGTTCCCGGGCTACAAGAACAACATCCTGAATGCTCCGTCGGACGATGCGATTGCAATTCTGGAAGAGAAGGAAGCGGCTGGGGTCTGACCTGGGGCCTGACGGGCCTCACTCATATTCCAGCCCGTCGAACCCGGTTTGTTCGCACAAAGTCTCGTGGAACAGCTGCACGCCCTTTTCGTTGCGGCCGATCAAGGCGAAACCATGCTGGCCGAAGGCGAGGCCACGGCCGCAGCCCTCCCACACCGGGGAATCCTCACGCACCGCGTCGCCCGCGCGCTGCGCCATTTCGGCGAGTGTGGGGAAGCCTTCGGGTGGTGAGGCCGGGCCCATCCAGCCATAGCGGAAGAAGGATGTTTCGGTCGTCTCGCCTGGCTCCATGAAACCGATGTCGAGTCCGTAGCTATCATTGGCGATGAGCACGCCAGGCGAGATCAGCCAGACCTGAACGACCTGCTGCCAGTCAAACGCGCCGCCGTGTGAAATCCGATCGCGCATTTCGGGGACTGCGTCCTTGCCGAATACCGGCAGGCAATAGCGCAGATGCGGGCCGAAGCGGTCATAGATCGCCAGGTCGATGGCGGTGCTTCCGGTGAAGCGGTCGCCTTGCGTACCCGGATCGACATTGAAAGTCGCGCGGTGGACGAAGGGCACATGCAGCGATTCGACCACGCCCTCGGCGACGCATTTCCAGTTCGCGCCAATCGGCTCGAACGGCAGCGAATTTATGTAGCGCATGCTATCCATGCCCTGCGCCGTCAGCTGTTCGTCAACCTCGCCGAGATGAGCGGCGACATTGATCTTCAGTCCTGGTGTGAGGATCGCCCAGACCAGCCCATGCCGCTCCTCGCTTGGCAATTCGACCAGCCCGAGCTGCGCATAATCGAGCTCCTTGTTGCGGTCGGCGAGCGGCATCGCCACCAGATCGCCTTTCGAATCATATGACCAGCCGTGATAGGGGCATGAGTGCCGCCTGGCATTGCCACAGCCGCTCGCCGGTTCGGCACCGCGATGGCGGCAATAGTTGAGGAAGACATGGGCCTTGCCGTCCGCATCGCGGGTTGCCAGCAGCGATCGCTTCATCGACATGCGCACGAGGAAATCATGCGGCTCGGCAATCTCGCTCGATGCGACGACCGGCCGCGGCTGAGTCATGTACAGCTCGGCCTCACGCGCGGCCAGAGCATCGTCGCGGTAATAATCGAGCGGAACATGCATCGCGCTTCCGGCCAGTTCAGGCAGCTGGTCTTCGACGATCGCGATCGAGCGGTCGAGCACGGCGGTGTTGCTGGACATGGAGTGGCCATCCTTCCCATACAGCCGCCCAAATCAAGCGGTCCGCTCAAATAGGCCAGACCTGCAGCAAGGGGTCTTGACGGGATGCGACAGGCTTGGATCCTGGCGGCATTGGCACAAAGCGCGAAACGCACGATCCCGGCCCGATTGCCCACCCGATGGATGCGCAGCCGGACCCGGATCGCGTACAAGTTGCGGTATCAAATCAGAGTTTCGACCCGCAATTATAGACCTTGGCAATGGCGTCGCTGCCGGGCTTGAAAACGCCGACAGCCAGCCCGCCATTGCCCGGCAGTTTGCGGACCAGCATGCTGTTTGTGTAGCTATAGCTTTTGCCCCTGCCAAAGGG
>JAQWKP010000333.1 GCA_029247785.1 Novosphingobium sp.
ATAGCCTTGGGGTCGATAGGTTTGCTGTGTGTTGCCCTGCGAATTGCCCTGCTGGGGATAGCCTTGCGCGGGATAGCCTTGCTGCGTGCTGCCCTGCCGAGGCAGATTCCCGAGCCCAGGCTGACTATTTCCCTGCTGATAGGGAGGCCTGAAACCCTGCTGATTGTTATTCGCAGGTGTCGTAGCGCTCGCCGGCGGCATCGGTCGACGCCCTTCAGACAAGGTCGCTATGCTCGTCATCTTGAACGATTCAGCGTAGGGAGCCCCATTGAAAGACACAGATACCATCCATGTCTTGAAATCGAGCTTGAGCCTGAGGCTTCGGCTTGCATCATAGATATATACAGAGTCGGAATCCCGCCCCGTCTCGACATATTCAAATCTGTACGAGCCATCCGTCGCTTTTTCGACCCACGTGCCCTGGGAATTGCGCTGGTAGTCGATCCTGCCCGTTTCATAGTGGGCGGATTCCGCCTTGGACCCATAGGGAATGTCTTCCGCCATTGCCGCGGCATCGCTCGGAATCGCTGTTGCGATGATGGGCACAGCAAGGGAAAGCGCAAGCGCGGCGCAGCGGGCGGTGTTTTTTGCTTTGGCGCGTGGTGTCATTGTCATGGTGGATGTCCTGCTTGTGCCAGCCTGGGTCTTGGCCAAATCTGAGGCCAGAAACTGGAATTGATTGATAGAAATATTACTGAATCTACCAAAGAGGGTTATTCAATAAACAGCATATAGGATTGAGCTAGTGGTCTGTCTTTGTAGGGTAGCCATTTATTCTGTGTAGGGTCTTTAATCTGGCAATTATTGTTCTGCATTCTATTCTTTTCAATGATCAAGGAATCTGTAGCTTCGCCTAGCCCGTAATCGCCCATTCCCGGATCGTTGGTGAACGACTGGTTCTGTGCTGCGCGCGTTTCCATATCGTCTCTATGCACCCAGGCGTCGTCGAATTGCCTTTGCAGCGCGGCGCAGTCCGGCATCGCAGGCGGGGTTGCATTGGCTGGGGCAATGATCGCTAAGGCATGGGCGGTGACAAGGGCGAGAGCGAGCGGGAATTTCAGCATCCAGGGGATTCTCCTGTCCGACAACACGTGCGTGCGACGGTACCGAATAGGCGGCCATGCGCAAATTGGAATTTGCATAGGTCTGGATGACCACGGTGTGAATGACTGTTTCGGCGGCAAGATGTCCCGGATGTCTAGCCTGCAAGGCCCATTCCGCACTTGGCGCGCCTGCCGCCTCATGCGAGGATCGCAATTCGCCCGTCGCATGTCGGGAATGACTTTGCCTGGGAGTTGATGCAACTCCCGTGTCCGCATCTAGGAGAGCGATATGCCAGAAACAGAAACGCGCACCGCCGAAGAAATGATGACCTATGTCAAGGATCGCGAAAACAAGATCGCCACTCTGACGATCGATCGTCCAGAAATATTGAATGCGCCGGATTCGGCAATGCGGATGCGCTATACTGAGTTGCTGCACCGCGCGAATATCGATGACGATGTGAAAGTGTTGGTGATCCGCGCTACGGGCGATCATTTCGGGACGGGTGCCGATCTGCCGGAACAGCAGATCAAGATGAACGGTGACGTCAATGGCGAGGGCGCCGATCCGCTGTTCGAGCTGGGCTATAGCGGCGATGAGGACATCACCTATCCGCCCAAGGGCAGCTATCGCTACGGCTATAATATCGGCTCGCACTATGCCTCGGTTCGTGGCGGGTGCCGCAGCCTGCAGGAGTTCAAGAAGATCAGCATCGTGGAATGCAAGGGCTATGTCTATGGCTGGCATTTCTACCAGGCAGGTGATGCCGATATCGTCATATCCTCCGACGATGGATTGTTCGGCCATGCCGCGTTTCGCTATGTCGGCTGGGGACCGCGCCTGTGGACCTGGGTCGAGACCATGGGGTTGCGCCAGTTCCAGGAAATGGTGTTCACCGGCCGCCCGTTCACCGCGGCCCAGATGATGGATTGCGGCTTCCTCAACAGCGTGGTGAAGCGCGACGATCTTGAGGATGAGGTCCAGAAATACGCCCTGGCCTGCGCCCACAACGGCCCGACCGACCGCATCGCGGTGCAGAAGACCTTTTTTGAATTATACAAGCAATATCGCGGCGAATATTTCGGCAGCGTGCTCACCGGGCTGGTCGAATCGATGGGCAACCAGGTCAAGCCGGATGAGGGCGAATATTCCTTCAGTGACGAGATGATGCACAGCGGATTAGCCAAATCCGTGAAAGAGGCTGACAAGTTCTTCCCGGCGGAATGGCGGCTGAGCATGTCGGGCCGCAAGGAAGCCTAGCGATGACAGTCAGACTTGAAACCGCACCCTATCCGACTGGAATGCTGGGCGCTCCCAACGACCGTATGGCCCAGGCAGAGGGCGACACCGGGTTGCTATCGGGCACGAATGTGTTTTCCGCCGACAATCACATTTCGATCGCCAGCGACATCTTCTACGAGAACTTCCCGGCCAAGCTGAAGGACCGTGCGCCAAGGCTGTGGTATGATGATGGCTCATTCCATATCGGGCTGGACGGGCAGTCTTTCCTGCCAGCGATGTTCACCGAAGCGATCAAGCCCTATGAGGGGCGGCCTGGCTGCAGCGACGCCGATATGGCTGCGCGCATGGCCGATCTTGAAGCCGAAGGCATCACCCGGGAGCTAGCGTTCCAGAACGAGGTGCTGGTGATGCTCGCCTATCCCGATCATGAGGTGAAGGACCTGTGCTTTCGCATCTATAATGAGCATATGGCCAAGTTGCAGGCCGAAGCGCCGGGCCGCTTCTATGGTGTCGGCCTGATCAACTGGTGGGACCCGGCGGGCACCCGCAGCAGCCTCGCCCAGCTCAAGGAACTTGGTCTGACGACCTATCTCATGCCGCTCAAGCCCGGCAATTTCCCGAATGGCGAGCCGATCGAATATTCCAGCACCGCGATGGATCCGATCTGGGACGAAATCGCCGATGCCGGCGTTCCGCTCTCCCACCATATTGGCGAAGGGGGAGCAGGCGGCTCTGCCTTCAATCCTTTTGCCGCCGGCTTTCTGACCACCAACACCTTCCGCGAGATGTTCGGCAAATATACCTTCGGCGGCATACTCGATCGCCATCCCGATTTGCAGATCGGCTGGTTCGAAGGTGGCATCAGCTGGGTGGCCTCAGCGCTCCAGGATGCCGAACATTGCATGGTCAGCTACCGGCATATGAACGACCTTGAACTGCAGCATGAGATTGGCTGGTATTGGGAGAACCACATGGTCTCGTCTTTCATGATCGACCCGCTGGGACTGGAACTGATCGACCGGATCGGGATGAACCAGGTGATGTGGTCGACCGACTATCCGCACAATGAGAGCACGCTTGGCTATTCGCGCAGCTCGCTGAAACAGGTCGTCGATATCGTCGGGGCCGAGAATGCGGGCCAGGTTGTCGCGGGCAATGTCGAGCGGTTTCTGGGGATTTGAGCGGGGCGGGCTTGCGTGACACTGGCTTTCAAGTTTACCATTATTGGACATATACCTTGACATTACGAACCATATAGGTTATATACTCCACCGCCTCCTGATGAGAGGCGAACCGGGAGTGGGCGAGGCCGGCTTGCTCCCTCCTTCCCGAATCTCTGTTGCAGAGAGACGGGACGCGGCTGGCGCGGGTCGTGTGCCATCTTGGGCGGTAAAGCCCCAAGGCACGCCGATTTGCGCAGGACGCGGTAGACTCGGATGATGCGGATATGCATTTCGGTCCCCATAACTCGCGCGTTCAGGGCGAGCTCTGAGAGGGTCTGAAGCATTCCGCCAGTGGCGCGGCATGATCAGCCGCGAGGAG
>JAQWKP010000335.1 GCA_029247785.1 Novosphingobium sp.
CACACAGCAGTACGCCGGGCTGCTTGGCGATGGCTCTGGCCACTGCGACCCGTTGCTGCTCGCCGCCGGATAGCTGTGCCGGATAATGGTCGGCCCGTTCCGCCAGCCCGACGAGCTCAAGCGCCCGGGCCGACTCCATTGGGTTCTCGGCGATATCGGTGACCAGGCTCACATTCTCCTCGGCGGTGAGGCTCGGGATTAGATTGTAGAACTGGAAAATGAAGCCGACATGGGCACGGCGGAACCGAGTCAGCCCGGTATCGTCAAGCGAAGTCAGCTCAGTCTCGCCATAATGCAGAGTGCCGGAAGTCGCGCGATCGAGCCCGCCAACGATGTTCAGCAGCGTTGACTTGCCGCTACCGGATGGACCAAGCAGCACGATCACCTCGCCCGCCGGAATCTCCAGATCGACACCGCGCAGGGCGTGGACCTCGGTCTCGCCGGTCTGGTAGATCTTGCGCAGGTCCGATCCGACAAATCCGGCCTCTGCATCGCTCTCGGGCTTGTCGGCGGTCCGCTCAACCATTCGAAACCTTCCCGTTGCGCCGGGCCTCAGGGGCCACATGTTCGGCAAAGGTCCAACAGACTGGAGCGGGCGAAGGGAATCGAACCCTCGTCGTCAGCTTGGGAAGCTGCTGCTCTACCATTGAGCTACGCCCGCAAGGCCATTGTTCATGGAGATAAATGCCTCGTCTTTGTCAAGCCTTTCAGCACTGCCTTGAGCGAAGGCTACGATTTTGGGCTCAAGTATTCTTGATCCTGCATGAGACCTCTTCGATATAGGCCCGCAACCCTTTTTCCAACGTGTACTTCGGTGCAAAGCCCAGCTCATCGCGAATACGCGTGTTGTCCAGAAGCGTGCGACTTGTGCGGACCTTGTCGCTTGTCGTGACTTTCGCGCTGGGCAGCAAGTCCTTGAGAATGCGGGTGTAGTCACCAATTGGACGGTGCTCATTGCTGACATTGAATACGCAATGCTCTGGCATTTGCGCCGTGGCGGCGAGCCAGCAGGCCTGCGCGGTGTCATGCGCGTGGAGAAAATCGTCGATCTGCTCATCTGGCGGCATGGTCACGGGGCGCCCCATGACAGCCAGTTCGGCATTTGCGCGATAATTGGGCTGCTTCCACCCGCTGGTGTTGAGCAGTCCACCTGTCCATGTCTTCGCGCGGTTGACCCGACCGATCCCATATGCCGATTGCAGTCGCAGGGAGATGATCTCCATTTCGTAGCGACCGTTGTAATTGTCAGCGACATGTTCGGTCCAGACCTTGCATGCCCCGTATAGCCCGCCGCTCGGGCGCAAAGGCTCGTCTTCGGTCAGGGCGATGCCATCGTCGCTGGCGGTGTAAACTGCGTGGGAACTGGCATTGACAACGCGTTTGATCCCTTGAAGCCGCGCGCAGTCAAAAACCGTGGCGGTCGCAGTAGTCTGGAAACGCAGATAGGGAAGGGCCCGCCCCGGCTCCTCAACGCCGGCAATGAACGCCATATGCACGACCTGTTCGACATTGTGCTGCTGCATCGCCCCGAGCACTTCGAGCGGTTCCTGGACGTCACCCTGGACGACCGTCACTTGATCCTGGATGTCGGCGATACGGTCAGGGTCGGGGCTGCGATCAAAGATCACGACATCGCCCAGGCCCTGTTCCTTAACGAGGTAGCGCGCCACATAGGAGCCGAGAAACCCTGTCCCTCCGGTTATCATGATTGCCAAATCAGTTCTCCTATTTTTGGCTAACTACTCTCGATAAGCGGGCAATTGTCAATTCCGGTGAAGGGATGTTGAATGCAGCGCGAAGATCGACCGCTCTTGGATCACCTTCTATGCGGTCAAAAGCATCTGCTTGAATGCTACAATAGGTAGCATATCATCAAGCATGCCCCATGCCGCTACCGGCGATTGATCAGCAAAGGAGTGCCAGATGCCACGAATAGAAATTTTAGGGCTCGGTATCGAGTATGACTTGCTCGGCGAACCAAATGCTCCGGCGATAGCGTTGACACCTGGCGGTCGCTTTCCGATGGACACGCCTGGCATGCCGGAACTCGCGAAGGAACTCGCCGCGGGCGGCAAGCGCGTGTTGTTGTGGGATCGGCCCAATTGCGGCGCATCTGATGTTACATTCGATGCGGAATATGAATCGGAGTTGCAAGGACGGACCCTCACCAAGCTCATCCGCGCGCTTGACCTTGGCCCCACGGCAATCGCCGCCGGCTCAGGAGGTTCCCGGGTATCGTTGATCGCAGCATCGCGCGATCCCGACATCGTCTCGCATCTGATCGTGTGGTGGATCAGTGGCGGCCTTACCGGACTGCTGACGACAGGCACCGGCTATTCCTGCAATTCTGCCCTTGCCGCCAGTTGGGGCGGAATGGAAAGCGTGGCTGAATTGCCGGATTGGGCGGATCAGATCGAGCGAAATCCGCAAGCTCGGGAGGCCATTCTCGCGCAGGACCCCGATGAATTCATCCGCACGATGGAACGCTGGACCGAGTTCTTTTTTCCGTCCGAAGTGTCGCCTGTACCCGGAATGACCCCACAGGATTTTGCGCGGTTGCGCATGCCGACAATGGTGTTTCGCAGCGGTAAGAGCGATCTCAGTCACCCGCGCAAGACGAGCGACTGGGTGACGAGGATGCTTCCGCAGTCCGAATATGTTGATCCGCCATGGGGTGATGATGAGTGGAACACACGCTGCACAACGCATCTCAAGGACGGTAGCCCGCTCTTCGCAAATTGGCCGAAGCTGGCGCCCCAGATTCTCGAATTCGTGAACCGGTAGGTCCTGGCTCAGGGTCGGCTGTCTCCACATCCAGCTGCTTTGACAGCGACTTGGCTGGCGGCCTACCATGGCGCAGTTGGCTGGATTGCGATTGGGAGATTCCCTTGTGACCAAGGCTCATCATGCTCTGACTAGGGCTGAATACCAGGCAGAGGGGCCGAATCTGGTCCGCGTTACCGATGGAGACAAGTGGGGTCTGTTTGACCGATTCGGCGGCTGGATTGAGGGCGAGCTTCGCCACTGCGATCCTCAGATGTGTATCTGGCTTGCAGGCCTGGTCATCGTCGAAGAGCGAACCAAGCCAGTAGCTACATCATCGGAGAGCGCAGCATGAGCGAGCGTGATCAGTCGAGATTGAAGGCGGCCGATATTCGGCGCAGCCCCGGCGTATCCTACCAGAAGCTGCTGGACGCAGATACAAGGCCCGTCCCGGCGCATTTGCGTATCGATACGGCGGCCTTTCTGGGCGATCACGATATTCCGGTCGAAAGATATATCGATCCGAAGTTTCATGAGCTCGAAAAAGAGAAGCTCTGGCCGAAAGTCTGGCAGGTGGCGCTACTAGAAGAGCGCATTCCGGAGGTCGGCGATGCAGATGTCTATGAGATCAACGATATCTCGATCATGCTGGTGCGTGTCGCTCCCGATGAGATCAAGGGATATTACAATGCCTGTCTGCACATGGGCCGGAACCTGATCGATCGCCCCTGCAACAAGGCCGAAATTCGCTTTCCTTATCATGGATTTACCTGGCGTATCGACGGCAAGCTCAAGCATATTCCGGGCATGTGGGACTTTCCCCACGTCGATCCGCAAGAGATGAACCTTCCGGAAGTGAAGGTGGCCCTGTGGAACGGGTTCGTCTTCATCAACATGGACCCGAATTGCGAGCCTCTGGAGACATATCTGGGTGAGGCCTATAGCCACTGGGACAATTATTCGCTCGCCGACCGCTATACTGCGGTTCACGTTTGCAAGGTAATCAGCTGCAACTGGAAGGTCGGGCAGGAAGCCTTCATGGATGCCTTCCACCTTGTCGCCTCGCACCCACAGATCCTGGCTGCGGCGGGCGACGACAACACGCAATATGACATATTCGGGAATTGCTCGCGGGCGATCACGCCGGCCGGCACGCCCAGCCCGCACCTCAACTGGACGCCAACCGAAAATGAAATTGCAGCAAATGTCTACAAGCCGAGGGATTCAACCGGCGGCGTCGAAGTTCCAGAGGGCATGACCTATCGCCAGCACGGCGCGCAAGTGGGCCGCGAGGAATTGCGCGAGGTGATCGGCGACAAGGCGGATGGGTTGTGCGATTCTGAGGTGATGGATTCCTTCTATTATACGCTGTTCCCGAATTTCCACCCCTATCTGGCTTACAATCAGGTTCTTCAGCGCTTCAAGCCATACGGCGACCGACATGACATGTGCACGATGGAAGTCATGTATCTGAGCCCGTTCAAGGGAGAGCGGCCACCACCGGCGAAGCCCACTTTCCTCGGCCCCGACGAAAGCTTCCTTGATGCGCACGAACTCGGTGCTGCGGGCGCATTGATCAGTCAGGACGAATGGAATTTAGAGAAAGTCCAGAAGGGCCTGCACACATTGCGCGTGAACAAACCCGGCATTACCATGGGCATCTATCAGCACACCCAGGTGCGTCACTTCCACAATATCTATGAACGCTACCTCGGGCTTGATCGCTAGCCCTCAATAGCTGGCCCCACCGAAACGCCCGCCAGGCTTGGCCAGGCCATCGCAAGACTTGAAGAAATGGCAATCGAGAACGCAGACCTCACTTCGGATCGCTGGAATTTCATCGTCGGCTGCATCATGCAGGTCGACAGGAAATCATGCTGCGACCGTTTTGGAGGGCCAACCGAAGGATGATCATGAATCAGAAATTGCAGCCGCTTGCCGGCATTCGCGTGCTTGATTTCACGGCTGTACCGCCCGGCGGTGCTTGCACGACGCTGCTTGCAGACCTTGGCGCGGACGTTGTCAGAATCGAGTCCCCTGCACTGAAAGGCAAGCCCAGCACGATCTTCGGGCAGGTTGCGATCAGTCGCGGCAAGCGCTCGATCACGCTCGACCAGCGCAACCCGGCGGCACCGGAGATTCTGGCGCGGCTGGCAGCTTCGGCCGATGTTGTGGTTGAGAATGCGCGTCCCGGTGTCATGGAAAAGCGCGGCTTCGGTTACAGCCATGCCCGTGCCGGCAATACAGGGATCATCTGGTGCGCGATGACCGGTTTTGGCCAGGATGGGCCCTATGCCAATCATGGCGGGCATGACCTCAACTACACTGCCCACTCAGGCCTGTTAGGCGCGCTCACGTCTGATCGCGACTGGCATCCGGGCATTTCAATGGCACTCCAGGCCGGCGCATTAAGCGCAGTGGTCGCAATCGAAGGGGCATTGATCCAGCGTGGCCGGACCGGGGAGGGTGCCTTCATCGACCTCAGCTTTTCGGAAAGCGCGACCTGGTTTGTCGGCTGCGGCATGAACCCGATGTCCGAAAGCCCTTTTGCGATTCCAGTCAGTCCGGACAGGCGCCTCTATGTCTGCGCCGATGGCCGGCACCTCGCCATTGCCTGCTCGGAACCGCGCAATTGGGCCGCGCTTTGCGAAGGGCTCGGCGTTCCCGAACTTGTCGAGCAGCTGCACAAATGGACCGATGCGGCGGCGGTGACGCGGCAGCTGTCCGATATTTTCGTAACCCGAACAGCAATAGAGTGGGTCGATCTGCTCGCCCCATCGGGTGCAGCAGTCACGGTGGTGAATCATGGAGCGCAAGTTTGCGACGACCCGCATGTGCAGGCCCGGGGCTCGGTGGTCGAAGTTGCGGGCGTGCCGGTTCCCGCCTCGCCAATCAGGATCGCTGCGCCGGACGGCTCTCAAACCTGCACTGCGACCAGCGAGCCGCACAATGTCGGGGATGATACTGTGGACGTGCTGCTTGAGGCGGGCTTCTCGTCCGATGAAGTCGAAGGGCTTGGGAAAGACGGCGTAGTTTGATCTGCATCTTGCTTTCACAAGGGGACAGTCGCTAAGCGCCCGCCATGCTCAATCTGACTGACATTACGGTTCGCCTAGGCGGGCGGACGATCATCGACGGCGCAACGGCCAGCTTGCCGCCGCGTGGGCGGGTCGGCCTGATCGGACGCAATGGCGCGGGCAAGTCCACCCTTCTCAAGGTTGTTGCGGGGATGCTGGAGGCGGATGGCGGCTCAGTTGATATGCCGCGAGGCAGCCGACTGGGCTATATTGAGCAAGAGACGCCCGGCGGGGATGCCACGCCATTTGAAACGGTGCTTGCCGCGGACACCGAGCGCGCCGCATTGATGGTGGAAAGCGAAACCAGCGACGATCCCTATCGGTTGGCCGAAATCCACGAGCGGCTGATCACGATTGAGGCGCATTCTGCTCCGGCGCGTGCCGCCCGCATCCTTGACGGCCTTGGCTTTGACGAAACCGCGCAGCATCAACCCCTAGAGAGCTTTTCCGGTGGCTGGCGGATGCGTGTGGCGCTGGCTGCCCTGCTGTTTTCGGCGCCGGATCTATTGATGCTCGATGAGCCGTCTAACCACCTAGATCTAGAGGCGGTGATGTGGCTGGAGGATTTTCTGAAATCCTATCCGGCGACGATCCTGCTGGTCAGCCACGAGCGCGATTTCCTCAACAACGTGGTCAATAATATTCTCCATCTCTCCGCCGGGAAGTTGACGCTTTATCCGGGTGGCTATGACGCATTTGAACGGCAACGCGCCGAGCGCCAGGCCCAGATTGCCTCGGCCAAGGCCAAGCAACAGGCGGTGCGGGCTCGATTGCAGGATTTTGTCGCCCGCAATTCGGCGCGGGCATCGACCGCCAGGCAGGCCCAGTCGCGCGCCAAGGCGCTGGCGCGCATGCAGCCCATTGCCGAACAGATCGACGATCCCTCGCTCAGTTTCGATTTCCCGGATCCCAAGGAGCTGCGACCGCCGCTGATCACACTCGATATGGCGTCTGTCGGCTATGACGACACGCCGGTGTTGCAGCGCCTCAACTTGCGCCTTGATCCCGACGACCGGATCGCGCTGCTGGGCCGCAACGGCAATGGCAAGACCACTCTGGCTCGGCTGCTGGCTGCGCAGCTACTGCCGATGAGTGGTGAAATGAATGCATCGGGCAAGATGAGAGTCGGCTATTTCACCCAATATCAGGTGGAAGAGCTGGATCATTCGGAAACGCCATTGCAGCACATGACCGTGCAAATGCCGGACGCAAATCAGTCGGCAGTGCGTGCGCAGCTTGGCCGCTTCGGCTTTTCCGGCTCGAAGGCGACGACTGAAGTCGGCAAGCTATCCGGTGGTGAGCGAGCTCGGTTGGCCCTGGCACTGATCACCCGCGATGCACCGCACATGCTTATCCTGGATGAGCCGACCAACCATTTGGACGTCGATGCGCGCGAAGCGCTGGTCCAGGCGCTGAATGCCTATTCCGGCGCAGTGCTGATCATCAGCCACGACAAACATATGCTGGAAATGACCGCCGACCGGCTGGTGTTGGTTGACGACGGCACAGCCAAGGAATTCGGCGGTACCATAGAGGACTATATCGCTCTGGTGCTGGCCAAGGACCCCGCGGAAAGCCGCAGCGCCAAGCCGCGCGAGAAGGTCAGCAAGAAGGATGCTCGCAAGGCTGCAGCCGAAGCGCGGGAAAGAAGCCAGGCGCTGCGCAAACGCGCCAGGACAGCCGAAACCGCGCTGACGAAACTGACCGCAACGCGAACGGCTATCGACCAGGCCATGTTCGACCCGGACAATGCCACTCCAACCCTGGCGAGTCTCACGATGTCAGAGTTGATGATGCAGCGTGCCGAAATCGAAACGCAGATCGAGGCAGCCGAGTTGGAATGGCTGGAGGCAAGCGAAGCGCTGGAAGGAATTGCAGCTTGAAGCCCATTCCGGTCTTCAGCTTCGCTTCCCAAGATACACGATGTTGAAGGCGGGTTCCTCCCGATAAGGTGTGACGAATTCCACGCGGTCTGCTTGCACGTCTGCCAGGCATTCCTGCATGGCCTCAAGGAAGGACGGTTCGACCTCATCGGTCGACCACAGCGCAAATATCCCGCCAGGCCGAAGTTTGCCTGCAACAGCGGCAATCGATGATGGACTGTAAAAGCTCGCGCTGGCCGGATCGATGAAATGCGTCGTTGAATGGTCAATGTCGATCAGGATGGCGTCAACTTTGCTGTCGGGCTTTGCAGGATCGAA
>JAQWKP010000336.1 GCA_029247785.1 Novosphingobium sp.
GAGTCCGTCGACCAGCAGGGCGAAATCGATTTCCTGGCCTTGCGTGCCGACCCGCTTCGAATCGTCCTCAAGCGAGGCAAGCTGATCTTCGAAGATCATCTTTGAATCGTAAAGCAGCCGACCGATCAGGGTGGACTTGCCGTCATCAACGCTGCCGCAGGTGATGAATCGCAGCATCGTCTTGTGCTGGTGCGTATCGAGATAGGCGTCGATATCCTTCTCGATCAGGTCGTCGACGACATAGACGGGGTCAGTGGCAGTGCCAGAGGCTGTCTTGGTCTCACTCATCAGAAGTACCCTTGCTGCTTCTTCACTTCCATGCCGGCTCCGCCAGAATCCTTGTCGATGGCACGGCCCTGGCGCTCTGACGTCGTGGTCAGCAGCGTCTCCTGGATGATTTCGGGTAATGTCCCGGCTTCGCTCTCGACAGCGCCGGTCAGCGGGTAACATCCCAGCGTGCGGAAGCGGACCGAGCGCTCGACCGGAACTTCACCGGGTTCAAGCGGAAAGCGGTCGTCATCGACCATCAGCAATATTCCGTCCCGCTCGACCGTCGGTCGTTTGGCGGCGAAATAAAGCGGCACGATGGGAATATCGTTGAGGTGGATATATTGCCACACGTCGAGCTCGGTCCAGTTCGAGATCGGAAAGACGCGGATGCTCTCACCCTTGTTCTTGCGGGCGTTGTAACTGTTCCACAGCTCTGGACGCTGGTTCTTGGGGTCCCAGCCCTGGCTCGAGGTCCGAAACGAAAAGATGCGCTCCTTGGCGCGGCTCTTTTCCTCATCCCGGCGCGCTCCGCCGAACGCGGCATCGAAGCCCCATTTGGTCAGCGCCTGCTTAAGCCCCTCGGTCTTCCACATATCGGTGTGCAGCGGTCCGTGGTCGAAGGGATTGATGCCTTTCTCCTTCGCCTCGGGATTCTGATAGACCAGCAGCTCCATGCCGCTTTCCTGGGCCATCTTGTCGCGCAGCTTGTACATTTCCTGGAATTTCCAGGTGGTATCGACATGGAGCAGCGGAAACGGCGGCGGCGAGGGAAAGAATGCCTTGCGCGCCAAATGTAGCATCACCGCGCTATCCTTGCCGACCGAATACATCATCACCGGTCGCTCGGCTTCTGCAGCGACTTCGCGGATGATGTGGATCGCTTCGGCTTCGAGCCGTTCGAGATGGGTGAGGGTTTTCATCGATTGGGCGTCCCTGTCTGGCTGGGCGCTTCAATACAGAGGTGACATTTACGCGAACCTCCCATATGGGAGGGCATGTCACTTACCAGCCAGGACGAGACCGATCTGATCTTGCCACTCTACCAGGGGGCGGAGGAAAATCCCCATTTTGCGACCTTTCTGGAGCGATTGAGGCGCAGAACCGGTGCCGATCATGTCGCCATCATTATTCGCCGGAATGGGTCGCTCAAGGATGAATCAACCCGCTTTCATGCCGGAATCGACTTGCAAGGTCAGGCAAGCGAGCGGGAGATTGGCGCGCTACAGATGCTGGAAGACGCCCAAGGCCTGCACCTGCGGCTGGGCCGCGCCTACAGCGTCGCCGAATTTGTCGATCATGACCCGGACTATCGCGCGCGCCGCGCTGCAGCTATCGATCGGTTGGGGATCGTCGATGAGCGGGTCGTGCGGGTCCTCGACGAAGCCGGTGTAAGCGCAACTCTCGTGCTCGCCCGGCGCAATCCCTGCTCCGCCGCCGATGCCGCGCTGCTGTCCAACCTTGCTCCCTATGTCGCGCTGGCGATCCGCAATCTCATTGCAGCCGAGCGCCAAGCGGTCGCAGCTGCGATGACCACGCAAGGCCTGACCAGCTCGGGTCTGGGCTGGATCCTGCTCGAGAGCGACGCACGCATCGCCGCGATCGATCCGGAAACCCGGCGCCTGCTGGCGAAACTTGCGGGCATTACAGCCCTGCCCGGGGAGCGGCTGCGCGACATCAGCCAGCAAGCCGAAGACCAGCTTTCGTTTGCGGCCCTGGCGCTTGCAGAGAATTCTCCATTACCCACGCATTCACTCGTGCTGAGTGACGAACCGCGCATCGAAGCCTTGCTCGTGCCGGCCAATGGCGTGCCGGTGACTACGCTGAAACCGCCTGCGATGCTCGCGCTGTGCCGACTGCCACGGCAGCCCTCGCCTGACAGGCCAGACCACCTCGCCCGATTATTCGATCTGCCGGCGCGCGAGGCAGAGCTGGCCATCGCACTCAGCGACGGCCTGTCGATCGCCGAGGCGGCAGAGGCGATGGGTCTGACCCTGGAGACCGCGCGCAATTATTCCAAGCGGCTCTATGCCAAGCTCGGCGTGCGTGGGCAGGCCGAGCTGGTCCGTTTGGTCTATGAGAGCAGCGCGGTACTCGCCTAGCTCAATACTTCACCTAATTGCCCAGCAGCCCTTCCACTTCGGCAATTTCTGAACGCAGCCACATCGTCTCGCTCAGATTCGCGCCGCCTGACTGTTCGAGCAACATCTGCGAGGCATCGCGCTTCACTTCCAGCGCATTGCGGTTTGATGGTTCGGCTCCCAGCGCGATGTCGGTGAGGTGCAGCGCTTCCAGCGGCTGCCCTGCCGTGAACTTCGCCCTCGCCCGCTCAGCGAGCTTGTCAGCCCCGCCCGCCAGCTCAGCGATGTCGCCATGCACGCTGGAGCGCGGCACGCCGTAAAGCTCGGTGGTGCCGTCTTCATAGTGGAACCAGCCCGAATATTCGCGCCAGATCGACTTGACCGCCCAGCTCGCCTTGCCGTGAAAGTCGCCGATCCTGAAATTATCCGGGAAGACAAACTCCTGCATCAGCTGGTGGACGGTCTTACCCGCTTTCATCCCCTCAACGGTATAGTCCCGGACATGAGAAACAGCAGCGTGCATGCGGTCGAGATCCGCTCGGACCTGATCGGCCCCGACGATCGGATCGCCATGACCGGTGATGACGATCTCCGCACCAAGATCGCGGACCAGTTCCAGCGATTTGAGATAGGTGCGCACCCGGCGCGGCTTGTCACCACGCAGCGTGTTGAGAAACGGCATAGACAGCCACACCGGACCGAAGGTGTTGCCGGTGAAAACCACTTTCTCATTCGGCATCCAGACGACGATATTGTCCTCGGTCTCACCTTCAGGCGCGTGGATCAATTCGAAGGTCCGCCCGCCGACTTCCAGCGTCATGCGGTCTTCAACGATAATGTCAGGCGTGACTTCGGGCATGGGCGCGCGCGGCGGGCCATCCTGCTTGAGCGTGCTGCCCCACAGCTTGAAAGTGCGCGGGCCGAAGAACGACTGCATCCCGAGCATGTCGTCGCGCCCTTCACAATAATCGGGACCGCCGATAACTTTGGTACCGTCCTCCATGAAAGTCGGCACGCCGCCGAAGTGGTCGGCATGGCTTTGCGTTAGAATGATATGGCGCAAAGGTCCGGTTCGATGAGGCTTGAGCAGTGCAGCACTGCGCGGCGCGCCATCGGGCATGCCAGTATTGATCATCACATCGCCGTCAGCGGTCGTCACCAGATAGGCGTTCGACACATCGCGGGCCATGAAGATGAAATCGGTAATCGCGACCGCCTCGGTCTGGCCGTCTCCAGCCGTTACCAGATTAGCCAGTGGCGGCGGACCTGAATCCTTGCTCTCGCTCATGTCTCACGCTCCCTCGAATTCAATCATTACCTTGGCCGATCCCGGCGTTCCAGCGATCTTGAGGCCGTCGAGCACCTGCTCGAACGGCAGTCGGTGGCTGATCATCGTTGCGATCTTGTCCTTGAGCCGAGCCATGGACGAGACAACCTCGTTCATTTCCGTAGGATAGCCGACAGCCGTGGTGATCGTCATTTCGCTGGTCAGCATCGTGCCGAGCGGCATCGGAATCGGCTCATAATAGACCGCGGTGATGACGAAGCGCGACTGGTACTTGGCAATATTGACGACATCGCCCGGAATCGAAGGCGCGCCCGCCGCATCGATGAAGGCATCGGTTCCGACAGCCGGCTTGTGCATGCACATTTCCTTGCCGTGCAGCTCGCCCAGCGCCTCGTAAAGATCGACCTTGGTCGGATCGAGTGCCGCACGGGCGCCCAGCGCCATCGCTCGATCAAGCCGCTCCTGCGCGAGATCGAGCGCGACGACATCGGTAATCCCGCGATCTACCAGCCACAGGATCATCCCCAGCCCGATCGGGCCGCAGCCGAACACCACGACCTTGTCACCGGGCTTGACCTCGGCGCGGTTGACGCCATGCAGGGCGACAGCCAGCGGCTCGCACATCGCAGCGACCTCAAAGGACACGCCCTCGGGGATCGGGATCAGATTGGTGTCTTTTTCCGCATCGCGCACCAGCACCTGATCTGAGAACGCACCCTCTGTGCCACCGCTGCCAATGTTGCTGGGTGTCATCATCGGATTGATGATCACCGAATCGCCGGGAGTGAGCCCCGCGACTTCGGAGCCGACACTGAGCACTTCGCCCGCGCCCTCATGACCGATCGGCGTCACCCCGCCCGGCTGACGCATGATTCCGCCCATCTTGATATAGGACAGATCGCTGCCGCAGATGCCGCAGGCCTTCATCTTGATGACGACGTCCTTCGGCCCTGACTCGGGCGTTTCGTAGGGGTCTAGCCGGACATCGCCGACCTCGTGAATATTCAGCACTTTCATTGCGCTTCTCCCGTTCGCGGCTTCAGGGCCGCACCATATAGCCACCGTCGATGATAACCGTTTCGCCGGTCATGAAAGAGGATGCATCGCTGCACAGATAGGCGCCGATGCCTTCCATGTCTTCCGGATAGCCCAGGCGCCGCAACGGCGTTTGCGGGCCGTAGATACTCAGCAGGCCCTTCTCGACATTGGGATCATCGCCCATCATCGGCGTGACAATCAGGCCGGGCGCGACCACATTCGCGCGGATCTTGTGCTCGCCCAGTTCCACGGCGAGACAGCGGATCGTCGCGGCGACCGCGGATTTGGACGCTGCATAATTCATCTTGCCGGCCAGCCCCTGATAGAGCGAGAGACTGCCGCAAGCGACCAGCGATCCGCCCGGTTCACCTCCCTCGGCGCGTTCGACCATCAACCTCGATGCCTCGCGCAGAGTGAAGAATGCACCGTGGAGCGCCACCGCCTGGAATTCGTGCCAGGCCTCGGTCGGCATATCGAACACCGAATCGTAAATCGGCGGACCACCCGAATTGGCAAATACGCAATCGATCCGTCCGAAGTCTTCCATCAGCTTGGCGTAGCCGGCGTTGATCTGCTCTTCGGAGGAAACATCGACGATATAGGTCTCAACCCGCCCCGCGCCGACCTCTTCCAGCTGTTTCTTGGCCGCAGCGTTCTTTTCCTCGTTGCGCGCCCAGATCGCGATATCGCCGCCCATCTTGGCGCAGCCCATCGCAAACCCCAGGCCAACGCCGCCATTACCTCCGGTCACCATCGTCACCTTGCCGGTGCAATCGAACAATTTACTCATTGTTACTCCTATTTCGGAGTTACTCCTATTTCGGAACTGGATTGCCGACCTGGATTTATCCAAGGCCTCCTTCGACCGCCGACGCATAGGGCGGGTAGATCACGCTGCCACCATCGACGACGAGGGTGTCGCCGGTGTGAAAGCTCGACGCGTCACTGCACAGATATGCGGAAATGCCCTCGATGTCTTCGGGGCTGCCCACGCGCGGGATTGGCGTTACCGAAGAGAAGAATCCATTGATCTGGTCCTGCATCTCCTGCGGCGCCAGCTTCATCATTTCGGTGACGATCATGCCCGGCGCAATCGAGTTGGCCCTGATACCATATTTGCCAAGTTCCGCTGCCATGCCGCGAATCACCGCGCCCATGCCGGCTTTCGAGGCAGCATAATTTTCGATTCCAGTAATACCGTGGAACATCGAGAGGCTACCGCAAAAAACCAGACTGCCGCCCGGCTCGCCGGCCTCGGCGCGCTTGACCATCAGCTTGGCGGCTTCCTGCAGTGTAAAAAAAGCGCCGTGCAAGCTGACATTGAGGAGGTCATGCCATTCCTCGGCTTCCATGGTGAGCACGGACTTGCTGCGCGATGAGCGTCCGGAATTGGCAAACACACAATCGACTCGTCCGAAATCATCCATCAGCCTTTCGTAGCCGGCGAGGATTGCATCGTGCTCGGACACGTCGACCTGGTAGGCGATCACCCGGCCCGCTCCCGCCTCCAGCAGCTTTTCCGTTGCTGCCGCGTTCTTTTCCTCATTGCGTGCCCAGATCGCGATATCGCTTCCCATCTTGGCGCAACCCATGGCGAAGCCAAGGCCCAGACCGCCATTGCCGCCTGTCACCATCGTCACTTTGCCGGTGCAGTCAAACATGTTCGTCGCCATCGATGCCCCCATTTGCAGATCATGTAATCGCCGCAGCGATGCACGTCATGCCCGCACTCCAGCCGCTTACCATCGCCCCTAGACATTTGTATTCACTTGCGCCAGCGAGTTCCGCAACTTTGCGGCTCCGCCGCGAGAAACCGATGAAGAGGAATACCATATGGCCCAACCGTTGAACGCCGACGCGTTTGTCGAACAGGCGATGAAGGACACGGGCATCGACCAGTTCGACGCCGATACTTACCGTGAGGGCCTCGACGTCCTGGTCAATGATTTCAACAAAGGCATCGCCAAGGGCATATACACCGATGTTGGCATTGAGCGTGTCGGCGCGGATTGTGTCCACTATCTCAGCAATCGCCTTCGGGTTGCGGACTACCTGCGACAGAATCCCGAGCTTACCAGCCGGCCGATTGAGCGACCAGTATTCGTCCTGGGCATTCCGCGCACCGGCACGACGCTGCTTTCGAACCTGCTTGCCGCCGACCCCGCGCGCCGCTCACCCCTTGAATGGGAAATCGACGAGCCGATCCCGCCGGCCACAACCGCCACGCTCAA
Organism: Novosphingobium sp.; assembly: GCA_029247785.1. Classification (GTDB taxonomy): domain Bacteria; phylum Pseudomonadota; class Alphaproteobacteria; order Sphingomonadales; family Sphingomonadaceae; genus Novosphingobium. The sequence goes on from JAQWKP010000336.1 coordinate 6,906, forward strand.
GACCGATCCGCGCTGTCTAGCCCGGCTGGAGCGGGAAAAGGCGATGCTTGAGGCTCATCCCGAGATGGGCAAGATCTACCGCAGCTCGGCCGTCTATCCGCATGAATGCGTGTGGTACCTCGCCCATGACTTCAAAACCCTGATGATCGAATCCAAGGGCATACTGCCTGAATACAAGGACTTCATCTTCGGCGCCGACATGACCTCGGCCTATTCCTATCATCGCAAGTTCCTTCAGGCGCTGCAGCACAATGCGCCGGGCGTTTGGAACCTGAAAATGCCTTCGCATGCGCTGCATTTGGACTATCTCATCAAGGAATATCCCGATGCGCGGCTGATCTGGACGCATCGCGATCCCTATGCCGCAACCGGCTCGTTATGCTCGATCATTTCGATGAGCCACCAGATGCTGATGGGGAGGATCGACACCGAATGGCTGGGCGAAGACTATCCCTGGCAGGCCCAGCAACACGCCGAACGAGTGATGGATTTCCGCGACAAGCACGGCGAGGACCGGGTGATCGACGTGCACTATTCCGATCTGATGAGCGACCCGCTGAACTCGATGAAAAAGCTCTATGCTGCTCTCGGCGACGATTGGAGCGCCGAAGCCGAGGCCGGCATCCAGGGCTGGCTCGACGACAACCCCCAGAACAAGTTTGGCAAGCACGAATACAAGCTGGCGCAATACGGGTTGAGCAAGGAGGGTCTTGAACCCCTGTTCGAACGCTATCTGTCACGCTACGATATCGCCCGCGAAGGCTGAGGAAGGACAAGAGCATGCTGGTCGGACAACATTATCAGAATGGCTATGTCTGCGACGATATCGAGGAAGGCATCGCACTATTCCGTGCGCATGGCCTTGAAAAGGATCCGCAGATCATCCCGGTGGAACAGACGGTGCAGACTCCGCAGGGACCCAAGGACCAGGAGATGAAGATCGCCATGTTCTGGCACAACGGTGTCCAGTCAGAGCTGATCCAGCCGATCAAGGACGATGTAAACGTCTATGCCAATGCGCCCTCCAACGGTGCCCCGATCCGCTTCCACCACATCTGCCTGCGCGTGCCCGAGTGGACCGAATTCCGCGCCGCCTGCGATGCCCAGGAATTTCCGGTGGTGATGGAACGCGATCTCGGCCCCGACGCGCTGCGCTTCATCTATCTCGACGGTCGCAAGGCCTTCGGCCACTATCTGGAATATACCCACATGTCCGACCAGATGTGGGACATCACCAAGGCGATGTGACCGGGTCCCTGCTGAGGGGCCCATAGCTTGGCCCTTCAGACCGCCACGCTCTCCAGCACGCGCACGTCCTTGTAGAGCGTCGTACGCTGCCTCAGCGGCCGCCCTGCGCCCGCCGCAGCGGCTCGGAGATCGTCGACGCTAATGTCCTGGCCATGCGAGGCTCCTGCCGCTCGGCTGATGCTCTCGTTCATCAGCACACCGCCAAGGTCGTTCGCGCCAGCAGCGAGCACCGCAGCCGAGCCTTCGACGCCGAGCTTGACCCAGCTGCACTGGATCGAATCGATTTCTCCGAACAGCACGATGCGCGCAACCGCATGCATCATCACCGCCTCGCGCCAGGTCGGGCCTTTGCGCGATTGGCCGCGCCGGTACATCGGCGCTTCCATATGAACCAACGGCAGCGGCACGAATTCGGTGATGCCGCCGGTATCGCCCTGCAACCGCCGCAAGTGGATCAGGTGGCGCGCCCAGTGATGCGTGCCTTCGAGATGGCCGAACATGATCGTCGAAGTCGTCGGCAGGCCGACGAGATGCGCATCGCGCAGCACGTTGAGCCATTCCTCGGTCGTCAGCTTGTCTGGGCAGATCTGCTGGCGGATTTCGTCGTCGAGAATCTCGGCGGCGGTGCCCGGCAGAGAGCCCAGCCCTTCATCCTTCATCATCCTGAGGTAGTCGCTGACACTCATATCGAGCGTGTTTGCACCCTGTGTCACCTCGAGCGGCGAAAAGGCATGGACGTGCAGATCCGGGCAGGCGTCCTTCACCGCGCGCAATATCGAAAGATAGGTCTCGCCGGTATAGGTCGGATGAATGCCGCCCTGCAGGCACACTTCTGTCGCGCCGCGCGCCACCGCCTCGCGCGATCTCTCGGCGATTTCCTCAAGGTCGAGATTATACGGCTTGTCGCGGAAACCAGCCTTGATCGAGGTTTTGGAAAAAGCGCAGAACGAGCAATGGTGGGTGCAAATATTGGTATAGTTGATGTTGCGATTTATGACGTAGGTAACGTCCTCGCCCATCGCGTCTGACCGCAATGCGTCGGCGGTTTCGATCACGGCCTGGGCCGCCGCCCCTCGCGCGGAAAACAGCGTGACGATATCGGCCTCATCCAGCTCATAGCCATTGGCGGCCCGGCTCAGGATCGAATGCAGCTCAAGCGGACCAGTGCCTTCATAGCGGCGGCCTAATGGAGCAGCTGGCGTTCCCAGAGGAATCTCCGCAACACCGGGGCTCCAAACAGAATCGCGGCCAAGACCTTCCGTATCGGCCAGTTTGAGCACCGCGGGCTTGATCGCCGGATCGATCCAACCTTCTTCGCTCATCGCGATATAGCGCGGATAGATCGTCAGCCTTTCGACCAGCGGCAGCCCTGCCCGCTCGCAGATCGCGGTAAGCCGTTCGACTTCCGGCCAGGGCGCTTCCGGATTGACATGATCGAGCGTGACCGGAGAAATCCCTCCCCAATCGTCGATCCCGGCATCTATCAGCTCGGCGAGCCGCTCATCGTTGAGATTGGGCGGCACCTGCACCGACACTTCGTCGGGAAGGATGATGCGGGCAGCAGCGATGACCCGGAGGAAATCGCTCTCACTCGCTTCGGGCCATTGCGCCATCTTCGTCCCCGGCTTGGGACAGAAATTCTGGACGATGACTTCCTGGATATTGTCGTGTTTGCGATGAATATCGCGCAGCGCAATCAGCGATTCGATGCGTTCTTCCGGGGCCTCGCCGATACCGATGAGGATGCCACTGGTCATCGCCACTTTCGCGCGGCCTGCCGCTTCCAGTGAAGCAATCCGCACCGCCGGCACCTTGTCTGGCGAGCCGTGATGCGCCGCACCCTTCTCAAGCAGCCGCTCGGACGTACTTTCCAGCATCAGTCCAGCTGAGGCCGCGACCGGGCGCAGCATGCGGTAATCATCCTCATCGAGGATACCGGCATTGATATGCGGCAGCAGCCCGGTCTCGTTCAGGACGAGTTCGGCACAGTCACGCACATAATCGATAGTACGCGTGTAGCCGCGCTCAGCCAGCCATTCGCGCGCTACGGAATAGCGGCGTTCGGGCGCATCGCCGAGGGTGAACAGCGCTTCCTTGCAACCCGATTCCGCTCCGGCACGGGCAATTCCCAGCACCTCTTCGGGCGTCAGATAAGGTGCATCAAGCCGCGATGGCGTGGTGGCAAAGGTGCAATAGTGACAGACGTCCATGCACAACCGGGTAAGCGGGATGAACACCTTGGGCGAATAGGTCATCCGCGAGGGCCCGCGCGCATCGCGCCTCTCGCGAGCATCGGCCAGAACATCCTCAAGCGGCGCGGCAAGCAGCCGTTCGATCAGTTTCGCGTCATTATCGTGCATCAATTCAAACCACCTCGACACCGACCGCTGACAACACTTCGCGCGCAAGGCTCTCCCGGTCGTCTGCATCATGCATTATCGTTTGTGCAACGGTGACGCAAAGCCCGGAGTTGCGCAAGTCTTCAGCATCATCGCTATCCAGCTGATCGATCACGAAGTGGCCTGCCAAGCCCGCATAATGCTCAGCAATCGCGCGGTTATCACATGTCTTTCCGAGCTCACCCAGCAGCTTGCCAAGCGGACCCTTGAGCGCCTTGCCGCCAACCAATGGCGAAACGGCAATGATTGGCACGCCCTTCGCGACCAGCGCCTTACGCAAGCCGTCGACAGCCAGAATCGGATCGACACTGAGATATGGGTTGGATGGGCAGATCACGATTGCGGCAAGGTCGTCTCGAGCCAGCGCTTGAGCGAATTGCGGCGCTTGAGCCGCACCCGGCGTACCTAAAAAGCGCACTTCGCGAGCAATCGGCTTGCATTGCTCGGCGACGAAATAGGTCTGAAAATCGAGCCAATCTGTGTCAGTGAGCACTTCTGTACGCACCGGAGCATCGCTCATCGGCACCACTGCATGGGCGATACCCAGCTCACCGGTTAGCCGCGCGGTGACTTGCGACAGCGTTTCGCCCTCGCGCAGACGCCAGCTGCGAGCGATATGCATAGCCATGTCGCGATCGCCAAGGTTGAACCACTGTGCCTCGCCCAGCCGACCCAACATTTCCAAGGCTTTCCAGCTCTCGTCCTGCACACCCCAGCCGCGTGTGGGGTCATTGAGACCAGCCAGCGCATAGGTGACCGAATCGATATCCGGACAAATTGTCAGCCCGAGATGCTCGAAATCGTCCCCGGTGTTGACGGCGATGGTCAGCCGCTCAGGTGCCAACACAGCAGCAAGCCCGGTGGCCAGCTTCGCGCCACCAACGCCGCCCGAAAGCGCCACCACATGGCCTGAATTCGCTCGATTGGGACTCACCGGAACATATCCTCGACTATGGCCCGCAATCCACTTACCGCACCGGGGCCGTCTTCTGGCGTGACCCACTGTCCCCCGCCGCGCACCAACAAGGCAGGCGTCCCCTGCGCGCCCTCGCCCATCGCCAGCGAGGCCGTCGCGCCAATCGAATCGGCAATGGCGATCACCGTTGCCTGCAAGGTCCGTCCGAACAGGTCCTGCTCCGTGCCTCGCTGGTCGTCCAGAACGGTCATGCCAGCACAGCCAATCGCGGTGCCGACAGTTCCGTTGCGCCAGGCGCGACCCATGCTGTCGGCAATAAGCACGGCGGGGCTAATGCCGGTGCGGTCAGCCAGCTCCGCACGGATCGCTCGTGCGCTGGCATCGGGATCGACCGGCCACAGCAACACGTTCTCGTCTTCACTGCCTTCGATGTTCGAAGCGTCGATCCCAGCATTGGCAAGGACATGGCCCGTCGTGTGCCGGGCGATCACCGCAGCCTCGGTGGTGCGCAGCAATTCTCTGCTTTCATCGAGGATGAGCTGCAAGACATGGGGGTCGCGCCCAGTCTCCTCGGCAATTTCGCGCGCGCGGCTCGTCGGCTCGACATCGGCGAGGCGAACCACCCGCCCTTCCGCCTTGGAAACGATCTTCTGCGCAACAACGCAGATATCACCCTTGCACAGCACCTCGCCCGCACGATCGAGCGCAGCCAGGACTTCGCCCGCGACCGACATGCCGGGCTGGAACAGGGGCATGCCGGTGAGAGGCAGAAAGCTGAGGCCGGCTTCGATTGTCACTAGATTCCCGATTAACTGTTTGCGTGGCTCAACGCCGCCGCTATCGGCATTGGGCATATCGACGCAACCCATGAATTTCTTCGGAGAACAAATACAATGGCCTCAATCGCGGTAATCGGAGGGACCGGAGACCTGGGCAAGGGAATTGCCCGCAGGCTCGCCAAGGCAGGCCACGACGTCACCATCGGCTCGCGCAAGGCCGAAAAGGCCAGGACCATCGCCGAAGCAATGGAGGGCGAATTCGGCCACGGCGCCAATGAAGACGCCGCCCAGGGCAAGGACATCGTGATTGTCACCGTGCCTTACGAGAGCCAGGAAGCCACGCTGACAACCATCCGTGACAAGGTTGGAGATGCGATTGTCGTCGATACCACCGTACCACTGATGCCGCCCAAAGTGATGCGGGTGCAGCTGCCATCCGCAGGCTGCGCCGCGCTGGAAGCCAAGGCTATCCTTGGAGACGACGTGCGCTTCGTCACAGCCTTCCACAATGTCTCGGCTCACCTGCTCGACAGCGAGGACTATGTCGATTGCGACGTGTTGGTGTTCGGCGATGACATCGAAGCGCGTAAGGCCGTCGTCGAACTGTGCCCCGGCATGGGCCTGCGCGGCTTGTCAGGGGGATCGCTCGCCAATTCGGCTGCTGCCGAGGCGATAACCTCGATTCTGATCTACATGAACAAGACCTACAAGGCCGACGGTGCGGGCATCCGCTTCACCAACCTCGCCGAAGCACCGACAATTCCGTGATTTGCTGGGCGCTCATCCCGATCAAATCAACGGAGAAGGGCAAGAGCCGACTCGCCGATGCGCTCGACCGTGATGCGCGCGAAGCTTTGGTGAGCGGCATGTTGGCCCATGTCGTCAAAGCCGCCACAAATGCCCGTACTATCTCGCACGTTTGCCTCGTCGGACCCTCACGCCACGGCCTGTCCGACGATATCGATCTGCTGCCCGACCCCGGCAAAGGGCTCAATCCGGCGGTGAAATCAGCCCTGGCGCAGATTGCCGAGCAAGGCCCGGACCGGATAATCATCGTTGCCGCCGATCTGCCGACGGTTACGCCGCAGGAGCTTGACCTGATGGCAGTCGCGCCCATCGATGCCATTGCCATTGCCCCCGACCGCCACGGCACCGGCACCAACGCGTTGTCGCTACCACTGCCCGCCGCTCGCGATTTCACCTTCGGGTTCGGCATCGACAGCTACGCCCATCACAAGCATGAAGCCCAGAATCTCGGCCTCAGGGTTGAAACGATAATCAGCCAGGGTCTGGAGAAAGATATAGACGAGCCCGCCGATTTGCCGGATGCAGGAGGCATGCTCGAAAACCGGGACTAGAACGAACAGGGGGAGAATACCTTGAAGAATAGCGATCTCGATCTGACGGGCCAAGTGGCCTTCGTCACCGGCGGCGGCGGTGGTATTGGCCGCGCCATTGCCTTGTGCATGGCCGATATGGGCGCTGACGTAGCGATCATCGAAGTCGCCCCTGAACGCTGCGAACAGACTGCAGCGATGATTGAGGAGCGCGGCAGGCAAGCGCTTTGCATTCCCGGCAATGTCATGGATGTCGAAGCGCTGCAGCAGGCCATCGCCGCCACGAAAGAACGCTTCGGCAGGCTCGACATTCTGGTCAACAATGCCGGCGGTGTCGCGAGGCGCGATTTCCTTGACCTCAAGGAGAAGAATTGGCGTCGGCATATCGATCTCAACCTCGTCAGCGTAGTTGCCGGAACATCGGCTGCGGTGCCAATCATGATCGAAGGCGGACGCGGCGGCGCGGTCATCAATGTCACCAGCATCGAAGGGTCGCGCGCGGCACCGGGCTATGCGGTCTATGCCGCCTGCAAAGCTGGAGTGAACAACCTCACCCGCACTCTCGCGCTCGAATTCGCTGACCACGGTATTCGCGTGAACACGATCGCGCCGGACTACACCACAACGCCGGGGCTGCGCGGAAACTTCACTGGGCCGGTGGACGAATCGAAATGGTATGAGGTGAGCGACGGCCACAAGGAATCTATCGCCAAGCGTACTCCGCTCGGGCGACCAGGTATCGACGAGGAATGCGGACAGTTGGCCGTATTCCTCGCCTCTTCGATGTCGAGCTATATCACCGGGGCAACCATCCCGATCGACGGCGGCACATGGGCCTCCAGCGGCTGGATTCGCGACAGCAAGGACGAGTGGATTCTCGGGCCCGAGGCCTGACCAAACCGCTTCAAGACAAATTCAAGGAAACCCGACGATGTCCTTTCACATCTCCATCACCATGCCATTCGACCTGATTCAGTACCCCGAGGCCTATATCTCGCAGGAGGCTCTGGCCGAGGTCGCACAGGCGGCGGAACAGGCCGGCTTCACCGCCGCGACTGTCACCGACCATCCGGTTCCAACCGCCCGCTGGCTCGATGCCGGGGGCCATTATGCGCAAGACCCGTTCGTGCTGATGTCGATGATCGGCGCGGTGACGACAAAGCTCAAACTCCA
>JAQWKP010000343.1 GCA_029247785.1 Novosphingobium sp.
GTCCTTCATCGAAGCTGCAAAAAGCGACGGCGCAAGGCTCGCGGCGGGCGGCGGGCGCGCCGATGGGCCAGGGCTGGAAAAGGGCTTCTTCGTCGAGCCGACGATCTTCGCCGATGTCCGCAACGACATGAAAGTCGCGGCCGAGGAAATCTTCGGCCCCGTGCTCTCGATCATCCCCTTCGATGAGGAAGAGGAAGCAATCCAGATCGCCAATGACACACCCTATGGGCTGGCAAGCGGCGTATGGTCCGAGAATATCAGCCGCTGCCTGAGGATGACCCGCGCTATCAAAAGCGGGGTCGTCTGGGTCAACACCTATCGCGTCGCCGCCCCGCAAGCACCATTCGGGGGCATGAAGGATTCCGGCTTCGGGCGGGTACGCGGCGAGCAGGGCATTCTCGAATTCACCCAGGTGAAGAATATCTTCATCGACTTTTCGGGCGACAAGCGCGATCCTTTTGCGATGAAGTTTTGAACCGGCGGAGGCGGCCATGACCTATCTTCTAGCCGAAAATACCAATCCCGAGCCCGCCGGCACCCGCTTCCGCCGCCTCGCCGAAGCCGAGCCGATCCTGCAACTGCCCGGCGCCTATAACGGGCTGTCAGCACTGCAGGCCAAGGCTGCCGATTTCGAAGCGCTGTACCTTTCGGGCGCAGCGATGTCGGCTTCGATGGGCCTGCCCGATCTTGGCATCCTCACTATCGAGGATGTCTGCTTTCATATCCGCCAGATCGCGCGCGTGTCGCAATTGCCGATCCTGGTCGATGGCGACACCGGTTTTGGCGAGGCGCTCAACGTCATGCAGATGGTTCGCGCATTCGAGGAGGCGGGCGCGGGCGCGGTGCAGATCGAAGACCAGCTGCTGCCCAAGAAATGCGGCCACTTGAACGACAAGAAGCTTGCCAGCGCCGATGACATGGCCGCCAAGGTTGCTGCGGCCCGCAAAGCGCGCCGGCATCTCTACATTGTCGCGCGCACCGATGCTTTGGAGCGCGAGGGACTTGACGGAGCGATCGCCCGCGCCAAGCTCTATGTCGAGGCCGGTGCCGATGCGATCTTTCCCGAAGCCCTGAACGATTCCAATGCTTTCGCTCAATTCTCAAGTGAAGTTGAGGTTCCGCTCCTCGCCAATATGACGGAATTTGGTCGCACACCATTCATGACTGCGGAGCAATTCCAGGCGCTCGGCTTTGCCATGGTGATCTGGCCGGTTAGCGCGCTGCGCATGGCCGCAAGATCGCATGAAGAGCTCTATGCAACGATCCGCGAGCATGGCTGGACCAAGCCCGTGGTGGACCGCATGCAGACCCGTGCCGAGCTCTATGCGACGATCGGTTATCATGACTATGAGGAACTGGACGGCAGCATCGCGCGATCGCTGGTCCCGAACGGCAATCCCGAGGACTGACGCCCCGCGGACCAACACGCTTGGTCGCTTCTGCTTTTCATCCTACACTGCGCGATCGAAGCCGGATTCCGCCACAGAGCCGGACCGCTGCAACGAGAGGAAGCGCCATGGATGCCATCGTCAAGCGGAGCTCCGAAATCGAGAGCCTGGTCAGCCAGGTCCATGAGGAAAACCCATTCGATTACGACTATGCTGACCTGCTTCCGCGCCAGCTTGAAGCCATCAACGCCCGCTTTCAGGACCAGGTCGGCAAGATCAAGCTGCTGGCCAATCGCGCCGAAGAAGGCGGCATTGACGAAGTCACCAGCATGGATGACCTCATCCCGCTGCTATTCGCCCACACCGCTTACAAGAGCTATCCTGAGAGCTGGCTGATGGAAGGCAAGTGGGACCGACTGGCCAAGTGGCTCGACACGGTCTCGACCAATCGCGTGCCCAAGCTGGACACCAGTGGGGTCGACAATCTCGACGAGTGGCTGGCCTTGCTTGGGGAGAACGACCATTACGTCTCCTGTTCGAGCGGCACCACTGGCAAGTGCGCGATGATGAACGCCGTGAAGTCCGACCTGGAATTCTGCGGCACCGCACTGCTGCAAGCGATCAGATGGTCGAAGATCCCGGTCGACCAGGACCGGATGATCGTCAGCTGCGGCCAGGTCGCCTCGACCCCGCGCAACAAGGCCACCGGCGGGCCGATGTACGCCGCGATCGCCGATCCCGACGTCGATCCCTATGTCATGGATGCGCCTCCGATCACCATCGGCGGCATCACCGAGATGGTGGTGCTGCGCAAGGCGATTGCCGACGGTACTGCCACACCAGGCGACATCGCTTTCTTCGACGAACAAGCGGCGATCCGCGAAAAATCGATCGAGTCGGTCACCGACCAGGCGGTCGAGGGATTCATCGCCAACCGCCATCGCAAGCTCCACGTCACCGGCATGCTCGGCCAGATGTATCAGGTTGCCGCGAAGCTGCGCGAGCGTGGCTACTCGGCCAAGGACTTCCAGGAAAATACTACCTTCATCAGCGGCGGGCTCAAACGCGTGGCTGTGCCGGACAATTACTGGGACGTCATCTTCGACACCTTCAACATAACCCGCGAACGCGTCTGCCACGCCTATGGCATGCAAGAGTGCAACACGACTGCCGTGCGCTGCAGCCACCACCGCTATCACCTCGCTCCATGGGTAATGATGATGTTGCTCGACGAGTCAGGCGAAAACCTCGTCCCGATCCCGGCGACGGGCGAAATCAAAGGCCGCGCCGCGTTTTTCGATCTCTCAATGGAAGGCCGCTGGGGCGGTGTGATCTCCGGCGACAAGATCAGCGCGACCTGGGACCCATGCGAATGCGGCAACCGCAGCCCCTCGGTGCATGAGGACATCCAGCGCTATGCCGACATGGCCAGCGGCGACAAGATCGCCTGCTCGGGCACCATCGACGCTTATGTCCGGGGCGTGACCTGAGTTCTGCATTTCTCCCCCGATCGGGGAGGATCGCAACCTACCCGAAGATCATCACCTGGACATCGCGTTCGCCGGTGAAGGCATGGCGGCCGTGGCCGGTTAGCTTGTTCTCAAGCAGCATGACGTCGCCCGCTCGCCAGGCAAAAGCGCGTTTGCGCCGTTCGAACAGGTCGCGGATCGCCAGGAATTCCTCGTCGAGCAACGGATCGCCATTGCCCCAGCGCACCGTGTAGGGACGGCGCACGGTTTCGCCATAGGCGGCATCCATCCGCGCCGCCGCTTCCTCGCTGGTGGTCCAGCGGTTCTGGGCCTGCGAATTGAGCTGGTTGAAGAACAATTCTTCGCCAGTGATCGGGTGGGTCAGCGTTCCCGGCCTGCTGGTCCAGAAGCTCAGGCTGCCATCATCGTGCCACTCAAAGCTCGCGCCACGCTCCTTGAGCTGGGAAGAGACGTCATCGCGATCTTCGGTTTCAAAGCGATACTGCCAGTTGGGATGACGGAAATCCGGGCCCGATCGCCAATCGTCCGGATCCTCGGACATCATGTTGCGGACATATTGCACGCCGCAATCAGTGATCTTGCGGCGCAGTGCATCTGGCAATTCTTCCAGCACCCCGCGCATGTCGCAGATCACCGTCTCGCCGCCGGTTTCGGAAGGCTGGCGGCACCACAGGGCGAGCGCGCGCGGGCTGCTCGGCATGTAGGACATTTCCTGATGCAGCTGGATATAAATATCGGAGGGCGTGCGGGTCGCCTCCATCACTTGGCCCTTGATCGATTTGCGATCCGAAGTGCCGCCAGCATAGCCCAGTGCGAACGGCTGGAAACCGCCCATCATCCGCTCGAACTGGTCCGTTTCCGCGAGTGGAAAGCCGCGCCAGACAATCGCGCCGAAGCCCAGCAGTGCCTGCTCGATTTCCTCGTGGTGGCCGTCCATCCACCCGGTTAGCGCGCCGATATCGCTGCGCATCTTGTCGCTTGCCGGTTCGATCCACAATGGCGGCGATCCTGCAACGGGCTCGCTGAGGCTTACCTCCTCGCCAAACGCTTGCCGGGCCTGATCCAGTGTCGCGATAGCCTCCTCGGTCACACCAGCGTTCCTCCACCGTCCAGCCGGATGGTCGTCCCGGTTACGAATGTATTGGTCATCAGAAACATCGCTGCCGAAGCGGCGTCGTCCGGAGCACCGATGCGGCGGGCCGGCAGGTGCTCGCTCGAAGCCTTGACCACATCGGGCTTGGCATCGCCGAGCACGCTATCGAGCAGCGGCGTATCGACAATACCCGGCGAAACGACATTGGCCCTCACCGGCGCCAACTCCACAGCCAGCGCCTTCACCGCCGCCTCGACACCGCCCAGCGCCGCCGTAGGCAGGACCGAGCCGACATCCGGCCGGATCGCAATGGAGCCGGTGAAGAGCGTGATCGAGCCAGTCAGGTCGCTCCCCAGCGCCTTGATCAGCAGCAGCGGCCCGATCAGCCTTTCCTCCATGGTGCCGCGCCAGCCGTCCGCGCCAGACTCGGCCAATGTGGCGAGTCCATAGGTCCCGGCGGTGATCACCAGATGATCGAC
>JAQWKP010000346.1 GCA_029247785.1 Novosphingobium sp.
TGGTCATCGATCACTCGGTGATGGTCGACGAATTCGGCCATCCCAAGGCCTTCGAGCAGAATGTCGAGATCGAATATCAGCGCAATATAGAGCGATATGACTTCCTCAAATGGGGCTCTAAATCGCTCGATAATTTCTATGCGGTGCCGCCGGGAACCGGCATCTGCCACCAGGTTAATCTCGAAAACATCGCCCAGACCGTGTGGACCTCGGCTGACCAGAACGGCGCCACTGTCGCCTATCCTGACACCTGCGTCGGCACTGACAGCCACACCACCATGATCAATGGGCTGGGCGTGCTTGGTTGGGGCGTGGGCGGTATTGAGGCGGAAGCAGCAATGCTCGGCCAGCCGGTCTCGATGCTGATCCCCGAAGTTGTCGGCTTCAAGCTCACCGGCAAGCTTGCCGAAGGCGTGACCGCGACCGACCTTGTGCTGACCTGTGTACAGATGCTGCGCGAAGTTGGCGTTGTCGGCCGTTTCGTCGAATTCTACGGGCCGGGCGTTGCCGAGCTCAGCCTCGCCGATCGGGCCACCATCGCCAATATGGCGCCCGAATATGGTGCGACCTGCGGCTTCTTCGGGATCGACCAGAAGACGCTCGACTATCTGCGCCTGACAGGCCGCGAGGAAGACCAGATCGCGCTGGTCGAAGCCTATGCCAGAGAACAGGGCATGTGGTTCGATCCGGCCAATGAGCCGATCTTCACCAACACGCTTTCGCTCGATGTTGGCAGCGTCCTTGCTTCGCTCGCCGGCCCGAAGCGCCCGCAAGACCGCCTGCCGCTCCCCTCCGTCGACGAGAACTTCAACAACGACCTTGCCAATGTCTACAAGAAGGAAGCGACCCGCGTCCCGGTTGAAGGCAAGGACTTCGACATTGGCGATGGCGACGTAATGATCGCAGCGATCACCAGCTGCACCAACACTTCCAACCCCAGTGTAATGGTCGCCGCCGGGCTCGTCGCCAAGAAAGCCAACGAGCTGGGCCTCAAGCCCGAGCCCTGGGTGAAGACATCACTTGCGCCGGGCTCGCAAGTCGTCACCGATTATCTGGTGAAGGCCGGCTTGCAGGACCACCTCGACGCCATCGGCTTCAACCTTGTCGGCTATGGCTGCACCACCTGCATCGGCAATTCGGGACCACTGGCCCCGCCGATCAGCAAGGCGATCAACGAAAACAGCATCGTTGCCGCATCGGTGCTTTCGGGGAACCGCAACTTCGAAGGCCGCATCGGCCCAGATGTTCGCGCCAACTACCTGGCATCGCCGCCACTGGTCGTTGCCTATGCGCTCAAGGGCACAGTCGTCGAGGATTTCACTACCACCCCGATCGGACAGGGCAAGGACGGGCAGGACGTCTTTCTCAGGGACATCTGGCCGAGCAATGACGAGGTCTCCGCGACCGTTGCCAGCTGTGTCGACCGCTCGATGTTCCAGGCGCGCTATGCCGACGTCTACAAGGGCGACGAGCATTGGCAGGCGATCGACGTCACCGGTTCGGAAACCTATCAGTGGCGTGCGGGTTCAACCTATATCGCCAACCCGCCCTATTTCGACGGCATGGAGATGACCCCGG
>JAQWKP010000350.1 GCA_029247785.1 Novosphingobium sp.
GGCGCGAAAACCCGTAGCTGCGCGCATCGAAAGACGAACGATTGCCGACGCGCTGGCCAACTTCGGAAATGCTGGCAAAGCCGTTCTCATCCCGTTTTGAGCCCTTCCAGGCCTCACCAAGCAGATTGACAAGCTCGGCATCGACGACTGGCTTTTCCTCGCCTCCATCTTCTGTCTCATCGGGTGGCAGTGCGGACAGATCGATAAAGCGAGTGCAGGACTCGCGAAAACCTTCCGGTGTCCGGGCCGTGCCGAAACCGTAAACCGGAATTCCATTCTGCCGAATACGCATGGCAATCGGCATAAAGTCGCTGTCGCTAGTCATGATCCCGAACCCGTCGACATGTCCGCCATAGAGGAGATCCATGGCATCGATCGTCATTCTCATATCAGTAGCATTCTTGCCCTTGGTGATATCGAATTGCTGTTGGGGTTCGATTGCATGACGGTGGATGATCTTCGACCATCCTTTCAATCCGGCCTTGCTCCAATTGCCATAGACCCTACGGATATTGACGGTGCCGAGATCACCGAGAATGGTCAAAGACACCTCGAGATCGTTTGGTGATGCGTTATCTGCATCGATCAGCAAAGCGATATTCCTGCTGCGTGGATTTTCAGATATTGGCATGGTGAAGCATCTTTCGGTGTACTGAAATGGGCGGTTGCAGGAAAATCATTCGTAAGCTTGGAGTTCGAACTGCTGGCCTACTGTAAGAATTCCAGTGCTGATGACATCAGTCCATATCCAGATTTGCTTGACAGGGGAATCGCTGGCCCGCGCCTCCTCCAGGCTCCGCTCCATGCCGAGACCCAGTTCAAGGCGACCAGCCAATCGGCCATTGGCCAATGCCCCGAGCCGAGCGATCACGTCATTAAGGGCGGCAACATTGGGAACACGCATGCCGACATGGCTGGCCCTAAAAGCCTTGTCACGCTGGAGCGAACGAAATCGTTCCACAGCCTTGCCAAACCCCAAAGCATCCTCCGCAATCTGTTCCGCCAATGCGTCTTCAAGAGCAAGCTGCTCGGGCTCGGCTTCGGAAGCGAACATATCGTTCTGACCATGTGGCGAACCATCGAGGCTGACGACAATATAGGCCCCGTAAGGCGGCGCATCGATCACGGAGCAGGCGCAGCCCAGCGCCTCAAACAGCATAACGGCAAGATCCCCCTCACCCGGCCTGTGAGCGAATTCAACATGGTTGAGGCGACGACCCTCGCCGAGATCAGACATCAGCCCTCCTTTCCCAGAAGGTCCATCTGGAGGTAGCTAAGCTTACAACGGGATATCCGCCATTTACCATCCGGGCAGCGGACATAACGCTCATGATAGTGACCAAATCCCAGATGACCGGTATATCCGACTTCCCCTGCGTGTTCCTCAGGATAAGTGTTGCGATCCTGCAACGCCCAGATCACATCGGCAGCATCGGGCCCATCCATCGTGACTTCGGGATTGTGGACATGGTGGGTCGTTGTCCATGTCTCGACATAGCCCCGAACCGCTTTTACCGCGGCCTCGCGACCATGATGGACGTTGCCCTCAGGCGGCGTGTCGAGAATGTAGTCTTCTGTGAAACAATCGGTGTAGCCATCCCAGTCCTTCGTATCGAGACAACGGCAATAGCGCGCCTTGGTCTCGCAAATCGCCACCCAGTCAGCGAAATTGGCAGTCATCGCATTTTCTCCTGAGAACCCCATCATGAAGTATGATGCGCCATTGCGTCGTGAAGGCAAGCCATGTGAAGGCATAATGGCTCGACGCACTACTTGTGATCGTGCAAAAGCCCCTTGGTCCAACCCGAATGAACGAGAATGCCCAGAATACCCCAATCTGCAGTTACTGAAAGCGCTTGGACGGCTTCACGCCTGCACCTAGTTCTGCTGGTGATTCTTGAGGGCGCCATGTTTGGCGAACTTGTCGGCCTGATTCGTTCAGCGAGTTGGATGCACGTGTTTGTCACGATCTTGCTCATGACCGTGATCGCGGCTCCTGTCTTGTTTCGTGGTAGACTCGGCGTTCCGATTCCGTCGGAATTGCATATGTTCGCGGCGCTCTTCATTTTCGCCACACTGTTTCTCGGAGAAGTGTTGGATTTCTATCATCGGGTCTGGTGGTGGGATCACGCATTGCATGGCAGCGCCGGCGTCCTACTGGGGTTGTTTGGCTTCCTGTTCGTCTACCTCGTCAACGAGAACGAAATGGTAGACGTCAATTTGAAGCCCTCATTTGTCGCCCTTTTCGCGTTCTGCTTCAGCGTCACTTTGGGCGCCGTGTGGGAAATTTTCGAATTTGCTATGGACCAGCTGTTCGGCTTTGAAATGCAGAAGCCAAAGTGGGACGACGAGACCGGATTGACCGACACAATGTGGGACTTGCTGGTCGATACTATCGGTGCCGCGATTATGGCAGGCGTGGGTTGGCTCTACATGCGCCGGGCTCGGCGCGCACGAACGGACCATTGGCTGCGGCGCTTTGTCGAACGCTATCCGCGATTCTTCCAGTCCTGAGCCCGATAACTCCACCTGGCAATTTCGCACCTTGCCTCTCAGCGCCTCAAAACCTACGGCGAGACGAACAGTTTAAATAGCAGGACAATCACATGCAGCGTTTTGAAGGCACCAAATCCTATGTCGCCACCGAGGATCTCAAGGTCGCTGTCAATGCCGCAGTGCTGCTGCGCCGTCCGTTGCTCGTCAAAGGCGAGCCGGGGACCGGCAAAACAGTTCTAGCCCATGAGATCGCCAAGGCCATCGATGCACCGCTGATCGAATGGAATGTCAAGTCGACCACCAAGGCACACCAGGGTCTGTACGAATATGACGCGGTCGCCCGCTTGCGTGACGGCCAACTTGGCGACGAGCGCGTGCACGACATCTCCAACTACATCAAAAAGGGCAAATTGTGGGAAGCCTTCACAGCCGAGCAGCTCCCCGTGCTGCTGATAGACGAGATAGACAAGGCGGATATCGAGTTCCCCAATGACCTTTTGCAAGAGCTAGATCGCATGAGCTTCGATGTTTACGAGACTCATGAACGGATTGAGGCAAAGGAGCGCCCGATCGTCGTGATCACGTCAAACAATGAGAAGGAGCTTCCCGACGCATTCCTACGTCGCTGTTTCTTCCACTATATCAAGTTCCCCGACCGCGAGACGATGCAGGCGATCATCGACGTTCATTTCCCGAAAATCCAGAAGACGCTCGTCTCCAAGGCGATGGACATCTTCTATGAGGTCCGCGACGTTCCCGGTTTGAAAAAGAAGCCCTCAACGAGCGAATTGCTAGACTGGCTAAAACTGCTCCTCAACGAGGACATGCCGCTCGACGTCCTGCAGAATCAGGACCCGACCAAGGCAATCCCACCACTTCACGGCGCGCTTCTGAAGAACGAACAGGACGTAATGATGTTCGAAAGGCTCGCCTTCATGACGCGTCGGCAGGGGGGATAGGTAATGCGCAGGGTCATGCTCGGCCTGATCCTGGCGTTGCTCGCTGGAGCGGCGACACCTCTCAAACTGCCAGCGGCTTGGAGCCAACCTACCAAGCCGTTCCATATCGTTGGGCCGATCTACTATGTCGGGACCCAAGGTATCGCCAGCTATCTGATCCGCTCGCAAGACGGGCTTATCTTGCTTGATGGCGGGCTTGAGGAAAGCGCCCCGCTTATTGAGACCAGCATTACCGAGCTTGGCTTCCGCCTGAGCGATATCAAATTGATGATCGCGACTCATGCCCATTTCGATCATGTCGCAGGCCTCGCGCAACTCAAACGCGATACCGGCGCTGTGCTGGCCGCCAGCGCCGGGGACCGCGTCGCGCTCGAAACCGGCATTCCGCCTAGCGAACTTAGCTATGGCGTCTATCGCTTTCCACCCGTCAAGGTCGACCGCAAATTGACTGATCGTGACCCCATTCGTCTTGGCGAAATCTCGATCACACCGATTATCACGCCTGGCCACACGCCGGGCTGCACTACTTGGACGATGCGTGTTGTTGAAGCCGCCCGGTCGCTCGACGTGCTATTTCCGTGCAGCATGGCCGTCGCGGGCAACAAATTGGTTAGAAACGAGGGCTACCCGGGAATTATTCAGGACTTTCGCGAGTCCTTCATAACCATGCGTACCCTGTCGGCCGATGTCGTGCTGACTGCCCATCCTGACCAGGCTGACGTGTTGGGCCGAGCCCAGCGGCGCGATGAAGGAGATTCGGATGCCTTTCTGGCATCAGACCTTTTGTCACGGCTTGTCGACGAGGCTGAAGCGGCGTTCGATAAGGAATTGTTGGAGGCTGAGGCAGTGGAACTACAAGGAGAGGGATTATGAGCCACAGTGGACAATGCTTCTGCGGCCTGGTCACATATACAATTGACGCTGAGCCAGTCGGCGCACGAACCTGCTGGTGCCGGGATTGCCAATATATCGCCAGCGGTTCGGCGACCAACAACATACTGTTCCCTGAGGAGGCAGTTACCTTCTCCGGTGAGATCGGACGAATCGAAAAGATTGCCGACAGTGGCAACCAGGTCGAGCGCGGATTCTGCCCGCAATGCGGTTCGCAACTGTTTAGTCGGACGATTGAGCCGGCAGGCGCACCAATCCGCATTCGCGCAGGCACGCTCGATGATACCGAACTGTTGGCGCCGCAAAACGTGATCTGGACCGATAGCGCCCCAAGCTGGGCAGTGCTCGATCCCATGCTGCCGCACCATCCCAAGGCACCGCAGTGAGCTATAGCGGACACTGCTCCTGCGGTTCTGTCTCGGCCCGGATCGAAGGCGAAGCGCTCGGAGTCTCGCAATGCTGGTGCCGCCAGTGCCAACAGACAGCAGCCGGCGGGCCGACCAACAACGCTGTCTTCCCTGCAGAGGCAGTCATCATCGATGGCAGTCTCACCGAGCGCGATTATGTCGCCGCGAGCGGCAACACGGTTACCCAGGCCTTCTGTCCAGAATGCGGCACGCCAGTCCTCGGATTCTCCGCCGTCCGCCCGCAAATCCGGGTGTTCAAGCTCGGCTTTCTCGATGAGGGTCATGACCTCAGACCGAACAGAGCGATCTGGACGAGCGAAGCCCCGGACTGGGCGATGATCGATCCAGCGCTGGAGCAAGTTCCAGGACAGACGGTGGGCTCAAAAGAAGGCTAGGTTTTGACGAAAGAGTCAAACCACTTACCAGGAGGCGCACAGACACACACGCGTTTTGCGGAGGCCCGCGTCCGGCTCGAGGCTTATTCACCCAGGCCTGGGTGGCGCTCTTG
>JAQWKP010000352.1 GCA_029247785.1 Novosphingobium sp.
GGAAGGCGCTACGGATGTCTGGTTGACGGAAACTTGCGGCAATCGAGCGGCGGCGCCGTCATCAGACCAGATTGCGCTGGCCGTGAACAACGCGACCCCAGCCAGCATCCCGATCCATTTCCACATGAGGCGCCTCCATTAGATGTGGTTGCATCCTCAAGACGGCTGGCAGCAGCAAAACCCTCATCAGACTGGTCTCATGTGCGGGTCTTCCCGCCCACAAGCGTTTCACTATGAATGGAGCAGAAAGGCACGCAGGTTTACCGCTGAATGGAATCGCCAGGATCACATAATTCCGCGGATCAATGCTGCCGGGAAGAGCACACGTTGCCGCTGCTGGGCCCAACGCCTATGCTGACGTCCCATTGGACCGTCGGACGCTCAACCAGCGCAGTTAACCGGGACGTGATGACAGAATTTGGCTTGATGCAGCTATATGAGGAGCGCCGGCTGGAACTGCAGCGTTTCCTCAGGTCTCGCGGATTGAGCCAGGACGACGCCGAGGATCTGCTGCAGGACCTTTACATCAAGATCCAGACCTCCAACTTCGGTCCGGTCAGCCAACCTCGCGCCTATCTGTATCGGATGGCGAACAATATGGCTCACGACCGAAGACGAGCCGAAAAGCGGCGAAAGAACTTGGCCGATGGCTGGGCGGCGAGCCAGAAGCAGAGCGACGGAATGCCTGCCACTGGTGACAGCGCCGAAGATATCGTGATGGCCAGGGACCATCTACAGCGCATCGAAGCAGAGCTGGAGCAACTGCCCGAACGCACATCGGATATCGTCAAGAGATTCCGCATCAGCGGCGAATCGCAAAAAGCGATCGCCAATTCGCTCGGCATCAGCCTGAGCGCGGTCGAAAAACACCTGCAAAGGGGCTACCGCGCGATACTTGATGCGAGGCAGAGGTTCGAAAGCGAACCCGAAGCATTCACATTTCATGAGGGAAAAGGAGGACGGGATGGTTGAACACACGCAATCCCGCATCCGCGACGAGGCGATCAACTGGCATATTCGCCTGGCATCCGCTTCGGATGAAGAATGGCAGGAATTTACCGCATGGCTTGAGGCCGATCCACGCCACAACCCGGCCTATGAAGCTGTTTCCGATGAAGACGCCGAGCTGGATTTCGTTCTGGCCCAGCGCGAAGTCATGCCAGTTGCTGCGAACGACGATCCCGAAGTTTGGCAGGATCCCAGACCCAGCCCGGCGTGGCGTTGGGGCGGAATAGCCGCCTCGCTCGCCCTGCTCGCGGGCGTCACCTATCTCGTCGTGGGCGGGGCAAACGAGCAAGTGATCGTCACCGCGCCGGGCGAGACAAGAATCGTTTCTCTCGACGACGGCAGCCAGATTACGCTCAATGGCGGCACACAGCTGGTTTTCGAGGGGACAGATTCGCAAGAGGTCGAACTGGTTGCAGGCGAAGCGCGCCTCGACATTCGCCACGATCCCGCCCGAGAATTCACGGTTGTCATGGATTCTCAACGGATTGTCGATATTGGCACAAAATTCAATATATCGCGCGATCCTGACCTGTTGCGCGTCGAAGTGTCCGAGGGCACAGTGCGGTATGAAGGATTTGGCAAATCGGTAAGACTGGAGGCTGGGCACACTCTCACTGCGACATCAACCGGTGCGGTCACGAGCGGAGCGATGGCTCCAGCGCTGATGAGCGGGTGGATGCGCGGTGAACTCATTTTCCATGACGCACCGCTCGATCTGGTTGCTCGCGATCTCGAACGCGCCAGCGGGATAGAGATTGAGCTTGACCCGTCTGTTGCCGACCGGCCGTTCAACGGCCTGATTCAGACGCGGGGCGATAAGGAAACGCTGCGCAAACGCCTTGAGGGTCTGCTCGCTTTGCGCGTCACAGAAACGGAAAATGGCTGGAAATTCGAACCCTGACATGTCCTGGCGGCGAATATTCGCCGCGCTTGTTCTGACGCTGGCAATTCTTGCCACCGCGCCAGCCCATGCCAAGCCAGCCCGAGACTACGAGGTTCCTGCAGGCACGCTTGCCGATGCCCTGCTGGTCTTTGCGCAACAGGCTGATATCTCGATCTCCGCGACCGATCCGGGCTTGCGAGAGCAGCGTACACGCGGGCTCAAGGGCCGTTACTCGGTCAAGCAAGGGCTTCGCCGGTTGCTACGCAAGAGCGGCTATGCGTTCACCATGGTCGATCGCAATTCCGTGCGGATCGTCCGCAAGCGATCGGCCAGCAGACAGGCAAGACGCAAGCCGCCGCCTCCCGTGCCAGCCACCAGGCCCTTGCCCACACCATCGGACCCGGTCCGCCCCGAGATCGTGGTTAGGGCGACCAAGCAAGGCTCGCTGCTTACTTCCTACCCGGCAAGCGTCTCCGTGGTCGAACTTTCTCCTGAAGATGCGGTGCGGTTCGGTGCGCGCGGGAGCGAGCTCCTGCTTGAACAAGTGCCGAATATGGCCTCTACCAATCTGGGTTCGGGCCGGAACAAGATCTTCATCCGCGGTGTCGCCGATAGTAGTTTCAGCGGTGTTAGCCAGGCGACGATCAGCCAGTATCTTGGCGACAGCCGACTGATCTACAGCGCGCCAGACCCCGACCTTGCTCTTTATGACATTCGCAGAGTCGAAGTGCTCGAAGGGCCGCAGGGCACGCTCTACGGCGCTGGCACTCTGGGCGGTATCATCCGTCTCGTACCGAACGATCCGGACCTTTCGTCCTATGATGCCCGACTGTCGGCCGCGCTCCACTCCGTCCGTCATGGCGACGAAGGAGGGGAAGCGACGGCAATGCTGAACCTGCCGATCCTGCGCGACAAAGTGGGGCTCAGAGTGCTTGGCTACCACAACGTCACGCCCGGCTACATCGATGACCGCCTGCGCGGGATCGCCGATGTCAACCGCAAGCTCGTGACCGGCATCAGGGCAGCGCTCAGGATAAAGCCCGCACGAGGCTGGACATTCGATTTCGGCGTGCTTGGCCAACTCAACCGCAGCCGCGACGCCCAATATACCGAGCGCGGCCAGCCATTCCTCACGCGCCGATCGGCAACCGACCAACATTACGACAATGATTTCCGGATGGCCTGGGCCAGGCTGATCAAGCAATGGGACGGGGTCGAACTGGTCTCGGCGACGAATTATACCGACCACTCGGTGGATTCGAATTTCGACGCAACGCTCCAGCCCGGTACCAGCCCGACAATCCTCTATAATGAAGACATGACCGTTAAACTGCTGGCGCATGAAACGCGGCTGTCGGGCAAAATCGGCGGAGCTGGCCACTGGGTCGTCGGCGCGAGCCTGGTCAAGAACGTCAATGTCTCAGAACGTGAAATCGGTCCGCCCGAGGACCTCGAGACGATCGCGCTCATTCGCAACAGAACGATCGACAAGGCGATATTCGGTGAAGCTACCTTCGCAATTGCCCGACGCGTGTCACTGACCCTGGGCGGAAGATACTCCCTGGTCCGCCAAACCGTCGAATTGCTCGAACAGGATTTACCAGATGATTTCGAACCCAAGCGCTCGCAGAAGCAATTTCTCCCGACAGCAGCGATAAGCTGGAGACCGCGAGGTGGCTGGCTCGCCTATGTCCGCTTCCAGAAGGGCTTTCGGCCTGGCGGGCTGCAGATTGCAGGTGGCCTGGACGAACCCACGGCCTTGCGTTTCGAAGAAGATGGCATCCGGACGGTCGAACTGGGTCTGCGCTTCGGCACCAGACCCGGATCGCGATTGTCAGGCGATATCTCCTTTTCGCATTCGCGGTGGAACGATATCCAGGCGGACCTTGTCGACCTCCAGGGCTTTCCGATCACTGCCAATATCGGCTCCGGCCGAGTGCGCAATTTGTCAGCCAACATCACCTGGCAGCCATGGCCCTGGCTTTCGCTCGATGCCAGTGGTTTCATCAACAACAGCAATCTTGATCGGCCTGCCCCGCAATTCCTGGCTGACGAGGATCGGGACCTGCCCAACATCGCAGACCTGGGCTGGAAGCTATCTGCTGTGGCCCGCAAAGACCTTGGCCGGGCAACTCTCTCCGGCCAGTCGACTTTGCGTTATGTAGGAAGGTCGAGCCTCGCCATCGGCGAGCCG
The DNA here is from genome assembly GCA_029247785.1 of Novosphingobium sp. Classification (GTDB taxonomy): domain Bacteria; phylum Pseudomonadota; class Alphaproteobacteria; order Sphingomonadales; family Sphingomonadaceae; genus Novosphingobium. The sequence continues at coordinate 4,086 of JAQWKP010000352.1, forward strand.
TTCAACCTCTCGCAAGGCGGCTTCTACGAATTATCGATGGGAACACGAATCGGCTTCGGACCCTGGGGACTGTCGATTGATGTTCAGAACCTGTTGGATGCCGATGGCAATCGCTTTTCCTACGGCAATCCTTTTTCGGTAGCAGGAGGACAGCAAACAACACCGCTGCGCCCCCGGACTGTCAGGATAGGGATCGATGCCCATTTCTGAGTCCAGGCGGCCACTCGTCTCGATTCATGACGTCGGTCAGCCATTCGCCCCCGAAGCATGCCGGGCAGCTATATAACCGAAGGTCATTGACGGTCCGACGCTGGCCCCGGCGCCGGCATAGACGCGCCCACCGACCGCAGCGCTGGTGTTGCCGCAAGCGTAGAGGCCGGCAATCGGCTGGCCGTCCTCGCGCAGCACTCGCGCGTTCTCATCCGTGACAAGCCCACCGCAAGTGCCGACATCGCCTGGATAGATTGCCACCGCGTAGTATGGCGGCTGTTCGATCGGGCCGAGATTGGGATTCGGATGGTTCTTCGGATCGCCATAATATTGGTTGTAGGCGCTGGCACCGCGATCGAAATCCTCATCGATACCGGCCCGGGCGAAGCGGTTGAAGCGCTCCACCTCTTCAGCCAGTCCGCCGGGATCGATACCGCAAGCCGATGCCAGCTCGTCAAGCGTGTCAAACTTTCGGATATAGCCCGAATCGATCATGTCCTTGGGCGTGCGGCCGGGCAGCATTGACCCCCAGATCGATTTGCGGCGCGCGCGGCTTTCGATGATCGCCCAGGCAGGAACCGCACCTGCATCGTACATCGCCTTGCCGAATTCCATGTAGCTATTGGATTCGTTGACAAAGCGCTTGCCGTTCGGGCCGACGACCATGACATGCGGCCTGCCCGTATCGTTAGGCGTATGGAACGACACGAAGGTGCCATCGGGCATGAAAGAGCTGGGCAACCAGAAGGATTCGTCGAGCTGGTCGGTCGCCGCACCAAGATTCATTGCCGCCTCGAGCATCTCGCCAGTGTCGCCAGGATTAACCTGGGTCCACTCGGCCGAAGTCGGCTTGGGCTGATATTTCTCGCGCATCTCGAGATTGCGCGAGAAGCCGCCTGCATTGAGCAATACGCCGAGCCGCGCGCGCGCCTCGACCCGCTGTCCTTCGCGCTCGGCGACGATCCCGACGACGCGCCCATCCTCGACGATCAGGTCAGTCACCGGGGTATCGGTCCAGATCGGGATCTTCTTGCGAAACACAATCTGGTATAGCCGTCCCTGCAGCGCGTTTCCGGCCCCGCGGATCGTCTTGCCGAGCAGCTTGTTGAGGAACAGCAAGCGCATCACCATCTTGAAGCCGACCCATTTGCCGCGCCAGGTCGTGCTCGCCTTGAACAGCCAGACGCTTTCCCAGCTCGGGACCGGCATGGCGCTGGTAAGCGGGTTGTGGGCAAGCTTTGGGCCCCATTCGCCGAGCTGGTTGACGTCAAACAGCGGTGCCGCCAGCGAGCGGCCTTCTTCACTGCCACCGGGTCGATTATCGTAATAATCCGGCCATTGCGCGTGGCGAAACTCCATGCCGAGGCCTTGCAGAAAGCGGATCATTTCCGGCCCCTCGCGAATCCAGGCATCGCGCTTTTCAGGCGTCGAAGAAGGCGTGAATTCACCGATCAGCCCATCGAGATATTCGCGCGAGCGTTCATGCGAATCGTCGCCGCCTGCTTCATTCAACAGGTCATTATTGGGTATCCAGATAACGCCGCCCGAATAAGCGCTGGTGCCGCCGATCATATCGCTTTTCTCGACAATCAGGGCGCTCTTGCCCTGTTGCTGCATCAGCAGCGCAGCGGGTGTCGATCCGCCGCCGCTGCCGACAATGATAAAGTCGAATGTCTCAGCCTGCTCTGCCATCGCATCACTCCCGCCTCGCCTGTGTCGACCTCTGATAGATCAGGACATGCTCCTTCGAAACCCGGCTCAACAGGTTCCTGCATCGTAATACTGGCGATTGCCCGGCGCTATTGCCTTACCGGCCCAAGTACTGCGCCCGGCGCGAACGGAGCAGACGGGGAGCCGGATACAGGCGCAGGCTGAAATGCATTTCCACCAACCTGCCCACTCCCATTGACCGGAAGCGAGAGGGCATCGACTTCGGCAGGTATCTTGGCTGCCCTTGGAGACCGCGACGCCCCTACGGCCGGCGAGCCTGGATAGGCCGGAAAGCCCGACTGCGGCGCGAATTGCGGGGGGCCAGCGGAAGTTGCCGGGTTAGGATAGGCCGAACCTGGATGACCTGCACCGGGATAGGTCGTTCCCGCATATCCTGGGCCGGCAGGCACGGTGCCTGGATAGCTCGTTCCGGGCGTGAGCACCGGTTGCTGCCCAGCTGCTCCTGTCTGGCCGAATGCGCACATCATCTGCATTGTGGTGCCGAGAATCTGCGTTCCCCTGGGATCCATACCCTGACCCAAATTCGATCCTATAGCTGCGCAAGGATCGTTGCCCGCCGCCGATGGCAAACCCGGCCGCACAACGGATGAACCTGGAACGCCGCCGCCCGGATAGCCTGCAGGAGGATAGGTTGCGCCCTGATAGGCTGGACCCGGAGGCGCCCAACCCTGTGGTTGCGTCCCCTGTGGAATAGGCGGCCCGGTCAGCAGGCCGCGAGGGATAATGGAGGTGGCGGGCGGAGCGCCAGTCTGTTGCTGACCTGCAATTTGGCCCGTTGCACAGATCGCCGACACCGCCTTGCCTGTCCGTCGTCAGACCATTTGGCACT
>JAQWKP010000369.1 GCA_029247785.1 Novosphingobium sp.
CTTCGGCTGGCGGAATATTACCGTCTACAAGACCGCAGCCGTTTACAAGGCCAGCGACCGCTGGACCTTGCGCGCCGGGTATGGCCGGTCGGGCAATCCGATCCCAAGATCGCAGACCTTCCTCAATATCCTGGCGCCAGGCGTCGTACAGGATCACTTTACCGCCGGCGCGACTCTGGCCCTGTTGTCAAAGGTCGAGGTTACTGGCTACGTGATGCGAGCACCGACAGTCCAGGTCAAAGGGCAAGGCTCCATTCCGTTGCCATTTGGCGCTGGCGAAGCCGATATTCACCTGGCTGAAACAGCTGCTGGCTTGTCGGTGGGTATTATTTTCTGATCTGGTGAGCCCGATCCGTGGGCTAGGCCGCAACCAGCGGCCCAAAGATTGAGGGGGTTCGCAGACCGCACCATCCTGCCATAAGTGAGTTGGGAGCACAGTCGGCACGAGGAGAGCAGCAATGGCGGAAGCGGACTCGAGGCGTCGTGCAGGGCAAGGCGCGCCTTCGCCCGAAGAGCTGATTGCGCGCGCCGAAGGGCTTGTCCCGCTGCTTCGGGCGAATGCGGCGGAGGCAGAGAAGCTGCATCGCCTCACCGACGAAACCGTCCGTGCGCTGGAAGACGCCGGAATGTTCCGGATGATCCAGCCGGTTCATCGCGGCGGCTATGGGACCGACCCGGTGACCATGTCGAAAGTGATCACGACCATCGCCAGCGGCTGCGCGGCGACCACATGGATCATGATGATCTATATCTCAGTAGCGCAGCTGGCCGAGCTGCTGGGCGAACAGACGCTCGGCGAGATCTATGCTGATGAGCATCCGCGCATCGCTGGCGTATTCGGCAAGGATGGCGCGACGCTGGTGCGGGCCGAAGGCGGTTATCAGGTGCGCGGCGAGGGCCACTGGCCATTCAATTCGGGCAATCGCCATGCGGCCTGGGACCTGCTCATGGTGAGCGTCGAGGAGAAGGATGGATCGCGCTGGCGTGCCTTCGCCGGCGTTCCGACCGCCGAACTTGAAACGTGCGACGACTGGGATGTGATGGGCGCTTCTGCCACGGGCAGCAACTCGGTATGCTGCGGCGACATATTCATCCCCGAGCACCGCGTCGCCCCGGTGCCAGCAAACTTGATGGCTGTGTTTCGCCCAGAATCCTCGGCCGCGACCTCATGTGCGCTGCCGCTGGGCATGGCCCGACACGCGTTGGACGCCTTTGTCGAGCTGGCCGGATCCGTTGGGATCAATCACCTCGGATATGCGCGGATGGGAGATGCGTCGGCCGTCCAGTCCGCCGTCGCGACTGCTGCGGCCGATATCAAACTGATCGAGTGCTTCCAGCAATGGGTGCTCTCACCCTACACCGGCGGGACGGCGATGGATGCCCAGGACAAGGCGCTGATCTCTGCCAGCTCCGTGCGGTGCATCGAGCTGGCGAGGGGCGTGATCGAGCGGCTGCTTGCACTGGCGCCCTCTACGCAGATCCACCGCAGCGGGGCGCTGCAGCGCCTGCTACGCGACGTTCATGTCTTCCAGCACCAGCACGCGATGACGCCCTTCATCAATTACGAGCAGTACGGGCGCAATTTCTTCGATTCCCAAGCTTCGGCCCCATAACCAGCAGGCCGGTTTGCACGGGCAAAAAGCGATGGTATCGTCGGCAGCCGAAGATGAAGGGGGTAGAGTTATGCGTTTCGCAATCCTGCTACTATTGGCGCTCGGAGCGATCACCGGTGGTATTACTGCGTTCGCGGGCGCGGTGAGCATGCAGTCGCGCGGTGTCGCCCAGGACGACATCTATGCCGCCTTGGTGATCGGTGGAATGCTGAGTGTCATTGGAATTTTGCTGGTCGTCCTTGCATTTCGCGTGCGTCGCACGGTCAAGCAGCGCAAGGCCGAATTAGATGCGGGCCAGACTTCGGCAGTAGTGACAGGCATGATGCTGGGCTCAGATCTGGGCGACGATTTCAGCGACGATCCCGTGGGTGACTGATCCGTCCGCCACGGTTCGGCTCATTACTCTCGTTACATCCCTGATTTGTGGATTCGCTCGCCACCGCAGCACCTTATATCCTCAATCAAAGCGCTCACAGACCCAATGCCCGGACTATGCGTGCCGCGATAATCACATCTATCATGAGAGCGGCTTGGGCAGGAGTCAGCCTTCCCACCAAACTCTACGCGGGTGAAACGCGTATGAAATTCGCGAGTGTCGGAAGGCAAGCATGAATACATTCTGGATGTGCATGATGTGCGGCTGGGTCTATGATCCGGCAGCAGGCGACCCCGACGGTGGAATCGCACCGGGCACCGCATTTGAAGACGTTCCCAAGGACTGGAAATGCCCCTCTTGCGGCGCCGCCAAGACTGATTTCGAGCTGGTCGAAATCTGATCAATCAACTCCGAGCTGCTCCCTGACCGCATCGGCGAGGATCAGCGCGGTGTCGTCCTCGGGAGTTGTCGGGGCCTGCATGCGGTTGTGGGTGAAAGCGAAGGCGAGCTTGCTCACCGGATCCGCGAAACCGATCGAATTGCCGGCACCGGGATGGTGCAGCACATAGGGGTGCCGCGCAGCTGCAGCGATGCCCTCGCTTGCGCCAAGCCAGAAGCCGGCGATACCGAGCGGCACAGCGGTACCGAACATCACCGGATCAGGCTCATCGGGATTGGCCCGCGGGGTATTGAATGTGGCGACGAGCTCTTCGGGCAACAGCCGCGTGCCTTCGAGCTCTCCGCCCTGGGCCAGCATCGCCCAGAACCGAGCGCAACTTCTCGCCGAGAACACGCCGCCGACCCCGGCGACTTCTGCGCGGCGGACATTGGATAGCTCGAATACCTCGGGGATGAGATCGACATTGGGCGGCATCGAAGCGGTGTAAAGTGGGGGGAGCTGGTCGGGCGAAGTCGGCGCGGCGTTGAACAGCCTGGCGACGCGCGGGAGCTGCGCGTCCGGCAGGCCGATCCACAGATCAAGAGCATTCAGCGGTTCGGCGATCTCTTCGCGCACGAACTGGCTGATCGGGCGATGCGCCGGATCGGCGCGACGGACGATCTCGCCGACCAGCCAGCCGAAGGTCATCGACAGATACAGCGCCTTCTCCCCCGGCGGCGCGATCGGGGTCAGATTGGCGATCTGGCTGGTCATCCATTCCCAGTCACACATCAGCTCGGGCGTCACCCCCTCCGGCATCTGGGGAACGCCAGCGCGGTGGGTGAGGATATGGCGAATAGTCGTCGCCTGCTTGCCGTTCGCCCCGTATTCCGGCCAATAGTCGGTCACCAGCGCCTCATAATCGACCATCCCGCGCGCCGCCTGGATGTGCAGCGCGGTTGCGGCGACCGCCTTGGTGACGGAAAATACGTTGAACAATGTATCGCCATCGACCGGGTGGCCGCTATCCGCGTTGGCAAGCCCGCCCCAGCAATCGACGACTTGCCTGCCATCGAGCCAGGCGCAGACCTGCAAGCCAATTTCCCGGCCCCCGCCAATCAGGCGGGTGATGGTCTCCTCGACGATCGGCGATTGGGTGGTAGATCCGATGTTCATGCTTGCTTCCCCTGGCCGGTCAGGTCACCGGATCGAACTTGACGTGAATGTGGTCCGGCCGCCGCAGCGATACCCCACGGATCACCGGTCGGGGCTTGTCGGGATCAAGCCGGAGATTGGGCAGCCGGTCGAAAATCGCGTTGAGCGCTCGGGTCATTTCGACGCGGGCGAGATGCTGGCCGACGCAGATATGCGGCCCCCGCGAGAACCCGAGATGGGAGGTCTTGTTCGAGCGGTACACATCGAAAAGGTCGGGATCGGGAAACTTGCTCTCGTCGCGATTGGCCGCCCCGGCGACAACTTCGACATAGGCGCCCGCTGGAATCTTGACCCCCGCCAGCTCGGTTTCGGTCACCGCGATACGGTCTTGCACCAGCACCGGTCCTTCCCAGCGCAGCCCCTCCTCAATCGCATGGAGGATCAGCGACCGATCGTCGCGAACAGCCGCATATTGATCGGGATTTTCAAGCAGAGCAGCAAGCAGGCAACTGGTCATGCGGAAAGTCGTGTCGCCAGCCGCATTGACCAGCTGACGCAGGAAGGAAATGATGACATCGTCCGGCATGCCCTCGCCCTCAACATCAGCGTTGAGCATGATGGCGATGAGGTCGTCGGGGCCACCAGGCTCGCGCTTACGCTGCTCGACCAATTCCGCGAAAAACACGCCCAACTTGCGGCTGGCTTCCTTGGCCTTGTCGGGGAAGGCCCAATAGACCGTCTGCGAGATCGCCATTTTGTGAAACAGTGTGGCTTGTTCGGGCGGCAGACCAAGCTGGCGGTAGATGATCCCGAATGGATAATGCTGGGTGAACTCGTCAACGAGATCGGCCTCGCCGCGCTTTTCGAACTTGCCCAGCAGCTCGTCGATCACCGGCTCGACCAGCGTCTCGCCCCATTTCGCCACCACCTGCGGCAGGAACGCGCGCTGCAGGATACGGCGATAGCGCGTGTGCTCAGGCGCATTCATCACCGATAGAGTATGGCCGAAAGTCACGCCGAGATTGTGCATGTAGCCCTGGTGGAAGATTGCGGGCGTATTGAGAACCTCATAAGCCTCCTCGAAACCAAGCACGAGGATGGGCGGCATCTCGGGCCGCGAGGCGTCCGGCGGCATGCCCAAAAAAGGATGATAGAGCCTTTCATGAACTGACCCCTTGCGACGCAATTCGGCAAGCGGCGTCCAAGGATCGACCATCGAACCGAATATCGCCTCGTCCGACATGAACGGATCGAACGAGGGATCGTCGAAATCCTCAAGGACGGGATAGTGCTGCATACGAGCCTCCGTGGACCTGACTTCAGCTCAACAGAACTCCGCCCTCCACCGCCAGCAACTGACCGGTGATATAACTCGACGCCGGGCTGGCAAGGAACAGGATCGCCCGGGCCTGCTCAATTGGCTCAGCCATGCGGTCCACCAGCACACGGCCTGGCTGAGTGATCGGGCCGTGGATCGACACTTGCTCGACGGATGTGTCGCCCATCTTGCCGGCGCCGGCGGAATTGGTTCCACCTGGCAGCACCGCGTTCACCCTGATGCCATGTTCGGCAAATTCGGCCGCTGCCGCGAGAGTCATCGCGTTCACCCCGGCCTTGGCGGCATCATAGTCCATCGAGTTGAACACGACGGGTCGGATCGAGGCGACGCTGGATACATTGACGATCGTTCCGCCCACGCCTGCTTCGCGCATCACCCGGATCGCCTCTCGCATGCACAAGAACGTGCCGCGCGCGGTAACGGCCTGCATGATGTCCCATTCTTCCGGGCTCATCCGCATCGTGTCATGCTTCTTGCGATAGGCAGCGACCGATGCCAGCACATCCACCTGACCATATTCACCCAGCGCGGCTGCAAACATCGCCTTGACCTGCGCCTCATCGGAAATGTCGCATTCCACGGCGAGCGCGGCACCACCGGCATCCGCGATCTCGTCAACAACAACGCGGGCAGCGGCGATGTCTATATCGCCAAGCACCACTTTCGCGCCAGCGCTGGCGAACAGCCTTGCCGTGGCTCTGCCGATGCCCGAACCCGAGCCGGTGACGATGGCGGACTGCCCCTCAAGCGAGAAAGGCGCCAGCGAGTAGTCTTTATGCTCCGGAATGATGGCCAAGTCGTTTTCCTTTCCAATTGTGCAAGTCAGGCAGCCGCAGGTCTATCTCACTCCCGCTCGATAACCAGTTGGCGGTAGTCGCCTACGCTGACGCAATACCCCGGCGGTACGATAGTCGTTGAATCCGGTTCTTCCACAACAGCCGGACCGGCGATGATATCTCCGGCACCCAGCCGCTCCCTCGCATAGACCTTGGTCTCGAGATATTCACCGGCGCGCTGGAAATAGACTGGCCGCTGCTTCTTGAGCGCGCGTTCAGGCCCACCTGCCAGAGGGACATGGCGCACGAATTCGAGCTTAGGCACTTGCCCCACAATGCGTGTGCGGAAATTGACCAGCTGGACCGGGTAGGACTGCCTTATGCCATAGCTCTTGGCGTAAAGTTCGCGAAACTCGTCCTGCGTCGTGACGAGGTCGTCGTGCTGCAGCGAGCCAGTGTCAACCGGCACCGAAATCTCGTGGCCCTGACCCTGGAACCGGGCGTCGATATGGCGTTCGACACGAATTGCATCGTCGGAAATTCCGCTGCCGCGCATTTCATCCAGCCCTTGCGCCTCCAGTTCGGCAAAGATCGCATTGGCCGCCGCCGGATCGAGCGCGTCCGGCTCCATCACCTGTGTGCGCACGAAATCGGCCGTCATGTCGGTCACCAGCAGCCCGGCGGCAGAGGCCAGGCCCGGGGTGCCGGGAATGATGATGGAGCTTACGTTGAATTCCTCAACCACCTCGACGATATGCGCCGGCCCGGCACCGCCCGAGGCGATGACGCTGAGTTCGGCGGGATCGTGGCCACGCTCGACCGTCACCAGCCGAACCGCGGCAGCCATATTGGCATTGATGATCTGGTGGATGCCGCTGGCCGCAGCGGCGACGTCCATGCCCAGCGGAGCGGCGACGTGCTTTGCTATCGCCTCACGCGCCAGCTCGGGGAAAACCTGCATCCTGCCGCCGAGGAAGTAATCAGCGTCGAAATAACCGAGCACGAGATCGGCGTCAGAGACGGTTGGCTGGGTACCGCCAAGCCCATAGCAGGCAGGCCCCGGCATCGCGCTGGCGCTTTGCGGCCCGACCTGCAGCAGGCCTCCGGCATCGACCCATGCGATACTGCCGCCGCCCGCGCCGACTTCGGCAAGGTCGATCGTTGGGATCGCCACTGGAAAGCCTGCCCCAGCCCGCCGCTTGCCTGCCGAGCTCGCCTTGCCGCCAACCATGAAGCCATGCACGACATTCGGCCTGCCGCCGGTCACCAGAGCCGCCTTGGCCGTGGTGCCGCCCATATCGAAACTGATGATGTCTGGGCAGCCGTATAGCACGCCCGAATGCGCCGCCCCGATCACCCCTGCTGCCGGACCTGATTCGATGCTCTGGATCGGCTTGGCCGCCACCGCGCCCGTCGACATCACCCCGCCATTGGACTGCATGATCTGCAGAGGCGCGCGCGTGCCCATTTCACCCAGTGCGGCTTCGAGGTCTCCTAGATAGCCCGACATCAGCGGGCCTACGGCGGCCGACATCACTGTCGTCACCGCACGGTCGAATTCGCGGAATTGCGGCCAGACCTCGCTGGACAGGGCGACATGGGCATCGGGCCGCTCGCGCCGGATCAGCTCGGCAACTTTGCGTTCATGCGCGGGATTGGCATAGGAATGCATCAGGCAGACGGCATAGGCGCCCGGCTCGCGCGCTATCAGCTTGCGGACTTCCTCTGCCAGCGCTTCTTCGTCCAGCGGCGTGAGCACTTCGCCACGCCAGTTCAATCGTTCGCTCGCCTCGATCGTCATCATCCGCTCGACCGGCGGGGAGGCTTCGTCGATCATCAGGTCGTAGCGGTCAGCGCCGGAACGAACGCCCCAGCCCATCTGCAGCAAATCGCCAAAGCCCTCGGTGGTGACATAGCCAACGCGAGCGCCTTTGCCCTCAAGGATCAAATTGGTGGCAAGTGTGGTCGCGTGGACCACTCGGGCCAGCGAGCCAGCGCCTATTCCCGCCTGTTCCAGCGCGTCGCCCAACGCAGCGATCACGCCTTCAGACGGATTTTCCGGCGTGGTCAGCCGCTTGGCAGCGAACAGCTGGTGACTGTTCTGCTCTGCCAGTATCACGTCGGTAAAGGTACCGCCGATGTCGATACCGACGAAGAAATCCGCCTGGGTAGCCGCCTCGTTCATGACCGGGCCGCCTCGCGCAGATTGAGGGTTTCCTCTGGATCAACCGTCGCAACCGCATCGTCGCCGGGAGCAGCAACAATCGCGACGCCATATTGCTCGCGTGCCGCAGCGATAGTGAGCTTGTGCTCCTGAAAGTCGGCCAGCACTTCACTCTCGTCGCGCTCGAACGGATCGCCGACGCCACCGCCGCCCGATCCCGCCATGGTCAGCACATCGCCTGCCTTGAACGCATGATTGGTGATCTTGGGCGGCAAGGTGGTTTCATCGGGCGTGCCGCGATTGATCACCCATTTGCCGCCAACGCCGGGCGAACCGCCGCCGATCCCGCGCGGCGGGAAGATCGAACGGTCGGCGATGCGTGCGGTCAGCATGCCGTCATCGAGCATTCGTACGTCGCGCAAGGACCCCACACCGCCACGCCACTTTCCGGCTCCGCCTGAATCGCGCCACATCTCGACGCGTTCGACCAGTATCGGATATTCCATTTCCAGCGTTTCAGTAGGCGTCCCGGCTCCGCCAAAGCCCTGGATGATCAGCGGCCCGCCAGCGCAGTCTACCCCGTCCTTGCCGCTACGCGCGCCGCCGCCGCCATTGATCGCGCTGATGAATATCCACGGCCGCCCGGTCTTGGGATCGCGACCTGTCGGGGTGCTGACATGGACGCTACACGAGGCTGCAATCGCCTTTTCGGGATAGACCCCGGACATCGCCTCGAGGATCGCATCGGTGATCGCGCCTATCGTGGCGATCCGCGAATTGACCGCTGCGGGCATGTCCGGATTGACCAGTGTGCCTGAGGGCAGGACCATTTCCACCGGCGCATAGCATCCGTCATTCAGGGGGATAGTCGGATCGATCAGGCAGCGCAGCGCAAACAGCACGCCTGACATGGTCTGCGACACCGCCGCATTGATCGCGCCCCGAGCTTGCTGGTCAGTCCCGGTGAAATCGACAGTGAAATTGGAGTCCTCGATAGTCACCTTGACGCGTACGACGAACCCGCCGGGACGCTGTTCGACGCCGTCGTCATCGATCGCGAAGGATCCTTCATAGGTACCCGGGCGCAAGTTGGCGATTTCCTGACGCGTGCGGCGCTCGGCATAATCGATCAGCGAATCGACGATGTGGTTCAGCCGGTCGAGCCCGTATTTGCCGATCAATGCCTTCAGGCGCTCGGCCCCGACATTGACCCCGCCCAATAGCGCTTCGAGGTCGCCCATCAGCTTGTCAGGCGTGCGGCTGTTGGCGGTAAGCAACGTGATCAGAGTGCGGTTGGGGGAGCCCGCTTCATAGAAGCGCATCGGTGGCAGGATCAACCCTTCGTGATAGATCTCCGTTGCATTGGCCGGCAGGCCCCCTGCCGACATCCCGCCAACATCGGCGACATGAATCAGCGTGCCGGTGAAGAACACCGGCTTACCCTCATGAAACACCGGCTTGAACAGCAGAATATCGTTGGAATGGATGCCGCCGCGGAACGGGTCGTTGGTGAGATAGACATCGCCGTCTCGCATCTGATCGAGCGGGAAGTCCTTGATGACCTCGCCCAGCGATGGCCGCAGGCTGCACAGGTGGAGCAGCGGGGTGCTGTCGCTTTGCGCGACCAGCCGACCCGCCGCATCGAAGATCGCATTGGAGGCGTCGCCGCCTTCCTTGATCGAAGTGGAATACCCGCCGCGCACAACCGCAGTTCCCATCTCCGCGCTGATATTGTTGAGCGCGCTCCTGACGATTTCCATGGTGATGGCGTCATTCGAGGCGATCGCGTCCATTGGACCTCTCCCGGTCATTCCATGGCGACATCCCGATTCACGAGGGATTCGCCAATCTCCGGATGATTACAGAAACAAGCGGCGACGACTATGGCGAATGACGAACCTTGCGAATGATCGCCTCAAAGATCAGTCTCCGGCTTGTAGCCGCTGCCTTCCATCACAATCGTCTCGAGCATGACAGCCTTCTCCCGCCGCCCAGCTGCAGAACTACCGAACATGGCATCGTCATCCTCCAGCCCGACATTGTGGACCGGGCCGAACGGCAGGCGCTCCAGCCCCTGGATCGCGACGTCCTCGGCGGATGCCAGGCCCTCATCCTCGGCTGATCCGACAATGAGGCCCCGATCCGCTCGGCGCTGGCGATAGCCGGGCGTGTCAGTCCTGCCGAGCACGATTGAAAGCACGTCGACACCGTAAACCCGCAGCTCGGACCACAGCCCCTCGGCGAAATTGAGCTGGAATGCCTTGGCGGCACAATAGATTGCGAGATATTTGCTGCCGCCATAGCAAGCGCCTGAATTGACCAGCAGGATACCGCCCCGCCGCCGATCCTTCATCGCCCGCCCGAAATGGTGGGCGCAGCGGAGCATGGTGTCGACATTGATATGACTGAGCGACAGCCAATCTTCAATATCGTGCTCGAGAAAGCGCTCACCCGCCCAGTCCGCACCGGCATTGGAGATGTAGAGGCCGACTTCACGGCCGCCGACCGCCGCTATGATCCCCGCAGCGGCGTCATCGCCGGCAAGGTCGATCTTGGCGGTGACCACGTCGACCTCAGATTCGCGCCTTATTTCCTCCGCAGTCTCTTCGAGCGGACCGTGCTTGGCGACGAGCACGCAGGAAAGTCCCTTCGCCGCAACCTGGCGGGCGAAGCTGCGACCAGTGCCTTCCGACGCCCCGGCAACCACTACCCACGGCCCGTAGCGTTCCTTGAAATCCATCGCTCTGCTCTCCCAAGCTGCTTGCTTTGCCCCGCCGGTTAAAACACAGTCACGGCAGGCTGAACATGCTGGAAAGCCATTGGCTTCTACGCAAGATTAGTCACCCTTTGCCGCCGTGCGCGAACAGGCAGGCCCGGATCAAGCGAGACTGCCCAGCGCCTCACGCAAGGGATTGAGCCAGGGCTCGTAGGGTTTCCAGCTGCCCACGCCTTCGCGGTTGATCGGACGGCGGACTTGTTCTGAGCTGGCCGTCCGCACAGCCCGCTCCGTGCGATGAAAATCAAGACAGCCCTCCTCGAAAGGCAGGCCGAGGAAGTCGAGCATCCGGGCAAGCTGGGCTTCAAGATCGTCGAGCACGTCCTCGTGCTGCACACGCAGCACCTTGCCGGGAAGCACCTCATCCCAATAGTCCATCAAACTGACGTAGTCGGAATAATAGGTGCCGATCTCATGCAGCCCATAAGTGAACTCCTGCCCCTCGGCGAAGAGCTGCTTGAAGCCGGAAAAACAGCAATCCATCGGCGCGCGGCGCGCATCGATGATCTTCGCATTTGGCAGGATCAGACTGATCAGCCCGATATGCCGGAAGTTGTTGGGCATCTTGTCGATGAAGAA
>JAQWKP010000095.1 GCA_029247785.1 Novosphingobium sp.
GCGCCGAATGGCACGCCGGCAAAAAGCGGCGCAAGTGGATTGCCGACCGATTCGACCTTCGAATATTCGATGCGCTTGACGTCCCCCGCCAGCGTTAGCCGATTGGTCACGTCGACGGCGATGCCGCCGCCCCAGGACGGGGGCACATCGAAGCCGCCATTTTCGGCGAAAAGTCCGCCATATTTGTCGAACTTTCCGGCCCAGACCTTTGACTGATAGAAAGCACCGATCTGCACGCGGCCGCCGAGCTTGCCAAGATATCCGAGCCTGAAACCCAGCCCCGCCGCACTATCTGTGCCGCTATTAGTGAATCGGGCCGGATCGGATGAGGCAAAGCCGAACGGCTGGATGCCCTTGGCACGAAACAGCTGGAACACGATGATCGGTGAAACGCCAATGCTGTGGTCCGGAGCAATCCGAGCAGCAATGGTCGGCGTGATGAATATCTGCTTCAGATCGACGCCGGCATCGCCGGTGGCACCGAAGGAGGCGAACGGGTTCGACTTGTAAGTCGTGTTCATCCCGCCATGACCACTGATGCTGATACCCACTGCGATCGTGTCTGACAGGGGACGAACATAGGCGACTTCAGGGAGCAGGAAGTTCTTCTTTCCATTTCCGCTATAGGTGCCATTCAGACCCGCGCCATTGCCGGAAATGGTGGCGCCACGATCCGGTCTAAAGAATTCGAACCCCGCATCGACCCGGTGTCCGACTTCCGTTGCGGCGGCCGGGTTGGCGTTGATGGAAAGCGCGTCTTGAGGCAACGCGATGGCGACGCCTGCGGCACCCTTGGCCTTGGCTCCGATCCCGTTGAGAAAATAGCCATCGGTCGCATGGGCGGTCCCGGCGGATGCAAGCAGCAATGAGGCGAAGATGATTGATGTCGGACTCTTGCGCCCCGGGCGCAAGCGAGTCCGGACTAATTGGTCCAACATTGTCTGAAATTTCCTTGTTGCTTCAGGCGGCGCATCGCTGATTGGCGGCCAATTGCGGGCTGCATAGCGAAATTTGCTTTAATGTGAACAATTCAATTCGGATCATTGGCCAACAGGCCAGGATCAGCTCAGTGATCGTCAAAGGCCATGACCTTATCGGTGCCCAGCACCTGGCCGCCGTCGATGGCGATAGCCTGGCCAGTGATCATTGCGGCTTCGTCGCAGGCGAGGAAGGCGAAGGCAGAGGCCACTTCCTCTGCGTATACCGCCCGCCCGAGCGGGATTTCTCCGACCAGCTCATCCATCACATCCGGTGCGATGACCCGCGCAACCACATCAGTGAGTGTAAGTCCGGGTTCCACCGCGTTGACGGTGATTCGATGTTTCGCCAGCTCGGTCGCTGCACTACGGATGAAGCCCGAGACGCCCGCTTTCATCGAGCAATAGTGGGATCGGCCCGGCATCGAATATTTGTTGCCGTCGATCGACGAGGTCACAAGGATGCGGGGCACCTTGCTTTGTTTCAGGTAAGGAAGCGCATCGGTAGTGAGCCAGAAGCAGGCCATCAGCCCGGTCCGGAACATGGTATCGATATGCTCGTCGTCCGTCGTGTCGAGCCAACCGCCTTCGGTATAGGCGGCGTTGTGCAAGACGATGTCGATGCTGCCGAAATGCTGGGCCGTGCGGGTGATCGTCTCACGGCTGAAGTCACGGTCGCCGCTATCGCCGACGAGTAGCAGCGCCTCGCCGCCCAACTCCTCGATCGCTGCTACGGCCTCGCGTCCCGGTTCCTCGGATCGCGTCGCGATCACCACTTTCGCGCCTTCCTGCGCGAACCGTTCGGCAGTCGCCCGCCCGATCCCACGTCCACCGCCAGTGATCACCGCGATCCTGCCATCAAGCCGCTTCATCGTCATTCTCCATCATGTCATGCATCGCACAGGCAGCGCTGTCATCTTCCAGCTTGCAGCTGGCGCACTCCAAAAAACCCGACCACGGCAGCGACGGCAATTGCGGCGACAACACCAGGAGTCGTGGTGATCCAGAGCTCGGCGACGATCAGCGCTGCTGTTCCGCCAACCCAGGCGAAGTCCCCCAACGAAAAATAGATCCGCCATTTTCGCGCTCGATCTAATTGCCTCGCGGCCCAGAGAATATGCAGTCCGTTCAGGACAAGCACGACACCAAGGCCGAGAAGGAGATGCGCGGGAACTGGAGTGTCACTCAAAAAAGCCGCAACAGGGTTCGGCAAAAGCGCGAATAGCGCACCAAATCCGATACAGGACAGTGCGTTCAAACGCATCGTAACTATCAGGTTCATCTCTATCCTCCTCATTCCCCGGCAAACGCAGCCTTCACTTCCGCCGCATCAAGCCCATAGTCTCGCGGGTCATAGACATGATCGCCGTGCTTGCCTGCTGGGTTCGCAGCGAGCCACTTGCGCATTCGCTCCGCCACTTCGTCTGACAGCGTATAACCAAAATGGGAGTAGATGCCGCTGATCGTCGCGATTGGGTCGGCGTGGAAATTGGCGTGATCGACATCGTAGAATTGCTCGGTCGGACGTTCGGCGCGGACCTTGGCCATGGGCGCGACGCCTTGCGACCAATAGCCGAGTTCGCGAGGGCCGGTCTGCCTCAAGTCGATGTCGGGCGTGGTCAGCTGGCGCGGGTGCGAGAGGATGCTGCAGAGCGAGCCCAGCGCCTTGTAGGGATCGCGGTAAGTGACGATCACCTGCGCATCGGGAATCACCTCCAGCAGAGCCTCGATCGAGACGAAATGGCCGGGGTTCTTGAGCAGCCAGGGCCGCTCGTCATTCAACCCGATCAGCCGGAAGGTATCGGCCATCTCGCGGTACCATGGCAGCTCGCTCAACGACTGGAACCAGCTGTCATATTCGTCGAGCAGGGAGAGTGAGGGGTATCGGTTGTTGACGAAGCCGAGTTTGAGCACTTCCATGCATTCGTCCACCTCGTCGACTACCACCTCATGCTGCGAGGTCAGACCAGGGATACTCGCGCCCCGATCAGCGAGCATCTTGGCGGCGATTGTATAGCCAGGCTGGTCGGCCCATTGCTCGCGCGGCGGGCGCGGCATCGGCCAGATCGACAGCCAATTCTCCAATCCCTGGAATTGCGGATCGATTGACATCACCTTGTGCAAGGCGGTGGTGCCGGTGCGAGGCACGCCGCAGATCACCAGCGGCTTTGCGATCTTGACCTGGCGATATTCGGGATGCTGCTTCCAGCCGAGCCAGCGCGCCGCGCGCGGGATCAGCGTGCCGACCAGCTCCTCGCGCCAGAATTGCCGCCCGGTCTCGTCCATCGCCACTGCATTCATCGCCTCGACCAGCATGCGCAGCGGGGCGTGGTAATCATCCGGCCCAAATCGGTTTGACCGCTGCGGCGGGTCGCTTCTTCGTGCAGCCATCGCACTTCCGTGTCGATATCAACCATGCCGGTCTGGCTCATGCTTTCTCGGTCCTTTCCCGTGAGGTGCCCGCAAGTGCTACCGGCAAGCTGCGCTCTCGCCAAGCCGGTTGACAAGCTGGCACGTCGCTAAGAGTTTGACAAACACTCAGCATGGTGCGGAGAAGCCCAGCATGGCGTCCCAGGCGATCGACTTCAGCGAATGCCCCGGCTCTGCGGTGCTCAAGGCGCTGGCGACAGCCGAAACGGGTCTTGAGGACTTTGGTGATCCGGCGCGCGATGCCGGGCTCGATGCCTATGTCGCATCGGTCTCGGAGGATAGCTGGCCGGCAATGACTACAGCGGCTCGCGTGCTTGCAGTCGACTACATGGTCCACCAACTCGCCACCCGGCTGCGACTGATCGCCGACCGCAAGGCTCATCCCGAGATCGCCGCGCAGGAAATCACCGCGCCGCTGATTGTCGTCGGCCCGCCGCGCTCCGGCTCGACATTGCTGCAGACCTTGCTGAGCCTCGATCCGGACAATATGACGTCCGAGCACTGGATCTGCCGCGAACCCTCGCCGCCGCTGGCGCTGGGAGCGCCTTCGCCTGAGCGACTTGAGGCTGCGGAAAAACGGATGATGCAGCTGTTCGAACTGATCCCCGACGTCTTCATCACACATCCCTACATGATCGAGGAAGGCGCAGGCGCATTGGCCGAATGCGGCAGCGACATTTTGAGCCTCGCCTTTACCAGTCAGCAGCTGTGGTGTTTCTGGGGCGGCGACAGCTATCGCGACTATCTGACTGAGGCCGACCACAGCGCGGCGATGCAGCTTCATCGCGAGTTCCTCCAACATTGCCAGTGGGGCAATACGGGCAAGCGCTGGGCGCTCAAGGGATCGGACCACATGTTGTGGCTGGGCGAACTCGCCGCGCAATATCCCGATGCGCGGCTGATCTGGACGCATCGCGACCTGTCGCAACAGCTGGCTTCGCTGGCGAGTGTCCAGGCGATCCTGCGCGGGATGAATGGCCAACCGGTAACCCCCGAGATTCGCGCCGCCCAGGGCCGCAAGGCGATGGATCTGCAATGGGCCGCGATCGAGAAGGGCATGTGCGCGCGCGAACAGGTCGGGGATTCCCGCTTTATCGACATCTCCTATCACGACATGATGAGTGACCATGTCGAAACAGTCAGGCAAATCTATGAATGGTCAGGTCTGACGATGTCTGACGCGCATATCGATGCAATTCGCGAATGGCAGGCCAACAATGCCCAGACCAAGCATGGCACGCACAAACATTCGCCCGAGGAATTCGGCATGAACCCGGATCAGATTAACGCACAATTCGCAGCCTACACGCAAAAATTCGGCTTTGGCTTCGGCATTCGGCCGGGATTGACAGTCTGACCATGGCACTCGGCTTCACCGGCGGGCTCGATCCCGAATTCGAGTACTTCCAAACGGAGCGACCTGAAGACCCTCAGATGCGCGATTCGGCGACGCTTTGGATCATCGACCAGAGCGGAACGCTGGCGCTGCCACGTGTCACTTTCGATGCGATTGGCGAGAGCTGGGACACGCCCTGGCTCCAGCTCAATTTCGTTCATTCCGATGGGC
>JAQWKP010000001.1 GCA_029247785.1 Novosphingobium sp.
AAGGAAGCGCCGGTGATCGATGGCACCAGCGGCGACCAGCGCTTCTTCCTGGCCTGGGCGCAGGTCTGGCGATCCAAGGTGCGTGACCAGCTGGCACGGCAATATCTCGTCACAGATCCGCATGCGCCGCCCAAATACCGGATCAACGGCATTGTCCGCAATTTTGACGAATGGTACCGGGCCTTCGATGTCAAACCGGAGGATGAGCTGTACCTGCCGCCGGAGAAGCGCGTCCGCATCTGGTAATCTTGCGCTTGTTTCGAATTCTTGCCGGGTGCAACTGTCACATCCGGTTTCAACCCTGCCAAGGCCGCTAAAATCAAATGACTTTCCTGCAGCAGCTGCTGATTGCCCTGGTCCAGGGCATTACCGAATTCCTCCCGATTTCATCCTCGGGGCATTTGATCCTAATTCCTCATTTGACCAATTGGCCCGATCAGGGGCCGATGATCGATGTCGCCGTGCATATCGGGTCGTTGCTGGCGATCATCATCTATTTCTTCAAGGACGTGAAAGGCCTGGCACGAGGCGGGTTTGCGAGTATCGGCGTCGGCAAGGCCGATGACCAGCGGCGGCTGTTTCTGTGGGTGTTGATCGGCACGATCCCTGCCGTGGCAGTCGGTCTGTTTCTCAAGCTGGGTGGCCACCTTGAAAGCCTGCGCGTCACCGATCTCGTTGCCGTCAATCTGATCGTCTATGGCGTACTGCTGGGCCTTGCCGACCGGTTCGGGCGCGAGACCAAGAGTTACGAAGACCTGACCCTGCGCGACGCGATCATCGTCGGTGTTGCCCAGGCATTTGCGCTGATCCCGGGCACCAGCCGCTCAGGCGCGACCATGACTGCCGCGCGCGTGCTGGGCTACAAGCGGGTTGAGGCCGCGCGCTTCTCCTTCCTGCTCGCGATACCGGCGGTGGCCGGTGCCGGCCTTCTGGCCGCGCTCGATCTTGCCGAGGCCTCGGCGCAGATGCAGATCGACGCGCTGGTAACTGGCGCGCTGACCTTCGTGGCCGCATTTGCGACGATGGCTTTCCTGATGCGGTTCCTCGAGAAAGCCTCGATGCTGGTCTTCGTGGTCTATCGCGTGGCGCTGGGTTGTGCGCTGCTGGTGTTTTTCTAGAGTGGCGTGAGGCGCAGGCCGCCCTTTTGGGGAGATGACATGGGCAAGTTGAAGGGCAAGCGATACCGCGAACTGCTTGAGCCGATGGAAGAAGAGCTCGTCGCGATGGCGCGGTGGGCCGCAGCAACCGGCGCCCGTATCCTGGTGCTGTTCGAAGGACGTGATACCGCAGGCAAGGGCGGTGCGATCAAGGCTGTCGCCAGCCGCGTCAACCCGCGCCAATGCCGCATCGTCGCGCTGGCCAAGCCTGAAGAGCACGAGATGAGCCAGTGGTATTTCCAGCGCTATGCCGCTCACCTGCCCAGCAAGGGCGAGATCGTGCTGTTCGATCGCAGCTGGTATAACCGCGCAGGCGTCGAAAAGGTCATGGGCTTTGCCGATGACGAACAGGTCGAAAGGTTCCTTGACGAAGTGCCGGCGTTTGAAAAGCTGCTGGTCGATGATGGCATACTGTTGTTCAAATATTGGCTGTCCTGCGACCAGGTGATGCAGGAGGAACGCCTAGCTGAACGGCTTGAAGATCCGCTCAAGCGCTGGAAATTGTCGCCGATCGATCTCGTGGCGCGCACCCAATATGAGGACTATACTGCGGCGCGTGAGGAGATGCTGAGGGCGACGCATAGTGCGGTCGCGCCTTGGACGATCGTTGATTTCAACGACCAGAAGCTTGGCCGGCTGACATTGCTGCGCGATCTGCTCGACCGTTTGCCCGATACCCATGTCGCGCCGAATGAGGTTGATTTCGAGCCACTGAGCCATGACCCGCTGGAAGAGGAATTCAATGTGCTGGAGCCGATTGCGCCTTTCCCGGGCTGACTCTGGCAGGCGCTTGTCTGCTTGACTTTATGCACTGCTTCGCGCAGGGGCCGCAGCCTTGAGGGGCGGCGGGTTTTCGCCGCTTTGTTTGTTTTTCAGCTGGACTGCGAATTTGCGCAGCGAGCGGCTGCCCGAGACGATTAGGATAACGCCATGGCGAAGTCAGCAACCGTAAAAATCAAGCTGGTGTCGACCGCCGACACCGGGTTTTTCTATGTCACCAAGAAGAATCCGCGCAACACGACCGAGAAGATGGTCTTCCGCAAATATGACCCGGTCGCGCGCAAGCACGTCGAGTTCAAGGAAGCCAAGATCAAATAGGGCCTGTTTATAAGGCCTTTGCGATTCATTGCCGGTTCAAGCCCCCTACTTTAGGGGGAATCCATGTTCCGCGCTTCCGCCATGATCCGAAACTTCGTCGTTGTCGCCATTTTGGCGGTTACACCTGTCGCCGCGCACCAGGCTGCGGCCCAGTCCAATGGCGTGACTCTCGATCAGGCCGTTGCCGCTCTGCGGGGCATTTCGACGCTCCGCGCTGATTTCATCCAGACCGATCGCAATGGCCAGCGCGTCAAAGGCGCGCTTACGCTCAAGCGGCCGGGCCGGATCCGGTTCCAATACGAAAAATCGGTCAACATGTTGATTGTCGGCGATGGCAAATCGCTCACTCTGATCGATTATGACGTCAAGCAGGTCCAGCGCTGGCCGATCAAGAGAAGCCCGCTCGGCGCGCTGCTTGATCCCAAGCGTGACATGGCCCGCTATGGTAAACTCAAACCAACCAACAGTCCTGATATCGCCAGTGTCGAGGTGCGCGATAGCAGGCATCCTGAATACGGTACTATCACGCTGGTTTTCGTGCGCGATCCTTCTGCGCCGGGTGGGCTCGAACTGGTGAGCTGGGTGGCGCTCGATTCGCAAAACAAGCGGACCACGATTCGGTTGACCAATCACCGTTATGGTGTCCCTGTTTCCAACAGCAGCTTTCGCTGGAGAGACCCGCGCCCGAGGGTTCGTCGATAGCAGGAAACGCATCGCCGCAGGCTGTGCGGGCATTGCGACAAACTGCGACAATTCGTTCAGCCTCGTTCACTTGGCAGAAAGCAAAAACCTCCTAAATATATAGCTGTCAAAGCGGTCCGAGGCGGGTTTCCCCCCTGTTGCCCGCGCCTCCTGGTGGCAGCTTTGGCATTAGCGTGACGAACGCTCAAAGGAACCCTCGTCCCAATGCCCCCGGGGCGAGGGTTTTTCTTTCTTTCAGATGCGAAATTCTTTGTTTGGTACGGTCATGACATCCGTCATGACCTTGGCATCACCGGCCCGCTCCCCCTACCCAACCACCCGACAGGATACGCTTGGGGTGGTTGGGTAGGGGGAGCGGGCCGGTGATGCTAGCCAGTCACGGATGTGATTGGCGTACCCGACAAGGACTCTGGGCCGGTTATGCTAGCCAGTCACGGATGTGATTGGCGTACCCGACAAAGACTCCTAGGCACCCAAAATACAAACTCGGGTTTTCCTTTCCTCGCCATCCGGCTAACGCCTTCCGCATGGTCAAGATCGTCAGTTGGAACATCAATTCGGTGCGTCTGCGCATGCCGCAGATCGAGCGCTTCATCCTGCAACACGCGCCCGACGTGCTGTGCCTGCAGGAAATCAAGACTCTCGAGGAGTTCTTCCCGCATGAGGCCTTCGAGAAGCTCGGCTATGCCCATCGCGCTGTCCACGGCCAGAAAGGCTATCACGGCGTTGCCACGGTGAGCCGTATTCCGATGCAGGAATACAGCCGGCATGACTGGCAGGCCAATGGTGAGGCGCGCCATGTCGGTATCGAATTGCTTGGCCCCGGCCAGGGAACGGTGGTCGAGAATGTCTATGTCCCCGCCGGGGGCGATGTCGCCGATCGCGAGGTGAACCCGAAATTCGGGCAGAAGCTGGATTTCCTGGGCCGGATGACGCGCTGGGCCGATACAATCGAGCGCCCGACCCTGATTGTTGGCGACTTCAATATCGCCCCGCTCGAATGCGATGTGTGGAATCACAAGCAATTGCTGAAGGTCGTCAGCCATACGCCGCTCGAAGTGGAAACGCTGGCTCGCTTTCAGCAAGCCCATGGCTGGGTCGATCTCGGCCGCGAATTTATCCCGGCGCCCGAGCGCTATTTCAGCTGGTGGAGCTACCGGGCAAAGGATTGGCGGGCGAATGATCGCGGCCGACGGCTCGATCATATGTGGGCATCGCCCGAACTGGCCAAACAGGCAAAGGGCCATGAAGTGTTCGAGGACACGCGCGACTGGGTGCAATGTTCCGACCATGTGCCGCTGATTACGGAATTCGACCTCTGAGCGGTTCCGATCAGCCGGCCGCCGCGCGGCGGGTCGCGCTGGCGCTTGATGCATTGCGCCATGGCTGGCCGATCCGCATTGGCGATGGCATCACGCTGCTGCCCGCAGAGACTGGCTTTGGCGAAGGTGTCCGCGCGGATCGCATGCTGATTTCCTCGGCGCGCGCGGTGACGCTCAAGCTGGCAAACCAGCGCGAAGCCGCAGTGCCCGAAGCGCCGGTCCTGATCCGGGCTGCTGAGCCGTTTACGCTGGAGATGGCGCGATCGCTGGCCGATCCCGCGCTGGACCTGCGCTACCCGATGAAGGGACCGTTCGCCGCCGAGCCAATCGAGCAACTGGCCGCGGCGAGCATGGCGATGGAGCTGGCGCGTCTGGCCGGCGTGCTCCCGGCATTCCTCGTCGAACCGGAGCCCAGCGGCCTGGCGCAGCCGGTCAATGTCGCTGACCTTGAGGCATGGACCGATAGTGCCAAGCTCGCGATTGCTGCCCGCGCTCGCCTGCCGATTTCCGCGAGCGAAGATGCGGAGATCGTAGCCTTCCGATCGACTGACGATATGCGTGAACATGTCGCATTGATTATCGGACGCCAGAACGGCGAACGCGCGCCGCTCGTGCGGCTGCACTCCGAATGCCTCACTGGCGACATTCTAGGCAGCCTGAAATGCGATTGTGGGCCGCAGCTCGATGCAGCTTTGGCCAGCATGGCCGGGGAAGCAAACAACGGCGGCTGGGGTGTGTTGCTTTACTTGCGTCAGGAGGGGCGCGGCATTGGCTTGATCAACAAGCTCAGGGCTTATCAGCTGCAGGACCAGGGCTTTGACACCGTCGATGCCAATAACCGGCTAGGCTTGCCCACCGAAGCGCGCGACTTTCCGGTTGCTGCGCGCATGCTGTGGCTGCTCGGCGTCCAGCAAATCCGGCTGATGACCAACAATCCCGCCAAGCTCGCCGCGCTGGAAGCCGAAGGGGTGACGATCACCGAGCGCGTCGCCCACCAGCTGCCGGCCAACCCCCACAACCAGCGCTACCTTGCCACCAAGCGAGACCGGGCGGGGCATTTGCTGTTGTAGCGATTTAACGGCTTTCGAAGCGCTCCAGGCCCTCGGCAAGCACATTGTCTCCGATCGTCAGCGTCTCGCCGGTCCAGTCCGCGATGAAGGTGCTTTGCCGGTCGACGCCGGTGGCGAAGCGGGCGTCATTGCCGAATATCGTCAGGCCCTCGGAGCTGTTCCGGATTGTTTCGGCGCCGACTGCAATGAAGGCGGAATAGTTCTCCTTGTCGTGGCCCTGCACGAACCAGTTGCCGCCGATCCGTCCCCGCGCTCCGGCAGGCAGGTCGATCATGTAATTGGTGCCTTTTCCCGCCGAATCGTCGAAGCTCGAATCAAGGATCGTCACCTTGGCGCTGCGGCTCTTGACGTAGTGCCCGCCGCTGCCAGCCTCAAATCGGCTTCGGGTAACGGTGAGCGCGCCATAGTCGCCAATATAGATTGAGTGGGCACAGCCGCCGGACCCCTCGCAGGTGCCCAGCCGGGTGAAGGTCGATTTGTCGATGGTGATGGTAGAGCTGCGATCGTTGCCGGAAAGAATGCCCTGCTCGCTATCGCGGAACCAGCTTTGCGATACGGAAAGATTGCCATGTTCAAGCCTGATGCCCGAGCCGTTCTTGTCCGACACGCGGATGTTGGCGAAGACCAGCCCTTCGATGCGCGCATTGCGACCGCGCAGCACCAATGCGGCCTTGCCCTCGCAGGCGACCCCATCAAGCACGGCCTGACCGGGAACAGCCGCGACATAGGCAATGTCTCCGGCCTGCTGGACCGCGCAATCGATAAAGCGCGCCGACATGAAGCGAATGGTGCCGCTGCCTCCGCCAATCGCATTGACCGCGTCCTGCAATCGCTCATAGCCCTTGCCGGTCTCCACCACCGTATAGGCAGCTGCCTGCTGCGCAGGAGCCATGCCGGCGGGAAACACCAAGGCGGCAAGGGCAGCGCCCAGCAGCGTCAGACGAGTGTGCGGCTTCATGGGTCTATTCTAGCGCGGGTTCGCGGATCGGGCACGCGCCATTTGCGCCGCGTCCGGTTCGGGGACAGCTTGCATGCAACTGATTACGATTTCCTGCATTGGCTGAATCCGGCCGTGCGCGGGCCCAGACTCAAGTGCCTTGCGTATTTTTACGGAATCGAACAAACCTGCGTGATTACTTGTTTTGGAGTCGCGACAGGCTCGCCGGGTTCGGCGCGAACAGCCGCGCCGATCTTCCGGTTCGAGTCCGGGGCGCCGGTGCGAAGTTCCCCTCGCGCCGGCGCTTTCCACTTGAGGTCCGTCTAGGCAGTTAATTGCAATTGAGGAAAGTCGACTAGCCACTGTTTGGCAGTCACGCGCTGGTCGAAGATATTTCGCTTTCTGTCATTGAATGCGCCGGCTGGTCGCAGACGCAGGGTCATGAGGTCCTCCAAACCAAGGGGAGTGATGATCTCGCAAACGTCATCCTTGGTCCTGCGGACTGCGACAGCCGTGGCAGTTTCGGGCCAATAGTGCATCGCGTCTTCGCTGGACGAATATGGTCCGTCGCCATTGCGCAAGTGCATGCGTGCTTGGTTCTTGACTGACCACTTCACCGCGTCATCTCTCTGCCGCAGTTGTGACTCAGTTGTTCGGTCAAAAGTTTCACTGGCTCTGGCCGGGTCAAACCAGATTACGTCGACGTCTCCTGTGAGTATATCCGTCTCGCGCCCGTGCAATCTACTCCAAGCCAGATTCCTGACGAACCCCGCGGCAACCCAGCAATCGGGAAGATCGAGCGATCGAACATGGTCAAGTATCGTCCAGCGCACGGGATCGCTTTTGATCCACTCAATGAGCCTATCCGCATCTCGTACACACTTCACCGCGCGCCCAGATCGCCCTTGCCGACCGTGCCGCTCGCCATCTCCAGCATCTTGTCGAGGCTGCGCTTGGCTGCCAGTCGCAGGTCTTCTTCGATCTCGATCCTAGGCTGCAGATCGCGCAGCGCCAAGTAAAGTTTCTCCAGAGTATTCAGTGCCATATAGGGACAGATATTGCAGGCGCAGTTGCCGTCTGCGCCCGGCGCACCGATGAAATTCTTGCCCGGCAGCGCCTTTTCCATCTGGTGGATGATATGCGGTTCGGTGGCGACGATCAGCGTGTCGCCTTCGAAATTCTTGGCGTATTTGAGGATCGAACTGGTCGAGCCGACATGATCGGCATGGTCGAGGATATGCGGCGGGCATTCCGGATGGGCGGCGATCGGTGCGTCGGGATGCTGGGCCTTGAGCTTGAGCAGTTCGGTCTCGCTGAACGCCTCGTGGACGATGCACACGCCCGGCCATAGCAGCATTTCGCGGTCGAACTTGCGTGACAGCCAGCCGCCAAGATGCCGGTCCGGCCCGAAGATGATCTTCTGGTCCTTGGGTATCTGCTGCAGGATAGTCTCGGCGCTGGAGGAGGTGACGATCACGTCTGACAGCGCTTTCACTTCGGTCGAACAATTGATGTAGGTCAGCGCGATGTGATCGGGATGGGCCTCGCGGAAGGCCTTGAATTTTTCGGGCGGGCAGGAATCTTCCAGCGAACAGCCGGCTTCGAGATCAGGCAGCACGACGATCTTTTCCGGGCTGAGGATCTTGGCCGTGTCGGCCATGAATTTGACGCCGCAAAAGGCGATGACGTCGGCATCGGTCTTCGCCGCTTCCTGACTCAATTGCAGGCTGTCGCCGACGAAATCGGCCAGGTCCTGGATTTGCGGCTTCTGGTAATAGTGCGCCAGGATCACCGCATTGCGTTCCTTGCGCAGTCGCTCGATCTCGGCGAGTACGTCGATACCGGTGAGATCGGCGGTCATGACGGTCATTCTGGTAAATTCCTCTGCTTGCGATCCTGCCCTATCTAGGAAGCGGCAGGCGTTCACCCAAGGGAAAAATCGCCGATCAGGTCGTGGCTGACCAGTCATCTCCCTCGCAAGATACTTTGCCCTTGCGTTGCAGATCGATCAGATGGGCCAGCACTGAGCGTTCCGCCGCAGGCCACAGCCGCTGGTCCACACCCTTATACATTTGCGGCACCATCTCCGAAATTCGCCCGACATCCTTCTCTAGCATCTTGAGGATCTGAGTCTCGCGCTGGCGGCGATGGCCGATCATGCCGCGCACCAGCTGGCGCGGCTTCTTGATGACCGGGCCATGGGCCGAAAAGTAGACCGAGTCTTCGCGGTCATAGAGCTTCTTCAGGCTGGCCATATATTGGGTCATGTCGCCGTCGGGCGGGGAGACGACGGTGGTTGACCAGCCCATCACATGGTCGCCGGTGAACAGCGCGCCGGTTTCGGCCAGAGCATAGCACAGGTGATTGGAGGTGTGGCCGGGCGTGTAGATCGCGGTGAGCGTCCAGCCGTCGCCCGAAACAACATCGCCGTCTTCCATGATCTCGGCCGGCTTGTAAGTGGGATCGAAAGCGGCGTCCGAGCGCGGGCCATCGTCGTTCAGCGAAAATGGCGCGCAGCCGATGATCTTCGCGCCGGTCCGCTCGGCTAGGGGCGCAGCGGCGGGAGAGTGGTCGCGGTGGGTGTGGGTGCAGCAGATCGCGGTCAGCCGCGCATCACCAATTGCAGCGACCAGTGCGTCGAGATGTTCCGGCTCATCGGGTCCCGGATCGATCACCGCAACATCGCTGGCATCGCCCACGATATAGCTCTGCGTGCCCGTAAAGGTGAAAGCAGACGGGTTGCGGCACAGCACGCGCCGGACCAGCGGGCCGACCTGTTCGGCGATGGTGAAAGGCGCATCATCGAGAGCGGAACTATCCATGGCGTCGCTATGGCGCTTCGCGAGGTTTGTGTCGAGCGCGCTGGCGGGCTGCAACACACCTCTCGACTTCGCGGCGGGCGGACGGCATCTTCACAGCCATGTCAGGCGACCTTATCCTTGTCCTCGATGCCGGGACGACATCCACCCGGGCGATGGTATTTACCCGCGACGGCGGCGTGAAGTCCGTCGCCCAGCGCGAGCTTGAGCAACATTATCCGCAACCCGGCTGGGTCGAGCACGATGCAGCCGAAATCTGGGATTCGACACTGGCCTGCGCGCGCGATGCCATGGCCGAGGCCGGCGGGGCGGAGCAGATCGCCTGCATCGGCATCACCAACCAGCGCGAGACCGTCGTCGCGTGGGATCGCAATTCGGGCGCGCCGCTGGCCCGCGCCATCGTCTGGCAGGATCGCCGGACTGCCGCTTTTTGCGACGAGCTTCGCGCCGCCGGGCACGAAACAGCGATCCATGAGGCGACTGGCCTGCTGCTCGATCCCTATTTCTCGGCCACCAAGATGCGCTGGCTGATGGACAACAGCGCCGAGGTGAAAGCTGCGTCCGAGGCAGGAAACCTGGCTTTCGGTACGGTGGAAAGCTGGCTGGTATTCAAGCTGACCGGCGGTGTGCATCTGTCCGATGCCAGCAATGCCAGCCGCACCAGCTTGCTGGCGCTGACCGGTGCCAGCTGGGAGGAAGGGCTATGCGACCTGTTCGGCATTCCGCATGCCGCTCTGCCCGAGCTGTGCGACAATGCCGGCATTTTCGGCATGACCAGCCCCGAACTGCTCGGCCGGGCGATCCCGATAACCGGCTTGGCCGGTGACCAGCAATCGGCGACGATCGGCCAGGGCTGTCTGGCTGTTGGCGATACCAAGGCGACCTTTGGAACCGGGGCCTTCGTGCTGACCAATATGGGCGCGGCGAAACCGGCTTCGGACAATCGGCTACTCGGCACGGTGCTGTGCCAGCTGGACGGAGAGCGCAGCTATGCGCTCGAAGGTTCGGTGTTCGTTGCCGGCAGCCTAATCAAATGGTTGCGCGACAGCCTTGGCATCATCGAGACGGCAGATGAAACGCAAGTGCTCGCGCGCTCGATCGATGACAGCGGCGGCGTGGTGATCGTTCCGGCCCATTCCGGCCTTGGCGCGCCGCATTGGCGGCCCGATGCACGCGCGAGCATCAGTGGGTTGAGCCTTGCGAGTGGGCGGGCCCATATCGCCCGGGCCGCGCTCGAGGCAATGGCGATGCAGACCCATGACCTTGCCGAAGCCTTCGCAGCAGACGGCGCGCAGTGGCGCGCTCTGAGGATCGACGGCGGCATGAGCGCCAATGATTGGATGGCGCAGGACACTGCGAACATTCTCGGCCTGCCGGTCGAGAGGCCGGAATTCGTTGAGACCACCGCACTGGGAGCGGCGGCGCTTGCAGGGCTGGGCGGCGGCATGTTCGCTTCGCTGGACGATGCTCTGGCCGGCATGCGCGGGACGGTGAGTCAGTTTGAACCGGAAATGCCGGAAGATGTGCGTAACGCTCGCCTGGAGAGCTGGCGCAAGGCACTATCGGCAGTTTAAGGCGGGAGCCGCAGGTGAATCCGCACCAGCGGAGCAAATCCTAATGCTCGACCGGCCGTTCGAAAGTCTGACGTAATCGATTGACGGCGCCCGGCAGTCCCGAATCGGGTTGTCGCCAGCCCCGATCGAGGCGCACCAGCCTTCGGTAGAAGCTCTGGGTCTCAGATATCAGTTCCTGAACCTCCACATCGAGCAAACCCAGCTGATCGGGATCAGATTCCTGTAGCTCAAGGCTCAGTCGACCGTGACGACGCAGCTGCATTTCCGAAAGTTCGCCCATGAAAAAAGCGCGGTGATTCAACAGCCAGGCGATCGCATGCATCATTCGCGTCGTCGTGCGCAGCCCCTCGCTGGACAATGCAATGCGGGCAAGGTCTTTCTTCTCACCCGCCTCGTCGATTCGTCCCGAGAGGTTGAACGCGGAACGCACCTCGTCGGACAGGACGAGTGCATCGCAATATAGCGATTCCACGATTTGCGGATTTATCGACGTGGGTTGCGGCATCGATCGTGGGGATAGGGCCGCGCCGCGCCATCGGGCAAGGGGCCCAGGCCCCTCCAGCGCGATCCAGTTAGTACCTGTCCGAAAGCGGAACGGTTCTGGCTTTGCCCTTGAGCCTGTTTTTCACGCGCTCAGGCGATGATATCGGGGATTAGGCGATCCTCGATCTGGCTGATCTGGTCCCTCAGCCTGAGCTTGCGCTTCTTGAGCCGCGCGATCTGCAACTGGTCGGTCGAACCGGCAGCATCAAGCGCGTCTATCGCTGCATCAAGGTCCCGGTGTTCGATCCTCATAACCTCGAGGCGTTTGCGCATTTCCTGTTCGATCACGCCCTAATCCCCGATCCCCAGGAAGGCTCCGGCGTCCGATCCGACACGTCCATGTGCTCCGTCCACCGAAATTTACCTCACGGCACTTCGCAAGATAGTTTGATTGTGGTTCTATGGCAATCACGCCGAACCGGGTCGATGCCGCGTCGGGCATCGCGGGACAGGCGGACAATGGAGGACCATCAATGGAAGCTTCACATGTCAGTGCACTCGAGCTCAAGCACGCAGGAATCGAACGCAAGATCGAAGATGAGCTGAGCCGTCCCCTGCCTGACGAAGTAGTGCTTCAATCCCTCAAGAAGCGAAAGCTCAGGCTAAAGGAAGAGCTTGTGCGCAACTGAGAGTTTATGGCTGGGTCGGTGGTCACGGATGTGACTAGCGCACCAGACAGGCAATCTCAGCGACACTGACTAACAAGAGGCACGTTCCCAAAGCGGTTGCTTTGGGCTAATCGTCGCGCATGACCAGCGCCGCTGTCGAAGCCTCCCGGACGATCCTTACTGGCCTGCACGATGTCATGGCATCGCGCAGCCATGCCCAGGCGAAGCTCAACGACGTCGTCGACGTGATCGGGAAATCCCTCGATAGCGAGGTTTGCTCGATCTATTTGTTGCGCGAAGGCATGCTTGAGCTGTTTGCGACGCGCGGCCTTGCGCAGGAAGCGGTGCACGTCACGCGGATGAGTATTGGTGAGGGCCTGGTCGGTGTGATCGGGGAGGGGATCGAGACCCTCAACCTCGCTGAAGCCACCTCCCATCCTGACTTTTCATATCGTCCCGAGACGGGCGAAGAGAAATTCCATTCCTTTGCCGGCGTTCCGATTGTGCGCCGGGAGCGCGCGGTTGGCGTGTTATGCGTGCAGCATGCCGATCCGCGCCGCTATGAGGATGTGGAGATTGAAGCGCTCCAGACTGTCGCGATGGTGCTGTCCGAGTTGATCACCAACGCTGAATTCGTCGATGAGGACGAAGTCGAAGGGCGCAACGCACAGACCGGCACGGAACAGATGCAGGGCTTCACTCTGGTCAAGGGCCTGGCGAGCGGTTTTGCAGTATACCACCAGCCACGTATCACCATCGAACATGTCGTTGCCGAAGATATCGAGGCAGAACGGCAGAGGGTCTATCTCGCCTTCGACAAAATGCGCGAGCAGATCGATCGCATGGCGGGCCAGGCCGAATTTGGCAGCGCCGGCGAGCATGACGAAGTGCTCGAGACCTACCGCATGTTCGCTTATGACGAGGGCTGGTCGCGGCGGATCAACGAAGCCATCGATTCCGGCTTGACTGCAGAGGCAGCGATCGAGCGCGTCCAGCAGCGCACGCGCATGCGCATGCGGGAGATCGACGACCCGCTGCTGGCCGATCGAATGCATGATCTGGAGGATTTGTCGAACCGCTTGCTCCGGATCGTCTCGGGCCAGATCGGCACGGCGGCGAGCCTTGGCCTGCGCCGCGACACGATCCTGATCGCCCGCAACCTTGGTCCTGCCGAGCTTCTCGAATATGACCGGCGGCGTCTCAAGGGCGTGATCCTTGAGGAGGGTTCGCTCACCTCGCATGTCGTCATCGTTGCCCGCGCGATGGGCTTGCCGGTGCTGGGCCGCGTGGCGGGTCTGCGTGGTTTCGTGCGTGAGGGCGATCACCTATTGCTCGACGCGGACGAAGGGTTGGCGACCGCCCGGCCTGCTCCGGGAATGGTCGACGCATTCGAGGCGCGTTTTGCCAAGAGCAGGGAACGCCAGGCGGCGCATGCTGCGCTCAGGGATGTCGAACCGATCACCCGCGACGGCACCCGGATCCAGGTCATGATCAATGCAGGCCTGCGTGACGATGCCGCCAATATCAGCCTGACCGGCGCTGACGGCATCGGCTTGTTCCGCACCGAATTTCAGTTTCTCGTATCGGCGACGTTGCCTTCGCGCGAACGCCAGACCCGGCTTTACCGCGATGTGCTTGACATTGCTGGCGACAAGCCGGTCAAGTTTCGCACGGTCGATATCGGCGGCGACAAGTCGCTGCCCTATTTGCGTCATGACGACGGCGAGGGAGAGGAGAACCCGGCGATGGGCTGGCGCGCGCTGCGTGTCGCGCTGGAACGCGAGAGCCTGCTCAAGGTGCAGGCGCGGGCCTTGATTGAAGCCAGCGCTGGCCGAACTCTCAATGTGATGTTCCCGATGGTCGCCGAAGCCTGGGAGTTCGACGCGGCCAAGCAGGTCTTCGACACCCAAATCAGTTTCCTCAAGGGCAAGAAAAAGCAGCTGCCTGAGTCTATCCGCTACGGTGTGATGCTTGAGGTGCCGTCGCTGGCGGAACAGCTCGATCTGATCGCGCCCAAGGTCTCGTTCCTTTCGATCGGGACGAATGATCTTACCCAGTTCCTGTTTGCGGCGGATCGGGCCAATCCCAAGCTTGCAGCGCGTTACGACTGGTTGAGCCCGTCGATCCTGCGCTTTATCAGGCGGATCGTCACTACGCTCGAACCCTATGAAGTCGATCTTGCGGTCTGCGGCGAGATGGGCGGCCGGCAGCTTGAAGCGCTTGCCCTGATCGGGGTCGGCATCAAGCGCCTGTCGATCACCCCGGCTGCGGTCGGCCCGATCAAGGACCTGGTGCGCACGCTCAACGTTTCCGAAGTTGCCGAGGCGATGGACGGCTGGCTGGCATCGCCCCCGCCTAACCTGCGGGCTGCGCTTGAAGAATGGGCGTGCCTCAAGGGGATCCACTGCGATTGAGTCCTTATCGGGTGCGCAATCATCCTTCTCTGATTGCTCGCAACGCCGACCTGCTCTCCCGGTAATCACGGCGAGGTTATATTTCATGGGCATGTCTTGCCAGCGAAACCCCTCGCCGCATTGACATTGACATGGATGCAAAGATGATCGCGGCCATCCTTACGCAACGAATACGGGTCGGAAAGGTGCATGGAAGAGCAGGAAGAACAGCCAAGTCTTGATCTGCCCACATCGGTCGGCACGAGACTTCGTATTGCGCGTGAGGCAGCTGGCCTTGGCCTTGAGGATATCGTCGCACGGACCAAGATCGCGGAACGGCATCTATTGTCGATTGAGCAGGACCGGTTCTCTGATCTTGCTGGTCGAACCTATTCGGTTGGTTTTTCTCGGGCCTACGCCCGCTCAGTTGGCCTCGATGAAGCCGAAATCGCTGAGGCCGTGAGGGCCCAGCTCAGTGAGCACGAACAGGCCAATCCACGGGCGCAGCTCGAAACATTCGAACCCGGCGATCCGGCGCGTGTGCCGTCGGCGCGGCTTGCTTGGGCGGCTGCAATAGGCGGCGTGCTGGTCGTCGTCGTCCTGCTCATCCTGTTTTGGCCTAGTTTCCTGTCGCCGCAGGCCGATCTTCCCGATCTGCTGGCGGACGAGAGCGAGGTTCAGCCTGTAGCCGCGGCTCCCGATGCCGGGGGGCCGCCGGTTCAGGCGGGAAGCGCGGTCGTGTTCACGGCAACTGAGCCGCGAGTCTGGGTGAAATTTACCGATGCTGCGGGTATCCAGCTGTTCCAGAAGGAACTGGCTTCAGGGGAGAGCTACTCCCTACCGCCGAATGTCGAAGGCCCGCTGCTATGGACCGCGCGCCCGGATGCGCTGGCGATCACTGTCGGCGGCAAGAGCGTCGCCAGACTGTCGGACAAGCCGGAAACAGTTAAAAACGTGCCGGTCAGCGCCAAGGTCCTGCTAGCGCGCGTGAATGCCTCAGCGCCCCGCACTGCCCCGCCAGGATCACGCGAAGCGGCGGTTGAACCGCCGCGCGCCATCTCGCGCCCTGCTCCACCGCCTACCGCCACCTCCCGAAGGACCACGCGCTCCGAACCAGCTTCGTCGCCACGCACGGCTGTGAGCCGACCTCGTGATGAAGCGGCTCCAAGGCCGGAACCTGCCGCTTCAGCGCCGACGCCCGCTCAAGAAGCGCCGGTTTCAATTGCACCGGCACCCGCTGAAATAGCGGGTGAGGCGGAAGCAATGGTACCCGTAGTCGAGCCGGTTTCCGTTGATTCTACGCCGCCTTCCACCGTTTCCGAATAGCGCGGCCTCGACAGTGCGGCCATGGATTGGCTAGCAAGCGCCCTGCAGCAGACGATGCAGCGGACAAGGGAGTTTGGTGTGGCGATGAAGGATGCAGTCTGGCTTGCCCGCCCGTTCAGAAGCCTCACTTGGGTGGCGGCGGCTTTGGCCGTCGTGGTCCCGGCAGCCCCGGCGCTGTCGCAGGATACGCTTGGCGAAGCGCGCGTTCGCAAGATGGAAGCGGAAATCCGCGCGCTTCAGCGAAAGGTATTTCCGGGTGGGGACGGCAAATTCTTCCAGCCTGAGATCAAGCAGCCCAATAATTCCGGCGGTACCAGCGCAACCGGGCAGCCGGCGTCATCTGCGGTGACTGACCTGCTGACTCGCATGGACGCTCTCGAAACCAGGATGGCCGGGCTGACCGCGCAAATCGAACAGAATTCGAACCGGCTTGCCCAACTTGAAGCCAGCGATGCGGCAACCGCTTCGGCCGCATCGCTGGCGGCAGGCGAAGGCGTAGCGGCGCCTGCCGAAACGTCGGTTGCGCCCGCGACCGGCACAACGCCCCAAGCCAATCTCGATGCGATGACGGGCGGCGCATCCAAGCCCGCCACCACGACTACGCCAGCCACTACCAGCGCTCCTCCCGCCGAACGGGTCAGCGGCGTCTCTGCGGTTATCAAGCCGGAGACCGAAGATTCGGCTGACGACGAATATACCTACGGATTCCGCCTGTGGGACGCGAAATTCCACCCTGAAGCTCAGCAGCAGCTCAAGCTATTCCTCGACAAGCATCCCACTCATTGGCGTGCGACCTGGGGACGCAACCTGCTTGGCCGAGCCTATCTTGACGATGGCAATGCGCGTGAAGCTGCCAAGTGGTTTCTCCAGAACTACCAGGCGGACAAGACCTCCGCGCGCGCTCCGGACAGCCTGCTTTATCTGGGGGTCGCAATGAAACGGCTCGAAGATACCAAGCGCGCCTGTATTGCCCTGGCCGAGTTCAGCGAAACCTATGCAGCCGAAACCGCGGGTCGCCTCAAGGGCCTGTACGATACCACCCGCAATGGGCTCGACTGCAGCGGATAAGCACCCGGGCCCGCCTGCGGAGCTGGTCGAGCGGTTTCGCGCGGATCTGCAGGCGCTCTGGCCCGAAGGACTGCGCGATGCAGGCGCTCGCCTCGGTCTGGCCGTGTCAGGCGGGCCCGATAGCACCGCGATGCTGTTGCTTGCTGCGGCGGCGTTTCCGGGCCGGATCGCTGCAGCCACAGTCGATCATCGCCTGAGGCCCGAAAGTGCGCGAGAGGCTGGGGATGTTGCGCATCTGTGCGCCAAGCTCGCTGTTCCCCACCAGGTGCTGGAAGTCGATGTGGCGAGCGGCAATATCCAGGCCGAGGCCCGCAACGCCCGCTATGCGGCGATGGCTGCGTGGGTCGAGGCAGAGGGGCTCGCCGCCCTTGCCACCGGACATCATGCCGAGGATCAGGCCGAAACCCTGCTGCTGCGCCTCAACCGGGCGAGCGGGGCCGCCGGGCTGGCCGGGACGAGAGCGCGAGGCCGGGTTCCGCAGACCGAAATCGCTTTGTTGCGGCCTTTGTTGGGCTGGCGACGAAGCGAACTGGGCGACCTTTTGATGCATTGCGGGATCGAGGCGGCGCAAGACCCGAACAATCGCGACGAAAAATATGATCGCGTTCGCATGCGCAAGGCGCTCGCTTCTGCCGACTGGCTCGATATCGCCGCGATTGCCGAGAGCGCGGGCCACCTTGCTGACGCCGATGCTGCGCTCGAATGGGCGGCGCAGCGCGAATGGAGTGAATGCGTAAGGCGCGAGGGGCCTGGCCTGGTCTACCAGCCGCGCGCGCCGCGCGCCGTCGCCCTCAGGGTGCTTTCCCGGATCGTTTCCGAGCTCGACTATTCTCAGCCGCGCGGGGGAGCGATTGCCAGGCTGTTCGAGACACTTATGACGAACAGCCCGGCATCGATCGGCGGTCTTGTTGCAAGACCGGGGCCCGAAGGCTGGGATTTTGCGCCCGCACCGCTGCGCAAGGCACCAAAGCAATCCCAAACGTCGTGAGCTAGTCCACTCCGCCCTGGGTCAGGAATCGACCAGGGAGTCGCCGAGGTCAGCCTTTTTCCCGCGAGTGATGAACACGCGGTCGCCAACCTTGGTCTGAGCGAACACTTTTGCGGCGAAATCTTCCGGCATGCCGATGCAGCCATGGCTGGCATAGCCCCATTCCACTTCGGAGCCATGCAGCGAGATTCCGTCATTGGTCAGCCGCTGCATATAAGGCATCGGCGCGCCATAGAGGTTGGAGACATGATGGCGTCGCTTCTGGGTAATCGGGAAGACGCCGGTTGGGGTGGGCTTCTCCTCGGTTCCTAGCAGCACTGCGGTTGCGCCAATCTCATGGCCGCCCTTGAAGATCGAAAGAACCCGCGCATCGAGATCGACCGTAATGACGATCGGACCGTCGAGAACATTGGCATCGTCCCAATGCCATTCGCCATATTTGATCGGTCCGGAAATCGGGAGAATTCGCTTGATGACGAAGGGGCCATCCGGGGCTGGCGCTGGTTCGGGCTTCGCTAGAACGGGTGTTTCAGCCTTGGCGGTCTGGACCGGCTCCGGCTCCTCGGCGGAGGCAGCGGCGGCTACGTTCATGCGAGCTACAGGACCAGCAATCATCACGCCGCCCGCCAATGTGGCCAGGGCGACGATGGATGCCGCCAGCAGGATTTTCGTGTGCTTTGCCGTTGTCATGGGCGGATTCCCGGTATGCGCATCATGCCTTTTCGCTCAGATACCATCAATTTGCCAGCTCGGCATCACGCGCGTCTCACTCAGGGACTACTACGCCCAGAAGGTTAACGCCCGCTGTCTCGCCCCGTTTTCGATCGCCTGCCTTACGAACCGTGCTCGGCGGCAAAGGCCCTGACGGCGCCGGTAAGACCCGGCTGCGGTTGGGTCAGCACCTTGACCGGAATGGCTGCCAGCATCACCTGGTAGCGGCCCTTGTCACAAAAGCCCCTGGTAAAGCCGGAATGCACGAGCTTCTCGCTGATCCTGAGACCGAGGCCGCCGGCAATGACCACGCCGGACGCGCCATGGGCGAGCGCAATGTCCCCCGCGACCCGGCCGAGCAGGAGGCAGAACCGATCGACTGCCTTGGCGGCCAGTATATCCTCACCGCCCAACCCGCGCTGCCAGATGGTGCGGTCATCGAGTTCCGATGCGGGACGCTCCTCCTGGGCGGTCAGGGCGGCATATATCTCGACAATCCCGGGACCCGAAACAACGCGCTCAACCGATAATCGCCCGTAGCGCTTGCGCATGCGATCAAGGATCGCGTCGTCCAGATCATCCTGGGGCGCAAAGCCGATGTGGCTGCCTTCGGTCGCCTGGACATGATAGCCACCGGCGAGGCGATGAAAGTGGGCAACGCCCAGCCCGGTACCCGGTCCGATCACGCTGATCGTACCGATCTTGGGCAGCGGTGTGGCGGGGCCGGACAGGCTGAGAAATTCCTCCTCGCGAGCATTCGCCGCGGCATGGGCAACGGCGGCGAAATCATTGAGAACGGTGAATCGCTCGAGTCCGAGCTGTTTGCCAAGGCAGGCGGTATCGATCTCCCAGCTGTTATTGGTCATTCGAACCGTATCGGAGGCGACCGGCGCGGCAATCGCAATCGCCGCTGCCTTTGGCAATGTGGTGCGATGCTGGCTTGCGAATTCCTTCCAGGCCCCTTCTATGCCGGAAAATTCATCGGTCGCGAGCGTCACCAGCTCGCCCAGGGCGATTGATCCGTCAGAAGCTATCGTGGCGATTGCAAATCGTGTGTGGGTGCCGCCGATATCGATGGCGACCAGCTCGGTCATGGTCTCTGGGCTCCCAACAGGATGGCACGGGCGAATAACAGGCTCAAAGCGGCCGCGCTAGCGTTGGGGATCATGCACAGGCAATCAATCCGCGACTTTGAGACAATCCTTTTGAATTCGGAAGCGTCGCTCTAAGAGCCTCTTATGGCCGTCGATAGTCTGCAGTTGCTTGAACATCTTCGGACCCCCGCGCTGATTGTCGCGAGGGGACAGGTCAAATTTGCCAATAGCGCTGCCAAGGCGCTGCTTGGCGGTCATGTTGTCGGACAGGACGTGCGAATTGCCATTCGCGATCCGGATGCGATTGCGGTAATTCTGGGCGACGGTGGCGGCACTGTGCAGGTCCGTGAATTGTCGGTGGGCGGCAGCGTCTGGGAAGTGGATTGTCGCGATCTCAGCGATGATGAGCGGCTGGTCAGCCTCTACGACCTCTCGGTCCAGGTCAGCGTTGCTCGCGCCCATGCCGATTTCGTCGCCAACGCCAGCCACGAATTGCGCACGCCCCTGGCGGCGTTGCTTGGCTATGTCGAAACGCTGATGGATCCTCGAGCCGGCGGCGATGAGGCGACGCGAGAGCGTTTCCTCAACACCATCCAGCATGAGGCCCAGCGGATTCAGGCGCTGGTCTCCGATCTCATGTCGCTATCGCGGATCGAGGCCAACAAGCACGAGGCTCCAGCTGACACCGTCGACATGGTTGCCATGCTTCGCGAGGCGGCAGGCGAATTCAAGGATGGCGCGCAAGTTTCGGTCACGACCAATCGCGACACTGCAAGCATCGCCGGGGATCGCACGCAAATGGCCCAGGTCATGCGCAACCTGATCGACAACGCTTTGAAATACGGCAAGCCGGGAGGCCCCGTGCTCGTCGATCTTGAAGCAAGTGACACCGGCTGGATTTTGGTCTCGGTCAAGGACGAGGGGGATGGCATTGCCCCGGAATATTTGCCGCGGCTCACCGAGCGTTTCTATCGGGCAGATACCAGCCGCAGCAGGGCCGTTGGCGGTACCGGGCTTGGCTTGTCGATCGTCAAGCATATCGTCGAACGCCATCGCGGGCGCTTCGATATAACCAGCCGCCAGGGCACGGGAACCACTGCGTCGGTGATGCTACCGCTTCGTAACTAACCGCAAAGCGTCATCAAAGCGTCACATAAGCGTCATGCAGCCGTAACTCTGAAGACCTACCAGCGTCGCAAGACAGGCAAAGAATCGCAACGTGGGAAACCTCGAGAATGCATGCAAGAATCTGTACGTCGCTAGTGGCGCTGGCAATTTCGACAGGCTGGGCTGTGCCGGCCCATGCCAATACAAACGCCATGGAATCGGTGCTGGAGCAATTGGCTACGATGCGCGCCGAAATGGACCAGATGGCCAGTCGCGTCGCCACGCTCGAAGGCGAATTGACCACTGCCCGGGCAGACGTAGCCGCAGCGAATGCGGCGGCTGCCGCAGCCAGCAAGGCCGCCAGCACCGCCGTGGCCGTTGCCACCGACAGCAAGGAAAACCCGCCGGTCAGGGTCAGTTGGAAAGGCGGACCCAAGATCGAAGGCGAAGGCGGCTGGAGCTTCAAGCCGCGC
Organism: Novosphingobium sp.; assembly: GCA_029247785.1. Classification (GTDB taxonomy): domain Bacteria; phylum Pseudomonadota; class Alphaproteobacteria; order Sphingomonadales; family Sphingomonadaceae; genus Novosphingobium. Next base: position 20,991 of record JAQWKP010000001.1, read on the forward strand.
GGCAGGCTGAACTATGATGCCGGCTTCGTCAGCGCGCCCAATTCAACTGGTCGGCCCGATGGTTGGGGCAATGAAGCACGCCGCGCCAGGCTGGGCGTGGAAGGCGATATCCCGGGCGGCTTCGGCTACAAGTTCGAAGTCGACTTTGCCGGCAATGCGGTTGAGATTACCGACGCTATCCTGAGCTACAAGGATGATGGGCTGAAGGTTTCGGTCGGCCAGCAAAATAACTTCCAGGGTCTTGAGGAGCTCAGCAGCAGTCGCTTCATTTCCTTCATCGAGCGCGCGGCCTTCACCGACGCCTTTGGTTTCGAACGGCGTGTGGGACTTTCGGCGGAATATGGCGCCGGCGACTTTCTGGTGCAGGCGGGCGTATTCTCCGACAATATCAGCAATCTTTCCAACAAGAGCTTCAGCATCGACGGACGCGCCGTTTATATGCCGAAGTTGGGCGTGACCCAGCTCCACCTGGGCGGATCGGTTCACTACAGCAAGCTCAAGGACGCATCTGCCACCGTGCGCTACCGCCAGCGGCCACTTGTCCACTTCACCAGCGAACGCTTTATCAATACCGGCTCATTCTCAGCCGACAGCGAGCTGGGAATCGGCGTCGAGGCGGCGGCCATTGCTGGCCGGTTCCACGCGGCGGCAGAAGGCTATTGGCAGAAGGTCAACCGGCCGATGATGCTCGCCAGCCCCACCTTCTTCGGCGGTTCTGCAGAAGTTGGTTACTTCCTGACCGGTGGCGACTCGCGCGGCTACAAGAATGGTACGTTCAACCGCGTGAAGCCTGCCAATCCAGTGGATGAAGGCGGCATCGGCGCGGTCCAGGTCAATTTGCGCTACGATTATCTCGACCTGAACGATGCCGGGATCATTGGCGGGACGCAGAACGGTATCGGCGTGTCGGTAATCTGGACCCCGACCGACTACACCCGTTTCATGGTGAATTACGGCCGCATGGATTACAAAAACGCGGTGCACCCGGCCGTGGGCGGAGACACTTCCTACGGCGTCGACGCCTTCGGTGTCCGCGCCCAGATCGACTTTTGATCGATTGCCCCATCGATCAACCGTCACCGGTTTCGCCTTCCGCTGACAGACCCCATCGCCCGATTGTCACAGAAATGTCATTCAACACCAATAGGAGCGTTCCACATGGGGCGCATGGAGGCCAAGATGAGCAGAATTTCGACATTCGCACTTGCCGGAATTTCCGCCCTCGCCCTGACCGCTTGCGGCGGCCCGGGCGGCGGCTCGGGATCGCGTGACTATATCACCGGGGTCGGCTCTTCGACGGTCTATCCTTTCGCGACCGCCGTTGCTGAAAAGCTGGTCGAAGGCGGCGGAAAATCCCCCGTCATCGAATCGACCGGGACGGGCGGCGGCATGAATCTGTTCTGCTCCGGCGTCGGCGCAGAACATCCCGATGTCGAGAACGCCTCGCGCCGGATCAAGGCCTCCGAATATGAGATGTGCCAGACCAATGGCGTCAAGGAGATCGTCGAGATCCAGGTCGGTATCGACGGGATCGCCTTCGCCGAGGCCAGCAATGGACAGAGCATGAAGTTCACTCCGGAAGTGGTTTACAAGGCCCTTGCTTCCAATCCTTTCGGCAAGCCGCAGGCCGCGAAGCTGTGGAGTGACGTCGATCCGAGCCTGCCCTCCTTACCGATCCTCGTTTATGGACCGCCAACCACGTCGGGAACGCGCGATGCGCTCGCTGAACTGATTCTCGAGGCAGGCTGTAAGACCAACGCGGACATGAAGGCCCTCAAGGACAGCGACAAGGACCTGTACAAGGCAACCTGCACCGAAATCCGCGAGGATGGTGCCTATGTCGATGCGGGTGAGAACGACAATCTGATTGTCCAGAAGATCGCGCAGAACCCCAAGGCGGTGGGCGTGTTCGGCTATTCCTTCCTCGAGGAGAATGGAGACAAGTTGAAGGGCATTCCAATGTCAGGTGTCGATCCGACCTATGAGACCATCTCGGACTTCAGCTATCCCGGTGCGCGCCCGCTCTACATCTATGTCAAGAAGGCACATCTCAGCGCGATCGAGCCGCTCGCCGGCTATGTCAGCGAATGGGCGAATGCCTGGGGCCCGGATGGCTATCTCAAGTCAAAGGGAATGGTCGTTTCGCCTGAAAACGTGCGCGCCAAATATGCCGACGTCGTCAAGAACATGACGCCGCTCGATCCGGCGGAGCTCAAATGATCATGACCGTTAGCTGATGACATCGGTCATCCTTTTCCTGGCAATTGCGGGCCTGGGTCTTGTCGGCTGGATTTCAGCCCGCGCCCGGGCCCGACTGCTGTTTGCGGGTCGCGGAACAGTAAAGGCGACGCCTAGCTACCACGCTGCGCATAATGCGCTGTGGATCGCCATTCCGGCCATTGCAGTATGGGTGGTCTGGTCATCGCTTGCGCCCGAATTGGTGATGTCCTCGGTCATGGGCCAGCCGGTTGCCGATCTGCTTCCGGCGTCTGAGTTCGAACGCGATTCGATCCTCGGCGAAGCCTGGAACCTTGCGTCCAATCCCGATGCCGGAGTGTTCAATCCGCTCGCGCTTGAACTGGCCGGGCCAATCCGCGAGGCGCAGACCCGCTTCAACATCATCGGCGTCGTGCTCAGCTGCATCGCCCTGTTCGCAGGCGGCGCTTATGGGTTCACCAAGGTTCGTGCCGATTTCCCTGCTCGCGCTCGGGTTGAACGGGGTGTGATGGTGCTGTTGCTGACGGCATCGCTGATGGCGATTCTGACGACTTTCGGGATTGTCGCTTCGCTCATTTTCGAAACCGGGCGCTTCTTCAGTGTGGTTTCGCCGATCGATTTCCTGACCGGGCTGCACTGGAGCCCGGGCACCGCTCATGGCGGCGACATGGGTGATAAATTCGGCGCGGTCCCGTTGTTCTGGGGCACGCTGTTCATTGGCGCGATCATCGCCATGATCGTGGCAATTCCGCTGGGGCTGATGAGCGCGATCTTCCTCACGCAATATGCCAGTGTGACCATGCGAAAATGGCTCAAGCCGATGCTCGAGATTCTCGCCGGGGTGCCAACCGTGGTCTATGGCTATTTTGCGGCCCTGACCGTCGCCCCCTTCATTCGCGACATTGCCGCTTCGCTGGGGAGCGCAAACCCCTCGACCGAAAGCGCGCTTGCTGCCGGGCTGGTGATGGGAGTGATGATCATTCCTTTCGTCTCATCGATGGCTGACGACAGCATCGCTGCGGTGCCCAGTGCAATGAGCGACGGTTCGTTGGCAATGGGCGCGACCCGGTCCGAGACGATCAAGAAAGTGCTGCTGCCAGCGGCGCTGCCGGGCATCGTTGCCGGTGTGATGCTGGCGATCAGCCGCGCTATCGGTGAGACCATGATCGTTGTCATGGCCGCGGGCGCTGCCGCCAATCTTTCGGTGAACCCGCTCGATTCCATGACCACCGTGACGTTCCAGATTGTCCAGCTGCTCACGGGAGACCAGGAGTTTGACAGTCCCAAGACGCTTTCGGCTTTCGCGCTCGGCCTGGTTCTGTTCGTCGTAACCTTGATCCTCAACATCGTCGCGTTGCAAGTCGTCAAGCGGTTCAGGGAAGCCTATGACTAGCAATTGGCAAACGCCTGAAATGGCGCGGCGACTGGCTCGGCGTCACGCTGCTGAAAAGCGTTTTCGTCGGCTGGGGCTGGGCGCCATCGTTCTGTCGATGAGCTTCCTGGTGCTGCTGCTGGTGATCATGCTTGGCAATGGGTTGGGCGGGATCGACTGGGACTTTTTGAGCGGCTCCGATTCGACCAATCCCGATATTGCCGGGGTCTGGGGCTCAACCAAGGGCTCGATGCTGACGATGCTTATCACACTGGTGATTTCGTTCCCGATGGGAGTGCTGGCAGCGATCTATCTGGAGGAATTCGCGCCGAAGAACCGCTGGACGGAGCTGATTGAGGTTTCGATCAACAATCTGGCAGCGGTGCCGTCGATCATCTTCGGGCTGCTTGGCCTTGCCGTGTTCATCAACACCATGCACATCCCCCGCTCCTCGCCGCTGGTTGGCGGGTTGACGCTGGCGCTGATGACGATGCCGGTGATCGTGATTTCAGGACGCAATGCCATCAAGGCGGTGCCGCCTTCGATCCGTGATGCCGCACTGGCCGTGGGCGCAAGCCAGGTGCAGACCGTGTTTCACCATGTCCTGCCGCTATCGCTGCCGGGTATCCTTACCGGCACGATTATCGGCATGGCCCGTGCGCTAGGCGAAACCGCGCCGCTGCTGATGATCGGAATGCGGGCCTTCGTTGCCACCCCTGCCAGCGGGTTCACCGATCCGTCCAGCGTCCTGCCGATGCAGATCTTCCTGTGGTCGGACGAGATCGATACAGGCTTCGTCCAGAATACCTCTGCGGCAATTATCGTGTTGCTTGTGTTCCTGCTGGCGATGAATGGCCTCGCCATTTATCTACGCAATCGATTCGAGGTTCGTTGGTAGATAATGACTGCATCTCCTAAACTCACGGCACGCAATGTCGACGTCCACTATGGGTCCAAACAGGCGATCGACGACGTGTCGATCGATATCGACAGCGGCATCGTAACCGCCTTCATCGGACCGTCTGGTTGCGGAAAATCGACCTTCCTGCGCTGCTTCAATCGCATGAATGATACGATCGATGTCGCCCGGGTAACCGGTGATATCCGGCTGGATGGCGAAGATATCTATGCCAGCGCCATGGATGTGGTGCAGCTTCGGGCGCGGGTTGGCATGGTGTTCCAGAAGCCCAATCCATTCCCCAAGTCGATCTATGAGAACGTCGCCTATGGTCCGCGCATTCACGGCCTTGCCACCAGCAAGGGCGCGATGGACGAAATCGTCGAAAGCTCATTGGTCAAGGCGGGACTGTGGGACGAGGTCAAGGACCGGCTGAGCGATGCAGGAACGGCGCTTTCCGGCGGCCAGCAGCAGCGGCTGTGCATTGCCCGGGCGATCGCGGTGAGCCCCGAGGTTATTCTCATGGATGAGCCTTGCTCGGCTCTCGATCCCATCGCCACCGCGCGGATCGAGGAACTGATCGATGACCTCAAGACGAATTATGCTATCGTCATTGTCACCCATTCGATGCAGCAGGCCGCGCGCGTATCGCAGCGGACTGCATTCTTTCATCTCGGGGTGATGGTCGAATATGGTGATACCTCGGAGATCTTCACCAATCCGACGGAGAAGCGCACTCAGGACTATATCACCGGGCGCTACGGTTAACGGGAACTGTCATGGTCGAACACACGGTAAAGGCATTCGAGAACGAGATCAGCCAGCTTCGCGGGCTGATTGCCGAGATGGGCGGGCTCGCTGAGGTCGCGATACGCGATGCGATCGATGCCCTGGTCCGTCATGATGACGAATTGGCCCGGAAGGTCGTTGCGCTCGATCCCAAGATCGATGCGCTGGAGGCCGAGGTCGACCGGCTTGCGGTGCGCACCATCGCCTTGCGAGCGCCCATGGCCGATGATTTGCGCGATGTTGTCGCCGCGCTCAAGATTTCCGGCGTGGTCGAACGGATCGGCGACTATGCCAAAAACATTGCAAAGCGCGTTGCCCGCTTCGAGACGCCGGGCAAGATCGCGCCGTTGACGCTGATTCCGGCAATGGCCGAGATCGCCCAAGGCATGGTTCGCGATGTGCTGGATGCCTATGGCGCGCGCGATGCCGATCTCGCGGTTGAGGTTATCCGGCGCGACGAAAAGGTCGATAATTTCTACGACAGTATTTTCCGCAACCTTGTCTCGCACATGATGGAAAACCCCTCGACCACGTCGGACGCAGCCCAATTGCTATTCGTCGCCCGCAATCTTGAACGCATCGGTGACCACTCCACGAATGTCGCCGAGATGGTCTATTTTGCCGCTACTGGCGAATATTGCACAGAGCGCGACAAGCCCGACGCAAACGATTGAGAGCGGCGATGAACGCATCTGTCCTTGTCGTCGAAGACGATGCTGCACTGTGCGAACTCCTGACCTGGAACCTCAGCGCCGAAGGCTATGAGGTGCGCAGCACTGGCGATGGCGAAGAGGCCTTGCTGATGGTTCGCGAGCAGCAGCCCGATGCGATCATCCTGGACTGGATGATCGAGCAGGTGCCCGGCATCGAGGTCTGCCGTCAGCTGCGCAAGGACAAGGAGACCGCGCGCATTCCCATCGTCATGCTGACGGCAAGGGGCGAAGAGGAAGACCGCATCCGCGGCCTCAAGACCGGTGCCGATGATTATGTCACCAAGCCGTTCTCTCCGCGCGAGCTGATGGCCCGGATCGAGGCGCTGCTGCGTCGGAGCCAGCCCTCGCTTGCCGGAGAGACCCTGCGCATCGGCGATTTAGAGCTTGATCCGGTGTCGCATCGGGTGCGCCGCGGCGAGGAGGCGATCCATCTCGGCCCGACCGAGTTTCGGCTGTTGCGCTATTTCATGGAGCGGCCGAATCGTGTGGTGTCGCGCCACCAGATCCTCGATGGGGTCTGGGACATGGATACCGATATCGATGAGCGCACGGTCGATGTGCACATCCGCCGCCTGCGCAAGGCGATCAATAGCTCTGGGGAAGGGGACCCAATCCGTACTGTGCGCGGCGCCGGTTATTCCTTCGAAGCGGCCTGAGAGAGATTTTTTGTTTGGTACGGCCATGACATCCGTCATGGCCTTGCGGCACCGGCCCGCAAGCCGGTCGCGGATGCGACTGGCGCACCCGACAAAGACTCCGACATTTGCACCGCGTGATATCCCGGCTAGGCTGTTTGTCAGACAGCCAATCGGGAGATGACGGTGGCGCATAAGCTGACATTCGGTTTCATCTACGACTTTCGCAATCCGTCTGATTGGCCCCGGCCTTTGCCGCAGCTCTATTCCGAGACGCTCGATGTCATGGTCGAGACCGAGCGGCTCGGTTTTGGCGCGGCCTGGCTGCCCGAACATCACCTTGCTGCCGACGATTATGTGCCATCGCCGATGATGGTCTTGTCCGCGCTGGCGGCGCGCACCAGCACGATCACGATTGGCTCGGCGATTGTGCTGGCTCCGCTCTACGACCCCGTTCGCTTTGCCGAGGATTGCGCGGTGCTCGACATCCTTGCCAATGGCCGGGTCGAGATGGGTCTGGCGATCGGCTATCGGCGGCGTGAATATGACGCTTTCGGGCTCGATTTCACCAAGCGCGGCGCGCGGTTCGATGAATTTCTCCAAATCGTGCATGCACTGTGGGCCGGCGAGACGGTCAATTTCGAGGGCAAGCATTACACCGTGAAGGACGCGCGGATCACGCCGCTCTCCCCGCGCGGGCAAATTCCGCTCAATATCGGTGGTTTCGTCGAAAAGGCGATCGACCGCGTGGCGAATTTCGGCGCCGGCTATTTCGGCAATCCCGAATTCGCCGAGATCTATGCGAGTAAGTGGCAGGAGTACGGGCGGGACCCGGCAGATGCCGGCATGCTCGTGCCGGGGCTGTTCACAGCCGTCGCCCGCGATCCGGAAGCCGCGATGGAAGAGTTGGCACCCCATTTTCACTATATGAACGAGGCTTATGCCGTGTTCATGCGCGAGGATGAGGCGATTGGTATCGACGATGCCGCGATCGGCACGGTGATGGACCTCGATGCCTTCAAGGCCAGCGGCATTTTTCAGGTCTGGACGCCCGAGGAAGCGGTCGAAAACTTCCGGGCGATGCAGGCCAAGATGCCGCTCAAGCATTATGCCATGTCGATGCCGCCGGGCCTCTCCCCAGACCGTTTCCTGCATTATGCCGAGCAATTCGCTGCCGACGTGATCCCCGCGTTCCGGTGAGCGCGGCGAAGGCCAGGGCTGAGGCGGAGGATCGCCGCGCGCCGCCACCGCAATCGGTGACGCGCGTCATGCGTATCCTCGAAGCGCTCTGCGCCAGCGCCGAACCGATCAGCCTGGCCGATCTTAGCCGCACGCTTGAATCCCCCAAGAGCAGCCTTGCCGCCTTGCTGCGCGGTCTTGCCGAGGAGAATTTCGTCGTCTCTGCCGATGGTGCATGGCGGCTCGGTCCGGGCGCTTTCGGCCTTGGCAGCGCGCTGACCGAGGCGCGGCGGCGCTTCCAATCCTCCGATCTCATCCGCGATGCCATGCGCCGCCTCGCAGGGCATTCTGGCGAGACGGTACTGCTTGGTGTCCTCGATGAGGATGCGCAGGTGATGACCTATGTCGATGTTGTCGAAAGCCGCAATGCCGTGCGCTTTGCCGTCGCGATAGGTGATCGTCGCCCGCTATATGCTACCGCCGGCGGACGGGTGCTTCTGGCTGCGCGCCCAACCGATGATGTGGCCGCCTATTTCGATCAATTGGCGCCTGGCACCCTCACTGCCAGCACTGAGACAGGCAAGGCGAGGCTCGCCGAAATTGTCGATCACGCGCGCAATGCCGGATTTGCCCAGACAATCGACCAGGCCTCGGACGGCGTTACCGGCACGGCCAGCGTGATCCGGGATGCCGCCAGTGTCGTGATTGGCGCGTTGATCGTGGCTGCACCCAGCTCGCGCTCGCAAGACCGGCTCGATGCGCTGGCGCAGCTGGTCTGCGAGGAAGCCGGCGCAATTTCGCGCAGCCTTGGCTATCGCGGCTGAGGCATTTCCAGCATCCGCGCCAGGCTCGCGCCGAGGTCGCGGCTCTCCCACAGGCTCAGGAAATTGGTCGAAACATGGAGGAATCCATGCACCACCTTGTCTTCGACCAGCAGTGGATCGAGCGGGGCGCTAGCTGTGCGAATTGAAGGCAAGCGCGTGGTGATCAGCGCGGGCGTGTCCATCATCAGCGCGAGACCGAGCATCGCCAGCGACAGGTCGAAATGGAGTGCGAGCTCGTCAGGGTCGACATGCGGTCCGCCATGGGCCTCCAGCTCCGTCGTAAAATGGGCGAGCAGACTGCCAAGATGGCGAGCGAGAAAGTCCCCGTCGGCCGCCGAAAGTCCTCCCCATAGGCCGTATGCGACGTTCATCTGCCGGACCATGCCCCAGTCGAGCAGCCCGCAATGGAGTCCTCCGCTTTCGTCCCGCCAGAACCAGGCATTATCGATATTCGAATTCCAGTGGCACAGCGCGATGAAGCGCGGATCGGCATGGAGGAAGCGGCGGACCTTCGCTTCATGCTCCTGAAAACGAACCACATCGCGTTCCATCCGGGCGAAGAATTCCGGAGCTGCAAGGCTAGCCGGAAACAGCTGCGGGGCAGCGCCAACAAATTTCCTATAGGCTATGACCTTGTCGCGTAATTCGCTCGCATTGTAGCCGATCGGCAAATCGGCAGCGGCGGCTTCGGCATCGAAGGGGAACAACCGCTCCAGATCGGGTGAAATGCGTCCGGTGTGCTGCGCCGCTGCCAGCCGGGCAAGGGCCGAAACCGTCTCCCGGTAATATTCCAGAGGATCGGCGAGCAGGTGATCCATGCATTTGGGATGGAGCGGCTCGATAGCGCCGCTGCCATAGGCGATGCGCTCGGTGATCAGCACGCCGGTGCCGGTTTCGTGGTTGAAATCGGCAAAATAGGGCTTTGCGACGCTGACTGGAAAGCCTGGCAAGTGCGACAACTGCGCGAGCTTGATCTCGCCTTCGAATTCATAGCGGCGGCGGTCGCGAAACGGGTCTGAGAATTCGCGCGAGAATTTTACGAACAGCTCGCTGTGCAGATCAGGCTCGGGCCGCTCATATTCGACCGACAGAACCAGCTTCTGCCCGGAATTACCGCCGAGGAACGATTCGAAGCGAGTGACACGGGCGATCCGGTTATCTACTTCCAGCGAGCCATAGGCGTGCAGCAGCGCGGTAAGCTGTTCTTCGGGCCGGTCACGCAAAGCCCCTGGATGCGCCGGTATCGCCTGGCCTGTCGCATCGCCGCGAACGAATTCGGGTATGGTGGGCGCGCTCGACATGGTTTGTTGGCTGCCTCGGGTCAGGCTGCTGCGGGCAGCGAGACCGTGAGCGCGCGCGGCCCCCATAGTGCCCAGCTTTCACCAAAGTCGGCATTTTCGATTTGCAGTGCTGGAAGACTGTCGATCATCGCCTCGACCAGCGCGATTGCTTCGGTTCGGGCAATGTTGAGGCCGAGGCAGTGGTGAAAGCCGAACCCAAATCCGAGATTGCTCTGCACCACGCGGTCAATGTCGAAATTGTCTGGATCGGCGAAGGCCTCGGCGTCGCGATTGGCTGCGCCGAGCATGACCAGCACGGCATCTCCCTGCTTCATCGCCTGCCCGCATAATTCGACGCCGTCGTCCTTGACCCGGCGCTGGATCGTCTGGGCGACGGTGTCAAAGCGCATCACCTCGTCGATCAGTCTGCCGATCAAGGCAGGGTCGGCGCACACTTGCGCCAATAGCTGCGGGTCGCGGTAGAGTCGGCAGGTGATATTGCCGAACCATTTTTCCGAAGTGTCGAGCGCGCCGAGCATGAAGTTGAAGATATTGTCCGCGCCGATCGAAGGGGTGATGCCGTCACTCCCTTCGGCGGCGACCATCAGCGCGATCAGGTCGGCGGGTTCTTCGACGCGCGCCATGCGCACCTTGCGGTCGGCAACCTGCTCGGCGATGAGGTCGAAGACGTCCTGCCGCACCGCGAAATGGCGTTGCTGTTCGTCGCTGCCTTCGGCCATCTCCATTGCCGGGGTGTCGGCGGAATTCTCACTCCAGCGGATAAACACATCAGTTCGGTCCAGCGGCACGTCGAAAGTGCTGGCGATCACCTTGAGCACATAGTCGCGAAACACCGGGACGAGGTCGATGCTTTCACCCGATGCCAGCAGTTTCCTCGCCGGCTCCAGCACCTCGCGCGCAAAGCCGACGAACTCTGCGTGCCGCTCAGCCATGGCAGCGACGCCGACGCGCTTGGCCCACACCGCGCGGATGCGATGATGCATTGCGGTATCATTGACCAGCATGGCTTCGCCGCCGAACGCCTCGGCCACCGGGGTGCCCGCCGATGTGAAGCGCGACACATCCGACAGCACTTCGCGCACGGCATCATAGGAGTTGACCAGCCAGCCTTGCATCGCATCGGACCAGACGACCGGCCCGGCACCGCGCAATTGGCGCAAGACGACCCCCGGCAAATCCTCGCCTTCCCGCAATGCGAAGTCGAAATCCATCGAGAGGCCGCTCCTATTCCGCTTCGAACACCAGCAGCACGTTTCCGGTCATCTTAGAGGCAAAGCCATAGCCGGAAGGGACGATCAGCTGCCCGCCTTCGACGACCGGCGCCGAGCCGCCGCTGAACGCGCCGCCATGCGCATTGACGCCGTTCACCGTCTTGAAATCCTTTAGCGCATCGAAGTCCCACAGGACTTCTCCGGTGGCGCTATCGAAGATCCGCAAATGCCCGTCATCCGAACCGGCAAACAGCAAGTCTTCGCTCACCGAGATCGCCGCCGCATAGCCCTTGATGCAGTGTTTGCGCTCTCCGCAGGTGTCGGGCGAGGGCGCGTCCCACAGCCGTTTTCCGCTGGCGATGTCGAGCGCATAGACGCCCGGGCTCAGTGGGAAATCCGCGGGCTCTCCGGTCGGCAGATCGCTGACCGGCGCGAACAGGGTGCCATCGGCTGCGGCGATGCCGAAATGAATGCCGCCCGCTGCGCCGCCCCGTCCAAGCCGGGTCTGCCAGAGGAGTTCATGCGTATCGGGATCGAAGCCATAGGCGATGCCCGACTTCTGTCCGGCCAGCAGATACTGCTTGCCGTCCTTGCCCTTGGCGAGAATCGGTGCCGATCCGAAGTCGTAATCGGGTCCTGCATCCTCGGGGCAGTTGCCGGTCTGGACGTAGCAGGCGACGTTCCAGGCATCGCCTTCGGTCACCTGATTGTGCCACCGGATTGCGCCGCTCTCAAGATCGAGCGCGACCACGGCATCGCTCAGCTCGGTTGCCGGATTGGTGTAATTGTCGCCGGTGGTGACATAGAGCAACCCGCGCTTTTCATCGACCACCGGGGCGGTCCACACCGCGACGCCGCTGGGGCCGAGAAACACCGTACCATTCGATTCCGGTTCCTGCTTCACAGGCACGCCGACCATATAGGTCCGCCATCTCTCCGTCCCGGTCGCCGCATCCAACGCGAGCACCGAGCCTCTGAAATCGCAGCATTTATATCCGGGCGATGCCGCCGAAGCCTCTTCGAGCGAGGATATCGGGACGAACAGCGTGCCGTCGTGCAGCGAGGGCGTTCCGGTCAGCACGCTCGCGGGATGGGGATCGGCTTCCACCTTCCAGACCTGCTTGCCGGTGAAGGCCTCCACCGCATAGGCATTGCCGGCAAAATCGCCGAAGTAAGCCAACGGATTGGCGCTCGCGTCATTCGCATCCCATGGGTCGAGCACGATGCCGGTGCGCACCTCGGCCAGGGCCATGTAATTCCAGCGTACGCAGCCGGTCTCACGGTCGAGTGCGAAGACCGATCCGTCCTGCGCCCCGACAAAGATCGCCCCGCCGCCCAGCGCTGGCTGCGAACGCGCGCGGTTGGCTCCGGCAAAGCCGAATGCCCATTTCAGCTTGAGATTGCCCAGGTCGTCCTTGCCGATCCCGGCAACGTCTCCGGGAATCGCGTGGCTGCCGTGCTTGTCAAAGCCCCAATTGGCAAAGGGCGGCGTCTTGCTGCGGTCGAACACGGCTTGCTCGCCTTCGCACATTTTCAATGCAGGCATGTCTTGCGCCGCGCCCATTTCTGTATTGGCGAGATGCTGGGCGACTGCGACTTTCTGTTCATCATTGAGCGCTGAACCCTGCGCCTGCATGCTGCCGCTGGTCAGCGCGCGGTGGATCGCCTCGGGAGTCATATAGCTCAGCACGATGCGCTGGGGTGCGCGGGCGAGCCCGTTTTCGTGGCAGCTAGCGCAATTTTGCTTGTAGACGGTGTCGCCCAGAGGGAAGCGGCTTACGATTGGAACGACGCCGGGCGTTTCTTCCAGCGTGGGAGCCCCGGCAGCCTCGCCGGGCGCAGGAGCCAGCAAGGAAGCGGCAAGCGCGAGCACCGCTGATGCCAGGGTCAACCTACCTGCGGGAAATGCAATTCGAAGTTTCACTGGCATCCTCTCGTCCGTCACTCGGTCGCGATGGTCGATAGCACATGTTGGAAAGCAGGAAAGAGCCCGGTAGTTGCGAAGCCAGCCGCCGCGTGGCAAGTCTGCTCTGAGATCGATCTTGCGGCGCATCGCGCCCGGATGGAGAATGCGGTGATACAAATTCAGTCCACAAGGCCATCAGTTTTTTGCCGTGCAGCAAGGGCGATGCTCTTGTTTCCGGCGCTGGCACTGGCCTCGCCCGCATTGGCACAGTCCGGCGGCGATCCGGCAGGCAGCGGACCGATCGTTTCGGCGCTGCTGTGGTTGCAGGGCACGCTGCTGGGCAATGTCGCGACGGCGGTGGCTGTGATGGCCGTCGCTGCTGTCGGTTTCATGATGTTGACCGGTCGGCTGAACTGGCGCTTCGGAGCCACCGTGATCATCGGCTGCTTCATCCTGTTCGGCGCAAGTGCGATCGTTGCGGGGATTCAGTCGGCGGCGGGATGAATTGAGCCATGGTGGCAGATATCCATCCTCTTGATCCGGCAGGCGAAGGATCGCCGCACCACCAGCGTGGCCAGCGCAGCGTCTATCTTGATGCCTATCTCGCGCCTTTGCGTCCCTGGCTTGAGCGCGAAAGTGTGACTGAGATTCTTGTCAACCAGCCCGGCGAAATCTGGATCGAGGATGCCTTGCAGCCCGGTATGCAGTGCATTGCCATGCCCGAGATGGACGACAAGCTGCTGCAGCGTCTGGCTGAACAGGTCGCCCGGGTTAGCCACCAGGGCATCAACCGCGAACACCCGCTGTTGGCGGCGACGCTGCCTGATGGCGCGCGCATCCAGCTGGTCGGGCCACCTGCCACGCGCCAGCACTGGGCGCTGGCGATCCGCCGGCATCGCATGCTCGACTTGCCGCTTGATGCCTATGATCGCGGGCCGATCTTGCGGAGCGAACAGCCGCCCCTGCCCGATGCCATGGCAGAACCAATTGCCTTCTTGCGCGATGCGATCGGCAGGTGCCAAACCATTCTGATCTCCGGCGGGACATCGACTGGCAAGACGACATTCCTCAATGCCATGTTGCGAGAAATTCCCGGCGAAGAGCGCGTGGTGCTGGTCGAGGATACGGCCGAACTCAGGCTTGCCGGTCCGAACGGCGTCGGGCTGATCGCGGTGCGCGGCGAGTTGGGCGAAGCAAAGGTTTCCGCCAATGAATTACTGCAGGCGGCCTTGCGGCTGAGGCCTGACCGGATTGTGCTGGGCGAGCTGCGCGGTATCGAGACGGTCAGCTTCCTGCGTGCGATCAACACCGGTCACCCCGGATCGTTCTCGACGGTTCACGCCAACAGCCCGCGCGGTGCGCTTGAACAGATTGCGCTGATGGCGATGCAGACCAACATCGGCCTGACCCGATCCGAAACCCTGGAATATGCAGCCTCGGTGATCGATATCGTCGTGCAGCTCGAGCGGGTGGACGGCCACCGCGGCATTTCAGACATTGCGCACAGCCACGCGCTGCTTGCCTAAAGATCAGCCAACTTTCTGGCCCTTGGCCAGGAAATCGATCGACCACTCAAGGCCCAGCCATTCGGCGAGGTTACGCAGGTTCTTGGCAACGCTGTTGCTGGTAAGTGCTTGCATCGGCTCCTCGAGTTCGAGGATCAGGCGTGTGTCATCGCGTATCAGCGCCGTCTGCTCCAGCGCTTGCTCGGCGGTGCCGGTCAGCTTCTGGCAGAGCCGCACGCCCAGGCCCCAGGCGATCGCCTGTTTGAAGTCGCTCTCGCTCGTCAGCGGAGCCAGCGCCTCGGGAATATCGGTGTGGCCGGTATTGGCAAAGACCGTCATCGCCAGCATTGCCCGGCCCCGCGCATTGAGGCCGATCCAGCGCTTGCGCAGGGCCCAGGCGATCGCCTGGTCGGCGCGCAAATTTGGCTCGCTCCGCAATGAGGCCAGCGCCAGCATGGTGCCGGCAAGCCGCAGATTGCCATTGGCCTGATCGTCGTCTTCGTAGCTAATCGCGCTGGTCCAGCGGGTGACTCTTTCGGCGGTGACGAAGGAGACCCTGGCATCCGCGGCAAAGGCCGCAACACCCGACAGCATCGGATCCTGTGCCCGAGTCTTCTTGTCGAGACGGCTATAGAGCAGCCCCTCGCGCAGGCCCCAGGAGGAGAATACGATACGCGATGGCTCCAGCCGGTCGACAAGCAATCCAAGCAGGGCGGCAGCATCGGGCAGGGTTGCGCGCCGTGACGACGATATCCGGGGGTCGGTTCCATCGACCTCGCCCAACGCCAGCGGCGCGAAGAGGTCGAGAGCTTCGTCCGGAGCCAGTTCGAAGTCGTGCGGATCGTCCAGCGGCCAGCCGGTCTGTTGCATGCAATGCAGCGCCAGGGCGCGCCACGAACCACCGACAATGAATAGCGGCAGGCCGGCGCCAGCCTTCCAGTTGGCGTGCTTCAGCCCTTTGCGCACGCGCTCGGCAAAGCGTTCAGCGCCGTCCTCGCGCAATGCGGGCAGCTTCAGCGTGCCGAAGGGCAGCGTAATCCCGGGGTCGCAATTTCCCCCATCAAAGGCGAGGAGCTCTAGGCTACCGCCGCCAAGGTCACCGACTACGCCCTTGGTCCCCGGAAAAGCGGCGATCACTCCCATCGCGCTGGCCTGTGCTTCCTCCTCGCCCGAGAGCACGCGGGGCGCGAGGCCCAGCCTTTCGACCGCCGCGAGAAATTCTGCGCGATTGCTGGCATCGCGCACGGCTGCCGTTGCAACGGTCTGGATATCGCTGATTTCCCGCATGCGAAGCAACAGGGCGAAGCGCGACAGGGCCGCGAGCGCGAGTTCCATGGCATTGTCAGATAGTCGCCCGTCCACCGCGACATCCTTGCCGAGCCGCGGCGTTACCTTCTCATTGAGCAGGACGATCGGTGCGCGCGGCGGTCCGTTATAGATAACCAGCCGGACGGTGTTCGACCCGATGTCGATGATGGCGCGCTGATCGGTCACTCACCAAGCCTGTTTGCCGCAAACTGCGGGTTTCCCTGAACTGCGGGGCTTATGTCAGATATCGTCGCTGCGAAGCGAGAGCTTGGGTACGCTTCTTCCACTGGCGAGTGACGCACCGCGCCCTGATAGCGAAGGATTGGTCATGAAATAGCTGTGCAGATTGAACGGCTCGTCGCTTTCGCCAACGCGTTCGTAGCTGCCATCGGGCTTCATGATCCAGCTCTGTTCGGTGTCGAGCAGATTGGCCAGCATGACCTGACCAAGTACCTGGTCGTGGACGGTCTTGTTGCGGATCGGCACGAGCAACTCGACCCGGCGGTCGAGGTTGCGGCTCATCCCGTCGGCCGAAGAGATGAAAACCCGGGCGCGACGGTTGGGCAAGGGCTGGCCTGCTGCAAAGGCCCAGATGCGGCTGTGTTCCAGGAAGCGGCCGATGATCGATTTGACCGCGATATTTTCCGACATGCCCGGAACGCCGGGGCGCAAGCAGCAGATTCCCCTTACGACGAGGTCGATTTCGACCCCGGCATTGCTGGCCTCATAGAGTTTCTCGATCAGGTCCGGGTCACTCAACTGGTTCATCTTCGCCCAGATTGCCGCCGGCTGGCCCGCGCCTGCATTGGCGATCTCGGCATCGATACACTCATTGAGCTTGGCGCGCAGGCCGATCGGCGAGATCGCCAGCAATTCGGTTCGCTTTGGCTCGATATAACCGGTGATGAAGTTGAACAGCCGACTCGCGTCCAGGCCCATTTTCGGATCGGCGGTGAAAAAGCTGAGGTCGGTGTAGATGCGCGCGGTGAACGGGTGGTAATTGCCGGTGCCGAAATGGCAGTAGGTGCGGTAGCTATCGCCCTCGCGCCGCACCACCATCGACACCTTGGCATGGGTTTTCCAGTCGATGAACCCGTAGATCACCTGCACGCCGGCGCGTTCGAGTTGGCTGGCCCAGAGCAGGTTCTGCTCCTCATCGAACCGAGCCTTGAGTTCGACTACCGCAGTCACCGATTTGCCCGCTTCCGCCGCAGCGATCAGCGCGGCAACAACCGCGGATTGCTTTCCCGCGCGGTAGAGCGTTTGTTTGATCGCAACGACCTCGGGATCGTCGGCGGCTTGGCGCAGGAAGTCGACTACCACCTCGAAACTCTCATAGGGGTGCTGGATGACGATGTCCTTCTCGCGGATAGCCGCGAAGCAATCGCCGTCATGTTCGAGAATACGTTCGGGATAACGCGAGCTGTAAGGCTCGAACTTGAGCTCGGGGCGATCTTCTTCGACGATCACCGATAGTCCGTTGATACCGATCAGCCCGTCCGTCTTGATCACCAGTGCGCGGTCGAGGCCCAACTGGTTGCGCAGCAATTCCTCGGCATCGGGATCGAATTTACCCTGCAATTGCAGCATGATGACCATGCCTCGGCGGCGGCGCTGGATCGCTGAACGGAAGTGGCGGACAAGGTCTTCGGCGTCTTCCTCGATCTCGATATCACTATCGCGCAGCACCCGGAACACGCCGTGGCCGCCCACGCGGAAGCCGGGAAAGATCTGATCGGCGTGGCGGGCCAGCAGGTCCTCCACGCTGATGAAGACTGCTTCCTCGCCCGGAACACGGATGAAGCGAGGAAGCGCCGAGGGGATCAGCACCATCTCCATCACTGGCGCATCGTCGGCCAGTCGAGTCAGTGAGAACAGGATACCCATCCCGGTATTGGCGACGAAGGGGAATGGATGCACCGGATCGATCGCCTGGGGGGTGATAATCGGCATGATATGCTCAAGGAAATAATCCTTGAGCCAGCGCTTGCGCGCGGTGTCGAGGCGTTCCTCGCCGATGATGCGAATGCCGGATTCGGCGAGCAGCCGGTCCAGCTCTGTCCAGGCCTGCTGCTGTTCGACTTCGAGAGTGAGGACCTTGTCGTGGATCTCGGCGAGCTGCTGGGACGGCGTCCTGCCGTCAATCGAGACTTCCTCGATCTGGCGGCGTAGCTGGCCAGCCAGTCCGGCGACTCTCACGGTCAGGAATTCGTCGAGGTTGCTTCCCGAAATAGACAGGAAACGCAGCCGTTCGAGCAGCGGGTAATGGGCGTTCCCAGCCTCGGCAAGGACGCGCTCATTAAAGGCGATCCAGCTCAGCTCGCGGTTGAAAAAACGGATGTCTGCAGCGGCATCGGTTGCACCGCCAACACCGGTCTTGCTGACCTCCGATATTTCCTGAGCTTCGAGCATCATGTCCTTTAATCTGGAGCATACCGGAATTGTCACACGCGCGTGACAATCTTGTTGCGGTCGCCGACCGCGACCAGTGCATTCCCCTCTGTATGAGATAGGGGCGTCCCGGCCATAGGCAATGGTCTCGCGCAATGGCGCTCAGCCAAGGATCAGACGCGCCGCAGGCAATCAGTGCAGGTTTCGCGGGGGTCACCGGCAGCGTTGACCCGCCAATGGAGCGGCGCTACCAATGTGACGAACAGGCAATGCGTGAGATGGAGAGAATCGATGAGTGACAGTTTGAAGCGGCTCGCGGGCAAGGTCGCAATCATCACCGGCGCCGGACAGGGCATCGGCGCGGCGATTGCCGAAAGCTATGCGCACGAAGGCGCGAACGTGCTGATCACTGGGCGCACGCTGAGCAAGCTTGAGGAGGTAGCCGGCAAGATTGGCGAGGCTGGCGGCACCTGCCTGGCGATGGTGGCTCTTGCGGGCGAGAAGAAGGATGCCGTGGCGACGGTCGAACGCGCGATTTCCGAGTGGGGCCGGGTCGATATACTGGTCAACAACGCACACACATTTACCGATTATCTGCCGATCCTCGACGAGAAGATGGAAGAGAACTGCAATATCGATTTCCAGTCGGCCTTTTTCGGTTCGCTTCAGCTGATGCAGCTGTGCCACCCGCATATGAAGGAGCAGGGCGGCGGCGCGATCATCAATATGGGATCGAGCTATGGCCCGCGCAGCGAACCGGGTTTCCTTGCCTATTCTGCCAGCAAGGAGGCGATCCGCTCGCTTACCCGCACGGCAGCCAAGGAATGGGGCAGCGACGGCATTCGGGTGAACACGATCCTGCCATCGGCGCTGACACCCAAGTCGATCTGGTATCTTGAGGACAGCGGCACTTACGATCTCGAACTGGCCAAGGTGGCGATGGGCCGCTTCGGCGGGCCCGAGGATATCGCCCCGACCTGTCTGTTCCTCGCCAGCGATGAGGGCAATTTCGTAACCGGCCAGACCATCGGTGTCGATGGCGGATCGACGATGTTCTGATGAGCGATGTGCTGCCCAATGGCGGATTGCAGATCCGCTCGACCGTGACGGAAGCCGGCAAGCTGGAAATCGTGCTGGCCCATGTGCCGATCCTCCAGCCTGAGGCTGACCAGCTTGTCGTGCGCGTGGAAGCCGCGCCGATTAATCCGTCGGATATCATTCCGCTGCTTGCCGGCAACAATCCCGCCGATGCGACATTCGAGGGTCCGGCAGACGAACCGCGCGTTATGATCGACCTTTCGCCTGACGCGCAGTCGGCGCTGGCCGGGCGCGTTGGCCAGGCTATGCCGGTCGGTCTTGAAGGGGCGGGCATTGTCGTTGCGGCAGGCGAACAGGCGCAGCATCTGCTGGGCAAGCGCGTCGCTTTCCTCTCGCTGAGCGCCGGGTCATTCGGCGAATATTGCACCGTTGCGCTGTCCGAATGTGCGCCGCTTCCCGAGGGTGTAACAGCCCGCGAGGGCGCGGATCTGTTCTGCAATCCGATGACCGTCATGGCGATGGTTGAGACTCTGGCGCAGATGGGCGAGACAGCGATGATTCACACCGCTGCTGCGTCCAATCTCGGGCAGATGCTGGTCAAGGTCTGTGCCCAGGACGGCATCCCGCTGGTCAATGTCGTGCGGCGCGAAGAGCATGTCGAATTGCTGCGCAGGATGGGCGCAGAGCATGTCTGCAATTCGTCCACACCGACATTTGGCGAAGATCTGGCGCGCGCGGTCGCTGCGACCGGGGCGACGGTTGCGTTTGATGCGATTGGCGGCGGCACTATGGCGAGCGAGCTGCTGGTGGCGATGGAAGCCGGAGCGGCGGCGCGGATGCCCGCCTATAGCGCTTATGGTTCGCGGGACATGAAGCATGTCTACATCTATGGCCTGCTTGATCCGGGGCCGACGCAGCTGTCGCGCCAGGGCTATGGCATGTTGTGGAATGTCGAAGGCTGGGCGATGCCGCCAATCCTGGAACGGGCCGGAGCTGAACGGGCAATGGCGCTGACACAGCGCGTGGTCGATAACATCACCACCACATTCGCCAGCGACTATGGACATGAGATTTCCCTGGCCGAAGCATTGCAGCGTGAGTCCATGCTGGGCTTCTGCCGCAAGGCAACCGGCGAGAAATATCTTATTGTGCCTGATAGGTAGATGAAACGAACCAGCATGCATCTCCAGCGGGGAGCAAGGCCAGTC
This sequence comes from Novosphingobium sp., assembly GCA_029247785.1. Lineage (GTDB taxonomy): Bacteria > Pseudomonadota > Alphaproteobacteria > Sphingomonadales > Sphingomonadaceae > Novosphingobium. The sequence continues at coordinate 41,486 of JAQWKP010000001.1, forward strand.
AGGAGGGTGGCAAAGCGATGAATGTCGTCAGGCGCATGGGGCCGAAGGGTTCCGAAATATGGGTATCGATGCTCGATGCGGCCGAGGACATCTTGTGCGAGGAGGGCTATGGCGGGCTAACCTCGCGCAATGTCGCTGATCGCATCGGCGTCAAGCAGCGCCTGGTATATTATTACTTCCGGACGATGGATGAACTCATCGTCGAAACATTCCGCCGGCTCGCGATCCGTGAGAAGGAGCGCCTCGCCAAGGCGCTGGCAAGCGCGCAGCCGCTCCGCGAGGTGTGGAACGTTTATATCGAGACCAATGACACGCGGCTGGTGTCTGAATTCATGGCCCTGGCCAACCGCATCGATGATCTGCGGGTGGAAGTGAAGCTGTTCATCGAAGAGAGCCGCAAGCTGCAGATTGCCGCGCTGGAACAGGCCAGGTCTGCGGGCAAGGCTGAAGAGGCACTCCCGGCGATTGCCACTGCTTTTTTCGCCACCAGCGCCGCTCTGGCGATGCACCGCGAGGCCGCGCTCGGCATCGAAGGCGGCCATGACGAGGTGCGCGCGGCGATCGATGAGTTCATTTCGACCATTGAGCCCGGCAGCTGACGGCGAGAGGAAACCACATGGCAGGCAGTGAAATCCGCTTCGACAACCAGGCTGTGGTCGTCACCGGGGCCGGGCGCGGGCTGGGCAAGGCGCAGGCGGTTCTGCTGGCCGCGCGCGGTGCGAAAGTGGTGGTTGCCGACAATGGCTCGGCGATGGACGGCGGCGATGCCAGCGCTGGACCGGCCGAACAGGTCGCTGCCGAAATCCGCGAAGCGGGCGGCGAGGCGGTGCCGGCAAGCGGGGACCTGTCCACGCTTGAAGGCGCCAATGGTGCGATTCAGGACTGCGTCGATGCATACGGGCGGATCGACGGCCTCGCCCATTACGCCAGCACCTGTCCGGACCTCAAAGGACCGGAGGAGATGGAAGATCGGGACATCGAGCTGTTGCTCGCAGTCAATCCGCTGGCCGGCATGCGCATGGCCCGCGCAGCCTGGCCTCATATGCAAAGCCAGGGCTTTGGTCGGTTGCTGTTCTGTCCATCCGCAGCGGTCTATGGCGCGCGTGGTAATGCTCCCTATGCTGCGGCCAAGGCCGCCCATATCGGCGTGGTGCGCTGCCTTGCGCTGGAAGGCGCAGACCATAATATCCGCGTCAACGGCATCTTGCCGGGTGCCAATACCCGGATGACCGAGGCCTTCCTGCCGTCCTCCTACGGCCAGTGGTTCTTCAAACAGATGCCGCCCGAACGCGTCGCGGTGGCGGGCGCCTTCCTGCTGAGCGACGCCAGCGACATCAACGGCGAGTTCTTCGCCGTAGGCGGCGGCAGAATAGCCCGCGTCACCTTCGCCGAGGCGGATGGCGTGTTCGATGCCGGCGAATCGATCGAAGCCGTGCAAGAGGCGATGCCGAACGTGATGGCAGACAAGCGCTGGTCCTATCCGGATGATTTGACCGAGCGGACTCTCAAGGTGAACGCGCTGTTCGGGCAGTAGGGGCTTGGGGTCGGCCGGCGGATTCGCGCGCGCAGCAACCATTGCCTCGCAAAGTGTCTTAGTCCGTAAGCGCGGGTAATTCCTCGAGAGGCAGCAGCATGATGACCGGGATCACCCTATTGGATGCGACCCGTTCATAGCGCTCAACAAGAGGATGGAGATCGCACATATAGTCCCAGGCGCGCTGCCGTTCCTCGCCTTGTGCCTCACGCCACGAACAGCGAAAGACCTGGGTGGCGACTTGCATCTCGCATTCGGACTGCTCGAGGAGATTGAGATACCAGGCGGGGTGCTCGGGCGTACCGCCCTTGGTTCCGATCAGCACCCATTCGCGGCCCAACAGTCCATAGCCGAGCGGTACCCGACGGACCTTGCCGGTCTTCCGTCCGCGCGTCTGTAGGAGCAAGGTTGGAGTGAAGCGCGGGTTTTCGAACGACGTGGTGTCGATGATATGCCCTTCGCGTCCCGCCGAGTCGCAATATTGTGTGAGATGGTCCTTGACCAAACGGCCCAGGCCGGGGCGGTACGCAGCTACTTTCATATCGTTATCGCTCATCGGCATTCCTCTCCACCGTTTAGATAAATTTCCCCAATTGGACCAAAGTTGCAAGGCCTCTCAACTTGGGAAATGATCTGAAGGTGACGAAGCGAATTCCTGCAGCGATCAGGCTGAAACGAGCCAACCGCCTTTCCTACACCGCCTAGGCATGCCACACTTCAACCCATGCCACCCGACTAATCTCAGCGATCCCGATAGGCACCACCGTCACATCTCACCCCAAGGCCGCGACCAGCAAGCGCGGCCTTGGTGATTCTGAGGGTTTGTTCATGAAAGAGAGAAGCGTTTGCCCCGCATGTGTTTCATCAACTAACTTTTCCGCAAACGGGTCGCGGGCAGCCGTCAGCGATAGCGAAATCCGGCCTTGGGCGGCACGCGCAGCGAGTTTTGCTGGAAGGCGGTCATCAGGTAGGAACCGATCAGCATCGGAAGTTCGAGCAGCTGCTTTTCGTCATAGGTCTTGGTCAGGGTCTCCCAGGTCACATCGCCAATGCACTGGTCGGCGAGGCATTCCTCGACCGCGCGCAGCACGGCAGCCTCGTGCTCGCTCCAGCCGGTGGCCGAGGAGCCTTCCTTGATGCGGTCGATTTCTTCCTGGGTGACGCCGAATTTCTTGCCGATGTCGACATGTTCGGACCATTCGAAAGCAGCGCCCGCCAGCCAGGCGAGGCGCAGCACGGCCAGCTCGCGCTCACGGCCGGGAATGGTACCATTGCCGGCAAGCTCGATACCCATTGCCATCTGGCAGCTGAACATCGCGGGGTTGCGCAGGGTGATCAGGCTGACATCGGGAATCGGGGTGTCATGCGGCAGGTTGAATGCGCTCTGGATGTTTTGGATTTGCGCCATCGCATCCTCGCCGATCTCTTCCAGCTTGAGCGGTGCCAATCGTGGCCCCTCTCCGATGATCTGCTTTTCGCGCGCATCGATATCAAAATCGAATTTGCCGGTCGGAACCTTGCCGATCCTGCCCATGTCATTCCCCTGTGTGTTGAAATTGAATTCTGGCGCTAGCCTGCCGTGGCGCTGTTTTCCTCATAGGGAGCCCAGCTGCCCATCCGCTCAAGATAGCCCGAAAACAGCTTGCGCACATCGTCGTAATCGATGCCGAACACCGAAGGATCGGGCTTGGTGTAACGCTCGCGCGCCTCGTTCTGCTCCCACCACAGCTGCATCGCTTCTTCGAATTCGGGCGAAACGCTTTCGCCGAGCCAGTCATACAGCCCGCGCACCTGACCCGCCGGATCGTCATGCATGGCGCGAAAATGGATGTCGAAGAAGCGGGAATCATTGCCGTCCTGCTCACGGAAATCGATCAGCCGACGCATGCCTTCGGACCAGCAGCGGGTGTTGAGCTCGCCAAGATAGAGGTGATCGACCGTGTCGGAGAAGCTGCCGTTGAATTCGGCATAGAGCGAGGCGACCGACAGGATCACATCGGTCGGGTCGCGATGGGTCATGACGTAGCGGGCATCGGGAAAAGCATTGTCCAGAAAAGGCATGTAGAGAATGTGAGTGGGGCATTTGAGCCGCCATGGCTTGCTGGGTTCTCCCCATTGCAGCAGCTTGAGCACGCGCCGCTCGTAGAGATAGGTCTCTGTCAGATCGGCATCGAGAAACCAGTCCGAATAGCGCGGAATCTTGGCATAGGCCTGGAAAGTCTGCGACGTGAAGGTAAGTGCCATCATGTCCTGGCATTCCATCGCCCCGTCGACACCGGTGGGCGTGCGCTGGGGAGTCGGGCTGGTTCCCATCCGCTCGGCAAAGGCCGCGCGCCGCGGATCGGGGCCATCTACCGTGGAAGGCGGCGGGCAGGGCTGCTGCGATTCCCATGTCCTGAGATAGCGAATGTCCGGATCGCTCGACAGCAGGAAGGACAGCGCCGAAGAGCCGGTGCGTGGCAGGCTGACGCCGATCAGCGGGCGGCCAAGCTCAACCTCGTCGATTTCCGGGTGGCGGCGATACCAGTCTTCGATCTGCAGGCGTTGCGAAAGGTAGTTGAGGATCTGTTCGCGGATAAACCCCTCGCCGGTCGCATTGAGTTTTCCCTCGTCGTTCAGCGAGCCGACCAGGATCTCCAAGCCTTCCCTGAAAGTGTCTCCACCGAAGTCATCGAGACCGGTGTTGCTTTTCGCAACCTCGATGAGGTCCTTGTATCCTTCCACGTGATTCCTCTCCGTTTCGACTCAGGCGGGTACTTTCATGCGGGCAAGACTGGTGCGGTGCATCATCCGGCCGGAATCGACCTTGTAGGGCGCCACTCGGTGCATCGCGCCAAGATTCTTCCACATCACGAGGTCACCCTCCTGCCAGTTGTGCCGGTATTTGAAATCGGGCTGGGTTGCCCATTCCATCAGCCGCTGGATCATCGCGCGGGCCTCGATCATTTTCATGCCTACAATCTGTTCCATCTGCACGCCGAGTACCAGCGACTTGCGGCCGGATTCGTGAGTCCAGACGAGCGGGTGGTCAAACTTGGAATACGTTCCATCCCAGTCTTCCGGACGAATGCTGTAATCGAGCAGCGGCCGCACGCCGGCATAGACGCTGTGAGACGCGCGCAGCTCGCCCAGCATCGCCTTCTGCTTGTCAGGCAGTGTTTCATAGGCGGCTATCGTGCTGGCAAATTCGGTCTGGCCGCCATCGCCTGCGACGTTGCGCGCGGAAATCAGAGTGGCAGCAGGTGGGTCCTGCATCGCGGTCACGCCATCCATATGCCAGAACCAGGTCGCGTAGACATATTGCGTGTCCATCTTGATCTCGGGATCAAGCGTGACTTGGTAGATCTCCGAGCTTTCGTCTTCGTCCTCGCCGTCTTCCTGCATATTGGCGCCATAGTCGCTGCGCATACCCAAGAGGTCGGAAAAGACGATCTGTTCTTCGTCGGAAAGATTCGCCTCCGGGAAGATGAGCACCGTGCGTTCCTCTAGCAATTCGCGGCATTCATCCGCGAATTGGGCATCAGCAAATTGCGCCTTGTCGGCGTCGACGATCGCCCCGACCAGAGGCTTGGCGTGTTCGTAGCGAATGGCCATGCGTTTCTGTCTCGCTATCTTCTTGGGTGCCGGATTGGAAACGCCTGCCGGGCCCGCTTGTCAAGGAGCACGTGGATTTTCCGTGCTATCCCCGCGACGATTAGGGGCGTGTCATCGTTCCGCGATGGCGTGTGCGATCACGTTATAGATGTGGTCGAGATCGCTATCGTCGATGCAATAAGGCGGCATCACATAGATCGTATTGCCAAGCGGCCGGAGCAGCACGTCGTGCTCGCGAAAATATGCCATCAGCCTGGGTGCAGCCTCGTCGAGGTAGCTATCCTCGCCAGCCACTTCGAAGGCGGCGATGGTGCCGCACCTGCGTGGATTTCGGATCGGCGCAGTGGCGGCGAGCGCGTCGAGACATTCGGCCTGGCGCTGGGCGAGGTTGGCGACCCGCTCCAGTACCGGCTCCTCGCGCCAGATAGCGAGATTGGCGAGAGCAGCAGCGCAGGCGATCGGATTGGCGGTGTAGCTGGAGGAATGAAAGAACATCCGGGCGCGGTCGGTGCTGTAGTGTGCCTGGAACACCTCCTCGCTCGCCATGGTCACCGCAAGAGGCACCGATCCGCCGGTGAGCCCTTTCGACAGGCACATGATGTCCGGCACGATCCCGGCCTGTTCGCAGGCCCGCAGCGTGCCGGTCCTGCCCCAGCCAGTCATCACTTCGTCGGCGATGAACAGCACTCCCGCGCGCGCGCAGATCGCATGCATTTCGGTCAGGATCGCGGGCGGGTACATCATCATGCCACCCGCGCCGAGCACCAGGGGCTCGACAATCAGGGCGGCAGCTTCATCATCGGCGCAAGCGCGGGCGAGTGCGTCGAGCGTATCCTGTTCGCTGCCCGCGGCGGGAAACGGAATGCGCGTCACGTCGAACAGCAACGGTTCATAGGTCCGGTTGAAGGTGCCGCGCGCGCCCACCGACATCGCACCGATGGTGTCGCCATGATAGGAATGGTCCATGACGATGATTCGGTGGCGCAGCTTGCCGCGCGCCGCCCAGGTGCCCAGCGCCATCTTCAGCGCGACCTCGACGCTGGTTGAACCCGAATCGGTATAGAAGACGCGGGTGAGCTGGTCCGGCATTGTTGCGCAAAGCTCGCGGGCTAGGGCTTCGGCGGGCTCATGCGTCCAACCGGCAAAGATCAGCTGGTCGAGCTGCCCGGCCTGTTCGGCGATCGCCGCCATGATGCGCGGCTCGCAGTGGCCGTGGGTCGTCACCCACCAGGAGGAGATCCCGTCGATGATCCGTCGACCGTCCACTGTGTAGAGCGCCGCTCCTTCGCTGCGCACGACTTGCGGGATCGGCTCTTCGAGGCCGTGCTGTGTAAAGGGATGCCAGACCGGGGACGTCACGAGGCGAAATCCGCTAGGTTGAAGTTTGCCTGGAAAGCCTCATCGAGCGTTTCATGGGTCAGCGGGTTTAGCCACGGCAGCCGCCCGAGCCTGCGCACCCCACCTATTTCGGCAATTGTCCGCTCGCTGTCCTCATTTGTCTCACCGACGAAGGCAATACCATGAACTGGCACCCCCCGGCTGGTGAGTGCTTCGATTGAGAGCAGGCTGTGATTGATCGTGCCGAGCCGAGTTGATGCGACCAGCACTACCGGAGCGCCCCAGCGAGCGAAGATATTGGCGAAGGTAACATGCCGGGTGAGGGGTACCATCACCCCGCCTGCACCTTCGACGACCAGCGAAGAAACGATATCGGGCAGGGCCAAAAGCTCCGGATCGATGGCAACCCCGTCGATCTCGGCAGCGCGATGGGGCGAGCAGGGGGTTACGAGCCGATGGGCTTCGGGGAGAATGCGATTCCCCGCAATGCCAGCCAACGTAGCGACACGCTCACTGTCCGACATACCATCCTGGTCGAGCCCTGCCTGCACTGGCTTCCAATATGTCGCTCCGAGCGCTCCTGTCAGCGCGGCTGCAAATACTGTCTTGCCGATACCGGTATCGGTTCCTGTGACGATGAAACGCGCCGCGCTCATTGCTCTCGATCAGGCAGGTGTTGGAAATGTCCTGTCGCTGTCTCATATGTCACCGACGCGCCCTGCTCCTCGAAGCGCTTCATGACGCGGCGCAGATCGGTTGGTGCGAGCGGGCGGTGACCGGCAGTGGCGGTATGCGCGCCGATAGCTTTGAGGGAATGCAGGAAGTTTGGCGCACTTTCATGCTGTTCGGTCAGACGTTCGATCTGGAGCGGGCCGCAACGTGCTGTCGAATGCATGGTCTCCAACTCGGCGGCTTTGCAAAAGCGCGGTGTGCCGCAAGACAGTCCTTCGGCATCATGCGCGGTGCGCCACTCGACAAAGCTGCCCGCCGCCAGCGTTGAGAACAGGCAATGCCCGCTCGGTGCGAGCCAGCTGAGCATACGGGAAAGCGCGGCGGCGGAATCATCGAACCATTGCATGACAAGGCTCGAACAAATGAGATCAAAGGGTTCGGCCTCACCCGGTTCGCCATATTCGCCATCAAGCAACGCAAAGCGGCGATTCTCGCTTTCTCCGATCCGTGCCCGGCAGCGCTCAACCATTGCGGGGGCGATATCGGTAATCAGCCACTCGCCGTCGATGTTCCGTTCGATCAGCGCCTCGGTCAAAAAGCCGGTGCCGCAGCCGATCTCAAGAATGCGGGGGCGAGCAGGCAGCGGCAGTTCGACAATGCGCTGGGCCAGGCGTCGCGCGACAACGCGTTGCACCCGTGCATGCCGGTCGTAATCCTGCGCGGCGGAAAAGGCATCCCGGACCTGGAGGCGGTGCATTGCGTTCATCTCAGTCGCTCCATGAACGCGGAGATGGCATCGGCGCAAGTGGCCGGGTGCTGCAACGGCAGCAAATGGCCGCCGGTTTCGTGGGTGCGATGCTCGCAGCGACTGGCTCCAGCAAACACTGCGTCGCGCATAGCGGCTGGCAAGATAGCGTCGTAAGCGCCCTGCAGAGACAGGATCGGCAGGTCGCAATGCGCGGCTTGTGACCTGCAGTCGCTATCGCGCAAGGCGACGAGGTCTTCCAGTAGCTTCGTTTCGTCCATCTTCCCGAAGGGCGTATCGCAGCCGCACCGGCCACGGAATTCGCCGAGTTCCTCTCTGGGCGCATCCACGAATCGCGCGATCATGCGATCCACCATGCGGGCCGGGACTCCCGGATAGTCCTTGCTCGCGGTGAAGCGGTCGAAGCTGTTGATCGCGACAATGCCGCAGCAATCCGGTTGCAGTCCAGCGAGTAGGCGCATTGTTCCGAAGCTATGGGTGACTGCGATGAAGTCGCCTCCAGGATTCGCCTCGGTCGGCGCGCCGAAATAGCCCCTTTCGGAAAAGCTGTGGTCCGCAAAATTCCGGGCCAGCTCGGCCCAGATCCTGCTGTCGAATCCCCAGCCATGGACGAAGACCAGCCTCACCGTGAGGCCCGGATCGCCGCGACCAGCATGTCGATATCGTCATGTGAGTGCGTCGCGCGCAGAGCGAGACGCAGGCGGCTGGTGCCGGGCGGCACTGTTGGTGGACGGATCGCCGAGGCGACGATGTTCCGGTCCGCCAGCGCTTCGCTCAGCCTCACGGCCTCACCTGCATCGCCGACGATCGCTGGGACGATGTGGGTGGTGGAATTGAGGCTGTCCACTCCGAGGGTGCTGAGGCCGCGCCGCAGTGTATCGCCCAGCTCGCCGAGATGGGCGCGCTTCCTGTCCATGAGCGGGACGAGTTCGAACGCCGCATCAATCGCGCCGAGCACCGCTGGCGGTGGTGCGGTCGAGAAGATGAAGCTGGAGCAGGTGTTGACGAGGTAATCGCACAGCAGGCGCGAGCCGGCGACATAGGCACCAAAACAGCCCAATGCCTTGCTGAATGTTCCCATGACCAGATCGACACTGCCGGGAAAGCCCGCGGAAAGCCCGGCTCCTCCGGGGCCGACCACACCGGTTGCATGGGCCTCGTCCAGATAGAGGAAGGCATCGAGACGCTGGGCGATGTCAACCAGCCGGGCGAGGTCGGCCATGTCGCCATCCATGCTGAAAACGCTTTCGGTTATGATGATTCGAGCCGGTGAATCGGCTCCCTTGTTCGCAAGCAGTTCCTCGAGGTGGTCGAGATCATTGTGACGAAAACGGTGCTGCTTCGCGCCGGCAGCGGCGCAGCCATGATGCAGGCTGGCGTGGATCAGCCGATCGGTGAACACTGCCGCGCCCGGTGCAGCGGCTAGCAGCGCAGGCACCACGGCGGCATTTGCCTGCCAGCCAGTAGCGAACAACAATGCCGCCTCGGTGCCCTTGAACGCTGCAATCCTAGCTTCGAGTGCGAGATGTGCCTCTCTTGTCCCGGTTACCAGCCGCGATGCGCCTGCACCCGCTCCCAGCTTCTTGCTCCATTCGCTTGCACGCTCAATCAGCAGAGGGTGCTGCGACAGGTTGAGATAATCATTGCTGGAGAAATCAAGGCAGTTGCGGCCCTCAAGTTGCAGTCGCCCCTGCGGCTTCATTTCCGTCGAGCGCAGGCTCCGGTGTTGTCCGCGCGCTTCGATGGCGCGCAGTGCTTCGGAGAAATTGTCGTTCAGGCTGCTCATACATCGATCCGGTATTGGATGAGGCGGCTGCGCACAATGGTCAGCCTGCGCCGCGCGGGGCGGATAAAGGGTGCGCGGAGCACCCATGTAGGATAGAATGATGTCAAGAATGACGTGATGGGAGGAGAAGGCGCATGGCGACCGCTGCAAAAGTTCGGCCCGAGGAGACGGCCCTCGCAGAAAAGAAGCGCGGCACTTGCCCGATTTGCGGGGTCGGCTGTTTTGTCGAGGCCAAGATTGAGAACAAGCGCGCGGTTTCGATCCGGCCAGATCGCACCGCTGGTTTTCCAGCCGACTGCCCGCGTGCTGGCCAGGCGATCGACTATCACGATCACAAGGACCGGATAAATCACCCGATGAAGCGCGTCGGTAAGCGCGGCGAGGGCAAGTGGGAACAGATCAGCTGGGATCAGGCACTTGATGAGATCGCCGAGAAGCTTGCGAGCATCCGTGAACGACACGGGCCTGAGGCGGTTCAGACCATGGGTGGGTCCTACAAGGGCGCGGGCGACATGTCGTGCTGGCGCTGGTCGAACCTGTGGGGCACACCCAACATCCTTTTCCAGGGCAAGAATTGCGGCGAGGCCGAGCTGCTCGCCGAATGGGCGGTCTATGGCGACCAGGCCTGCATCGGCAACGCGCCAATTCCGGGGCTCACCAAGAGCCTGATTCTGTGGGGAGTCGGTGGTTCGATGTCGACATCGGGCCAGGTCAAGAATCTCAAGGCCTATAAGGAGGCGGGCGGAAAGCTGATCGTCATTGATCCGCGATCAACCGACCTCACTGAAATGGCCGATATCTGGATGCAGATCAGGCCCGGCTCGGACGGCGCGCTGGCCTATGGCATGATCAACGTGATCATATCCGAGAAGCTTTATGACGCGACTTTCGTTGATAAATGGTGCGTGGGGCTGGATGATCTCGCCGAGAAGGTGCGCAGCTTCACGCCCGAACGGACCGCGGAACTCACCTGGGTTCCTGCCGATACGATCGTTGCAGCCGCGCGGATGTTCGCAACTAACACCCCCGGCCACATCCCGTTTGGGCTCGGGACTGCCGAATCGGGCAAGAGCACCACGGCTGCGGTTTTCGGAAAAACCTATCTGCGCGCGATCACTGGCAATCTCGATATCGAAGGCGGTTCGCGCTTCGCTGATGAGCCGGTCTCGACCCGGCTGATCGAGGAAATGCATTGGGACACGCTGATCAATCACCCCCAGCGCACACGCGACAATATCAGCTCCGAAACCTATCCGATTGCTTCGGTCAGGGGTCTGAAGGCCTATCGCAAGGCGATGGCGAAGGTCCATCCCAGGGGCATCGGCCCGATGATCTATAATATGGTGGTGGCACCCGCAGCCATCCCGATCGCGATTCTCGAAGGCAAGCCCTATCCGGTGAAGGCCTGGATCCTGCAGGCCGGCAATCCTCTGGTCGCGCTAAGCGATTCGAAGCGCCTGCATGAAGCTATGATGAGCGATGAGCTCGAACTCAGCGTCAATATGGACCACTGGATTACGCCCTGTACCGAGCTGGCAGATTATGTCCTGCCGGCAACCGACGGTCTGGAACGGCCGCTATTGAGCAATATGTGGGGGTTTGCCGATGCCCATTCCGCCGCGCCGCGTATCGTCGAGCCGCTCTATGAGCGCCGAGACGATTACCAGCTGTGGCGCGAGCTCGGCAACAGGCTCGGTCAGCAGGGCATGTGGCCCGACACGATGGAACAATGGTTCGACAACATCCTCGAGCCTACCGGCATGTCTCATGCCGACCTGTCCGACAAATCCATGCCCTGGTTGATGCCCGAGCCGCAGCACCAGCGCTATGAGGACACCGGTTTTGCGACTGCTTCTGGCAAGGTCGAGCTGTCGTCGGCGCTGCTCGAAAGCCTGGGCTATGACCCGATTCCTGAATATGAGGAGCCAAGCTGGAGCCCGGAAGCGAGCCCCGAACTGTTCGAACAGTTTCCGCTGGTGTTGACTACCGGTAATTCGCTCAAATGGTACTATCGCTCGCAGCACAAGCATCTCGAAGTGATGCGCCGGCAGCATCCTTATGCGCAGGTCACCCTGCATCCCGACACTGCCTCTGAGCTGGGCATCGCCCATGACGAAATCGTCTGGGTGGAAACGCCAATGGGGCGGGTCAAACAGCAAGCCAAGCTCGATCCCGGGATGCACCTGCGGGTCGCCCATGCCGACAGCCACATGTGGTATCCCGAAAGAAAAGCCGAAGGTGATGCGCATTACGGCGTGTGGGAATCGAACATCAACGCGATCCTGCCCGATGGCGAGGAATATTCCGACTATGCCGGCGACAACTACATGCGCGGGCTGATCTGCCGGCTGTATCCGGTCGAGGAGGTGGCGGTGGCAGCCGAATAGGCGTGCGTCACGCCGAACAGCTTGCGCCGCCCAGCACGCAAAACCGCGCACAATGGGGGTGGTTCAGCGCGACCGGAAGGGCCGCTTCGGCGAGCGACTGGCCCAAGCTAAAGTCTGGCTCATAGGGCAGCAGCGTACAGGCGACGATGCTCGGTGCGGATTCGCCCTTGCGGTGCACCACCATGCGGCTGGTCGCGCACATCACATCTTCTGGAGACTTTTTGAGGATCGACCAGCATCCAGTGGTGATCTCGGCAATGTCGGCAGTCGCGTCCATTTCCGGAAAGAGGATCAGGTCCTCTGGATTTTGTGCATCCAGTTCAAGGCCTAGTTTATCGAACAGCGCTGCGAAGCCGGTGCGTGCGGCAGCTGTTTCCTCTTCGGCTAATTGGCGTCCGGCAACAGCGATCCGCAGCCCGTTGCCAGCAAGCCATTGCAGGCCGGCGAGGACGGGCCCCCAATTGCCCGCGCCTCGCTCGGCTTCGTGGATGGCGCTTGTGTGATGATCCAGGCTGACGCGCAGGGTCAGTCTGTCGCCGAAGCGCTTACCAAGTTCCAGCAGTTTTGCTTCGCGCCGCCGCATGGGCTGCATCGCATTGGTCAGCACAAGTACGTCAAAGCCACGCGTAAGCGTGTCTTCCAGCACCATGAGGAATTCGGGGTTCATGAAGGGCTCGCCGCCGGTGAAGCCAATCTCGCGCGTCGACAGGTCGGTGTTTGCGATTTCGTCGAGAAAAGCGCGGACATTCGCTGAAGACAGATACACCAGCGCGTCGTTGGTAGGGCTGCTTTCGATATAGCAATTGGCGCAGGCCAGGTTGCACAGCGTGCCGGTGTTGAACCACAGCGTCTTTAGCCCCGTGAAAGCGACCGTTGCGCGCGGCTCGCCATTCGCAGTCCATTGCGGATCCGTGAATTTTTCGCTGGGAAGTGGCGAGGCCGGGACGCGGAACGGCGATGGTCCGGCAGGCGCATTGCGGCTCTTGCTGCGGGTCGCCATCATCCGAGCAACCTGCGCGTTCCGGCGACCAAAGCGGCCCAGCGTTTCGGCCATGTGCCAAAGAGGACCGGTTCCCACACAGCAAAGCTCGCGGCCTTCGAAATCTCGCCGCGGGTCGGATAGGCGACGATCGCCGATCCCAGCGCGAAGGTGGAGGCTTTGCCGCCGATGATTTGCGCCCACGGAAGCAATAGGTCTCCGGCATGGGTGCCGATGACGGTGACGCCCAGAACCTTGCGACCTTTCATCACCAACTTGAGGAAGCCGTTCGCCTCACCTTCGGCAATTGCTCGGTCATTGTCGCCGAAATCTTCGCGAATCACCTTCACTTTTGAGCCATAGCTTTCTCGTGCTTGCGATTCGGTAAGCCCGATCTGGGCAAGTTCGGGGTGAGTGAAGGTGCAATGCGGAAGCGCGGACCAGTTCACTTTCTGGGCAAGCCCAAGCGCGACCTCTACAGCGACTAGCGATCCCTCATAGCCTGCCGCATGGGTAAAACGCGGCCCCTCGCGGCAGTCGCCAATCGCATAGATGCGGCGGTTTGATGTTCGGCGCCGACGATCGACCGGTATGCCCTTCTTGCCGGATTCGACCCCGGCAATGTCGAGCGCAAGCCCTGTGACATTGGCCGTGCGCCCCGCAGCGACCAACAGGTGGCTCCCCGAAACGCGCTGTCCGTCGTTGCACACCACCGCGATGCCAGTTTCGGTCCTGGAGACACTTTCAGCCTCGTTCCTCATCATTCGCACGCCTTCATCCGCCAGACTGCGGGTCAGTATGTCCGCAGCGTCCCGATCGTCGCGGCCAAGCGGCTGTCCCCTGCCGATCACCGTCACCTCGCTGCCAAGGCGCCGGAAGGCTTGCGCCATCTCCACTCCGATCGCGCCTGCGCCGATAATGACGAGGTGATCGGGCAACTCGTCCAGTTCGAACAGGTTCTCGTTGGTCAGGAATTTGATCTCATCAATCCCGGCGATCTGTGGGATCGCCGGCTTCGAACCGGTGGCGATGACGATTCTCGGAGCACGCAGCTCGCGCGTTCCTGCCCGAATTCGGTCCTTGCTGATGAATTCGGCCCAAGAGCGGATCACTTCAACGCCCATTGCCTCAAAGCGCTCCTGCGAATCGTGTGGTTCGATCGCGGCGATGGCTTCGCGAATATGTGCTGAAACGCCTTCCCACGCGACTTGCGGCGGTCCCAGTGTCACGCCGAAGCAGTCGTCCTGCCTGCCCTGATGCGCTCGGGCGGCGGCGGCGATCAGGGCCTTGGAAGGTACGCAGCCGGTATTGAGACATTCCCCGCCCATCCGGTCTGCTTCGATCAGCGCGACTTTGAGGCCGAACAGCGCCGCGCCGCCCGCTGCGGTCAACCCGGCCGCGCCGCCGCCGATAACGATCAAGTCATGGGTGAAGGACATCGCGGAAGGGTAACCGATCCTGGTTGCGCTGCGAATAGTTCATCAGCATGCTTTGAGCTGTCAGTCGGATAGAAGGCCAGCGTATCTCGTGAATCTTGAAAATAGTCAGAACTACTACGGCAAGGTCCTGGGTTCCTCGGACGATTTGCGCAGCGACGCTTGCTGCACGGTCGATGCAATGCCGCCCGCCATCCAGCAAGCGCTGCGCAATGTCCATGAGGAGGTGCGTGCGCGTTACTTCGGTTGCGGCCTTGTCGTGCCCCAGGCGATTGAAGGAGCGGCGGTTCTCGATCTTGGTTCAGGCTCCGGACAGGACGCTTATCTCCTGTCTCAATTCGTCGGCGAGGCGGGGTCGGTTACAGGCGTCGACGCCACGCCTGAGCAGCTGGAAGTGGCTGAGCGCCACAGCGACTGGCATCGCGAGCGCTTCGGCTATGCGCGCTCAAATCTGCGCTTTGTCGAGGGCGATATCGAGCGACTCGGCGAGTTGGGGCTGCCTGAAAGCCATTTCGACGTGATCGTCTCGAACTGCGTCATCAATCTGGTTGCTGACAAGTCTGCCGTATTCGCCGCTGCCCATCGGCTATTGAAGCCCGGCGGCGAGCTCTATTTCTCCGATGTCTATGCCGATCGGCGCGTGCCGAGTCACTTGCTGGACGATCCGGTGCTGCATGGCGAGTGCCTGTCTGGAGCGCTCTATTGGGGTGATTTCAATGCGCTTGCGAAGAAGGCAGGCTTTGCCGACCCGCGCCTTGTCACACATCGTCCGCTGGCAATCGGCGATCCCCAGATTGCGGCGAAGCTGGAAACAGTCAAATTTCACTCGGCAACTTACCGGCTGTTCAAGCTCGATGACCTTGAACCGCAATGCGAGGACTACGGCCAGGCGGCAAGCTACAAGGGCACCGTCGCAGGGTCGGAGCAGGTCTTCGAACTCGATGCTCATCACCATATCGAGGCGGGCCGCTTCTTCCGCATCTGCGGCAATAGCTGGCGGATGCTCGCCGATACGCGCTTCGCGCCGCATTTCGATTTTCTCGGCGATTTCTCCCGCCATTTCGGGATTTTCCCCGGATGCGGAACACTGATGCCGTTCGTCGAGGACAATGCCGTGCAATCGGACGGCTGTTGCTGAACATTCTCGTCACCGGCGCCGCCGGGCTGGTCGGTGGCGAAGTCTGTGCGCAATTGTGCCGCGATGGCCACCAGGTAACCGCCTTGGTGCATCGCAATCGCAATGTCCGGGGCAATGACGGTGCGCAGGTGCCGGTTGCCGGGATTATTCCTGTCGATGTCACTTTGCCACAATTCGGTCACGATGACGCAAACTGGTCACGGCTGGCGGAAGCGAGTGACGTGTTGATTCATTGCGCCGCCGTCACGCGCTTCGACCTGCCTGAGGCGGAATACCGCAAGGTCAATATCGTCGGCACCGCCTATGCTATCGAACTGGCGCGATGCGCTGGTCTGAACTTGCTGCATGTCAGCACCGCCTACGTCTGCGGCGTGCGCGACGGGCTGATCCGCGAGATCGATCCCCTGCCGGAGAGCGGATTTGCCAATGCTTACGAGACCAGCAAGGCCGCAGCCGAGCAGCTGGTGAGGGCAAGCGGCCTGCCCTTCGTAATCGTCCGGCCGAGCATAATCGTCGGTGATAGTCGGACCGGGGCAATCCGCGACTTTGAAACTACCTATGCGGTGTTCAAGGCGATTGCGGAGGGGCGGATCGGCTCTTTGCCGTTCCGCAAGGGGGCGACGCTCGATTTCGTTCCAATCGACCATGTCGCTTCGTCGATTTCGGCGTTGTCCGTGCAATTTCCCAGGGTGGCACGTCAAACCGCGCACCTGGTATCAGGCCAGCCGATCACGGTTGAGGATTTCGTGGCCGCGATTGGCGACTTCCCGCAATTTCATGTTCCGGAACTGGTGGAGGCGCAAGATTTCGATCCTGGGCAGCTACTGCCGCTAGAGCGGCGTCTATTTATCCGGTTGGCGGGTCCCTATGCCAGTTACTTCCGACGCGATCCGCGGTTTGACGCCAGCGGTTTGCACTCGATCACCGGCAAGGTCTGTCCAGCAACGGATGCGGCCTGGCTGCGCGGGTTGATCCGCTACTGCATTTCCCGAGGTTTCCTGCCTGACGACGAACTCAGCGAATATCGGGATAGAGTTTCGCCAGCCGCTTGCGCGCGCCCAATGCCCACATCGCCCCTACCTTGAGGTAAATCCAATTGGCCTTGAGCGGGCCCCAGGCAGCAATGCGGCGGTCGGAGCTGCGGACGATACGTGGCACCAATCGCACTTTGCCGAGACGGGCAAGCTTGATGCACAAATCGGCATCTTCCATCACCGGCATGCCCTGATCGCAGCCGCCAACCGCAAGAAAATCCTTCCGGCGAAAAAACATAGCATGGTCGCCAAACAGCAGGCGTACGCCGCGCAGGAACAGGTGCGGGCGAAACAGCATCGGCGCGTACCAAGTCTTGATCCAGTTGTGAAAGCTGGTGCCCCAACGGATCTTCTCGCCGCAGAGCAACGGGGTGAAACCGGCCAGCGCGACACGCCTGTCTGCCAGGACTTTCTCTATGACGGCAATTGCGTCCGTCGGCGGGATGGTGTCGGCATGGAGGACGCAGACGCTTTCCTTGGATGCTGTAGCGACACCGGCATTGATCTGGGATGCCCGGCCCCTGGGGGCGTCGACCAGTCGCCAGCCAGCCGCCCGGATGATGTCCTTGCTGGCATCGCTGCTGCCACCATCGACCGCGACAATCTCGGCGGGTGGCGGGTCGAGCTTTGCCAGACATTCGACAAGTTGCGGCAATGCCCGCTCCTCGTCGAGCACCGGTATGACCAGCGAAACGGGGCTCACTCCAACAGCTCCGGCCATTGGGCAAGGTCTTCAGGTCGATCGATATCTCCAAGCACGGGAAGTAGTGCCGGTTCGATTCCATTTGCCTCAAGCCGCCGCAGCGTTTCGGGCAGAACCTCTGGCGTGCTCCAGGCCATGGCGCTGAAAGCGAAGGGAATGGGGCGAGTAAAGCCGATCAGGTAATAGCCTCCGTCGCTGGCCGGGCCAATTACCGCCTCGTGGCTTTCAAGCGCAACGCGGGCCTGGCGCAGCATCTTGTCGTCAAGCGCCGGTGCGTCGCTGCCGATGATAATCGCCGGAGCAGGCACGCGCGCGAGCCTCTCGCCAAGATCGCCTCCGCCCTGCTGGGCAATCTCATGGCCATCTCCGCAAAGCGCGACGAACGCTTCGCGTGATCCCCCTGTGACTCGCAACTCGATTTCCAATCCGCTCTTTGTCGCGTTGGCGAGAGTGTTTTCGAGGAGCCGTGCATAAAGCCGCGCCGCCCCATCTGGCCCCAGCGCTGGGATCAGCCTGGTCTTGGCCTTTCCGGCTTCGGGAAAACGGGCAAAAATGGTCAGGCGCGGTTGAGGCATGGATTGGTTCTTAGCGGCTCGACGGATAGCTGCCCATCCGCCATGGTCAGGGCATGCGCAGGATCCTTCGTACAGCCTTGTTCGTGGCCGCAGGTGCTGCGGTTACGGCGCTCGCCGTCTCGGAGCGCAAACGCCCCTTGCGCCGTCGGACCAAGGTAACTGCGCCGCGCACGGCGGCGAACCTTGCCCTGGGGGCAAGTTGTGCGGCAGTGATCCAGGCAGTCGAGGAACCGCTATGCCGTGCTATCGCGCGCAGCAATGAAGCGCAGAACGCCGGTTTCGCCGGGTCGTTCCCAAGGCGGCTGAGGCTTCTCGCTGGGCTCGCTGCGATGGATTACGGCTTCTACCTTTGGCATGTTGCGACCCATAAAGTGCCGTTGTTGTGGCGCTTTCACCGGGTTCACCATGTCGATCCCGATCTCGATATGTCGACGGCAGTCCGCTTTCACACGCTGGATATGCTTGTCTCACTGCCCTGGAGATTGGCGCAGGTGCGGTTGAGTGGGGTTGGCCCAAAGGCGCTCACTCTGTGGCGACATTTCTTCAACGCCTCGATCCTGTTCCATCACGCCAATCTGTGCCTGTCAGGGCGCTGGGACGACCGTCTTTCGTGGCTACTGACCACGCCGGAAATGCACGGTGTCCACCATTCCGCAGCCAGGGCCGAACGGGACAGCAATTGGTCGAGTGGCTTTAGCATCTGGGACCGGCTGCATGGGACCTTGCGAAACGATGTTACGCAAGGTGATCTCACGATCGGCCTCGATGACCCCTGTGCCAATGAGGATATTGCCTTTGTTCCGGCTCTGGCGGCGCCTTTCCGGCCCGATGATCAGCTTGACCAGTCCTGACCGGCCTCATTGCGGGTCAGCGAATACATCGGAAAGGTGCCGTAGTCCTTGGCGAGGCTGATTCGTCCGACGTAGCGGCAGCGAAATTCCTCTGGCGATTCAAGCGCCAGGATTGCAGCTAAAGGCTCGGTAACGAAGACTGCGCCGGGAGGTGTGACAGGCTCGATCCGTGCCGCTCGCGAGACTTCGGTGCCATAGTAGTTCACACGGCCGGTGATCCGATCGTCGGTGCGAAAAGCCGGGCCGAAATGAGCGCCGATGCGCATGCCGCCACAGTTGTCGAGACCGAGCCTGCTATAGTCAAAGTTTCGCAAACGGTCCTGCAGGTCGAGGGCGATCCTGGCGGCATCGGCTGCACTGGAAGCGACCGCATAGAGCGCATCGCCCCAGCTGTTCTGCGTCAGAACTGTGGATCTGTGATCCTCGATCACATCGGCAATGCTTCCCATCACTCCGTCCCAGAAGATCGGAAGGACTGTTTCGGTAAGCTTGGAGAAACCGGGAAAGTCGGTGAATAGCATGGCGGCCAGCACACGCTCGTGAGGCAAGGCATCGGGAGATGGTGGACGTGCCAGATTGCGGCTAATTCCGCTGGGCTCAAGGACTCGAGACTCGCCCGCCAGCTTACGCCATATCGCGACGTCGCCTCCTGTGCCACCGGCTCCGCGCGCGGCTTGTCCATCCCACAGTGCCAGCTGCAACGGCTTGTTCCCGAGATGCTGGGAGCGCAGCTTGGCCAGACCCATGGCGACCCGACTGCCATAGGCGAATTGTTCGGGATCTCCGACATAGGCCATTTCGGTGGCCATTGTCAGGCTGGCTGCGGCATCGAGGCATCGTTTGAAGCGGGGAACCCAGCTCTCCCCAGCAGGACGGAGCGATTGCTCGATGAAATCGTCAACAGCAAAGGGCAGTACGATGTTGAGTTCAGCGCCGCGTGCCAACACGGCCTCGGCGACTAGAAGATCGGCTCCTGCCGCCAGCGCTCCGAAGGCAATGCCGACATTGCGTTCATCAAGCCAATCATCGATCTGCTGTCTCAATCCGGCTTCGATCTGCGCATCACCGGCGAAGATATGGCC
>JAQWKP010000011.1 GCA_029247785.1 Novosphingobium sp.
ACCATTCGATGGTCGCCACCCGCGTCGAGGAATTCCGCGACCAGGTGCGCCGCCGGCTTGATGGTAGTCTGACCGAAGAGCAATTCCGGCCGCTCCGCCTGCAAAACGGCCTCTACCTTCAGCTCCACGCCTATATGCTGCGCGTTGCCGTGCCCTACGGAACGCTCAGCTCGGTTCAGATGCGCATGCTCGGCGACATCGCCGACAAATATGATCGCGGCTATGGCCATTTCACCACGCGGCAGAACATCCAGTATAACTGGATCAAACTGGAAGACGCGGCCGACATCCTTGCCGATCTGGCGACTGTCGAGATGCATGCGATCCAGACCAGCGGCAATTGCATCCGCAATATCAGTTCCGACCAATATGCCGGGGCCTGCGCCGACGAGATCATCGATCCACGACCCTATGCCGAGCTGCTGCGCCAATGGTCGAGCTTCCATCCGGAATTCCTCCACCTACCACGCAAGTTCAAGATCGCGGTGATCGCCAGCGAGACCGACCGCGCGGCGATGAAGCTGCACGATATCGGCATCAAGATCGTCAGGAACGATGCGGGCGAGATCGGCGCGCAATTTTATGCCGGTGGCGGTATGGGCCGCACCCCGATGATCGCGCCGTTAGTCCGCGAATTCGTACCTCTCGACCAGCTGATCACCTATTCCGAAGCGTGCCTCAGGGTCTATAATCGCCATGGCCGACGCGACAACAAGTACAAGGCGCGTATCAAGATACTCGTCCACGAGATGGGAGCGGATGAGTATATCCGCCAGGTCGAGGAAGAATTCGCTCATCTGCTGACGCAGGGCATCGAACCGCCAATTGCCGAGCTGGAGCGGATCAAGACGTTTTTCCCGGACCCGCCCTTTGAGCAGGGTCTCGCCGACGAAATCGATCGTTCGGACCCCGATTTTGCGCTGTGGGTCGATCGCAATTGCGTCGCCCACAAGCAACCCGGCTATATCAGCGCGACGATCAGCCTGAAGCCGGTTGGCGGCATTCCGGGAGATGCCAGCGCCGATCAGATCAGGCTGATGGCCGACCTCGCGAAGCAATACAGCTTCGACGAATGCCGCGTTACCCATGCGCAGAACATCGTCCTGCCCCATGTCCGCAAAGCTGATCTCTACACGCTATGGCAAGCGCTCGACAAAGCCGGGCTTGGCACAGCTAATCTCGACCGGATTGGCGATATCATCGCCTGCCCCGGCCTCGACTATTGCAGCCTCGCCAATGCTCGCTCGATCCCCCTCGCGCAAAAGATTTCAGAGCGTTTTGCAGCGCAGGAGAAGCAGGATGCAATCGGCGAGATGAAGCTCAAGATTTCGGGCTGCATCAATGCTTGCGGCCACCACCATGCCGGCCACATCGGCATTCTCGGCGTGGACAAGCGTGGCGTCGAAAATTACCAGCTCCTGCTTGGCGGCAGCGAGGGAGCAGATTGTTCGCTGGGAAAGATCACCGGTCCCGGTTTCGACGAGGACGGGATCGTCGATGCCGTAGAAAAGGCCACCGACGTCTATTTGGAGAAGCGCAACGATGGCGAGCGCTTCCTCGATACCTATCGGCGTATCGGCATCGATCCGTTCAAGGAGGCGATCTATGAGTGACCCCCAATTCCGCTTCCGCGATGATGAACCAGTCGCCGACCCAGCAGTGACGGTCGATAGCTTCGGCGAGCAGTCAAACGCCGCTGCTGTCAGGATCGAGCCGGGTGACGATGCCCGCGACCTGCTTCCACATCTCGAGCGCATCCGACTCGTCGAGGTCAACTTCCCCGCCTTTACCGACGGGCGCGGCTATTCGGCCGCCCGCGTCCTGCGCGAAGCCGGCTACGAGGGCGAATTGCGCGCGGTCGGCAATGTGCTGATCGACCAGCTTTCGCATATGCGCCGCTGCGGCTTTGACGCATTCGCGCCCGACCACCAGCTCAATTCGGATGACGCACAGGCCGCCTTCGAACGCTGGCCGGACGTCTACCAGGCGACCGGCGATGCCCGCATCCCGATTTGGGCCAAGCGCCATGGCTGAAGCCGACCGCATTCCCGACCGTATCGACACCTCGCCGCGCTTCACCGCGGACGATGCGGCGCGCCTTGAACGCCTGTACGAAGGCGCGGGCACGACCGAGATGCTTGAAGGGGTGTTACGTGATCGGCTGGCAGGCGATATCGCGGTTGTCTCGAGTTTTGGCGCGGAAAGCGCAGTCCTGCTCCATCTCGTCGCCAGCATCGACCCGACGACCCCAGTGCTGTTCCTCGAAACAGGCAAGCATTTCCCCGAGACGCTAGATTATCGCGACCTGCTGGCAGCGCGTCTCGGCCTGAAGGATTTGCGCAGTCTTTCACCTGAGCCAACAGCGCTTGCAGCAAGCGACGAGAGTGGGCTGAGGTGGTCCTATGACCCGGATGGCTGCTGCGATATCAGGAAGGTCCTGCCTCTGGCGGACGAACTCGCTGGATTTGATGCCTCGATCACCGGGCGCAAGGCGTTCCAGGCGGAGGCGCGCAAGCACCTGCCCCGCTTCGAGATCGACACGACCGACGCAAGCGGCCGGCTCAAGGTCAATCCACTGATCGACTGGTCAGCGGAAAGGCTCGCCGCCTATATCGAGGAGCACGACCTTCCTCCCCACCCTCTGGTCGAGGCTGGTTACCCCTCGATCGGTTGCTCGCCCTGCACCAGCAAGGTCGCGCCGGGCGAAGACGCGCGCGCAGGCCGCTGGCGCGGCTGGGACAAGACTGAATGCGGTATCCACGTTCCCGGCGGTAACGACGACGATAGCGAGCTGCCACCAGGCTACGATCCGGTATTCTAGATTTTGGCAACAGGAGAAAATGCCGTGAGCGACATCCCAACAGGCGCACGCGATGCCTTCGGACACATCGCACCAAAGCTGGCGGAAATCACCGACCATGTCCTGTTCGGCGATGTCTGGGAACGCCCCGGCCTGTCCAAACGCGACCGCTCAATGCTGACGGTGACCACGCTGATTGTGCTCAGCCGGCCCAATGAAATGCCCTTCCACATGAAGAAGGCGCTGGAAAACGGCGTTACACGCGACGAACTGATCGAGATGATCACGCACTTGGCGTTCTATGCGGGTTGGCCTTCTGCAAACACCGCAGTTGCGATTGCCGACCAGGTTTTCGCCGAGATCGACGCAGCGGGTTAGCCAGTTCTGAACCGCGTTGCAGGCACCGGTCTGCCCGGAATGTCTGAGCGGGTGCGAAACAGGCTCGCCTCGCGCTCCGGAAGCTCACCGCGCATCATCGCATTGACGCCGTCGCTGCCCCCGGTGGTGACATAAAGATCGCACCAGTCCTCTCCGCCGAAACACAGGCTGGTGACGACTTTGTGAGGCTGCGGTAACTTGATCTTCCGATCCTCACTGCCGTCCGGATTGAGGCGCACGATCACGCCCGAATCGTAGCTGGCGACCCACACGCCACCCTCGGCATCGACAGCGAGCCCGTCGCCATCGAGTCGCTCGTTGAATAGTCGCTTGCCCGCAAAACTGCCATCCTCAACCAAGTCATAGGCAAAGATGCCGGCCTGGCTCTCACAATGATATAGGCGATGGCCGTCTGGGCTCAGCCCCATGCCATTAGCGAACTTGAGCCCTTCGTCCTGTTTCGAGACCTCAGCTTCTGCGGTTATGTGCCAGATCGCGGTTGGCACGTTCTCCTGCTCGTAATCCCCGCCGCTCGACAATGTGCCGAAATAGAGACCGCCCCTGCCGTCAGGAATGAAATCGTTGGAACCGGTGAACATTTCGCCTGGCATTCCATCAAGGACGGGCCCGGTTTCGCCTGTTCGCGCATCGAACCAGACAATTCCACCCGGCCCGCCACAGATCACCCGACCGTCCTCATTGAGGCAAATACCACCAATATGCTTGCGATCCTCAAGGAAGCTGTCGATCCGACCGTCCGGTGACAGGCGATGCAGCCCACCCAGCAGCAGGTCGGTGAACCAGACGAGGTCCCCAGCCACGCGAGGCGCTTCGAGGAAACAATAGCCCGATACAAGTTCCTCAAATTCCATGAGTCATGTCCCCTTCCGTTTGCGTCACTTCTCAGGCATCCTGCTCAAGCGCGAGCTTCGCCGGAAGTGTGAGGAACGGGATAGGCAATGCAAGAGATTTCCGAACTGGATCTACCATATCTGGCAATGGAGGAACCGTGGTTTGCCGCAGACCCGGGACCGCAATTTTCCGGCGCGCGAGAGCAACATTCCTGGATCGCCCGTTCAGACCTTGGCTATGTCGTCACCAACTACCAAGCTGTGCGAGACCTGATGGCGATGGACGAATGCATCGGCATGGCATTTGGCGACATCGTTGAAATGATGGGAGCGCAAGGCACTTTCTGGGGCCGTTTCCAGCAAGAACATATTCTCAGCAAGTCAGGCCCGGATCACAAGCGGATGCGCGATCTTCTCGCCCCTGCCTTTACCCCGCGCCGCGCCAACCAGCATCGCGAACTGATGCAGGAGGTGATTTCAGAACTGCTCGACGAGTGGGCTCCCAAGGCCGAGTTCGACTTCGAGGAATTCGCCTCACATTTCCCAATCAGGGTGATGTGCCGGTTGGTTGGCGCGCCGTCTGAGGCGATCTCTGGCCTGCGTGAATCGCTGGAAACAATGGGATTAAGCGTCAGCATGCTGCCCGAGCTCACGCCCAAGCTGGAAGAAGCTATTCTGAGGATCGAGGATTTCTCACAGGAGATCATCTCGAACCGCGAAGCGACATGGCAATCCGGAGATGAAGGCGACCTGCTCGACCTGCTGCTCCAGGCGAAGCAGGACGGTGGCATGAGCCGGCGTGAAATTGCCGACCTCTTGATCTTCCTTCTGACCGCCGGTTACGACACTTCGAAGAATGTGCTGACTCTCGCCATGTTTGAGCTCGTCAAACAGCCCGATATCTACAAGCGCATGGCGAAAGATCCCGAGCTGTGCGCCAGGGTGTTCGAAGAGACAATGCGCATCCACGGTCCGACCAACACCAGCCGAATTGTGGTCAAGGATATCACCTATCGCGACGTCTCTATCCCGGCCGGCACCATGCTATGGTTTGCCTGGTCGGTTATCGCCCGCGATCCCGCTGCGGTGGATGATCCCGACAGTTTCAATCCTGATCGTTCACGCGACAACCGCCATGTCGGCTTCGCGCTTGGCCCACATATTTGCCTGGGCCAGCATATCGCCAAGGCTCAGATCGCCGAAGGGCTGCACCAGATGGCCCAGCGCATCACC
This sequence comes from Novosphingobium sp., assembly GCA_029247785.1. Classification (GTDB taxonomy): domain Bacteria; phylum Pseudomonadota; class Alphaproteobacteria; order Sphingomonadales; family Sphingomonadaceae; genus Novosphingobium. Next base: position 5,263 of record JAQWKP010000011.1, read on the forward strand.
AACCCGCAATCGCCGGGCCCGCTGGGCTGGCGTCCTTTCCCCGGCGTTTGGGGCATTCGCGGGCTACCGATCAGTTTTGAGCCGGCCTGAGCAAGGAGGCACTCGATGACACCCGATGTGGCGGCAATCCTCGGCGAAGTGGCCGAACGCGGCATATCCATCGTGCCCGGCATGCTCGATGGGGAAAGGCTCGCCCGCGCGCGCAAGGCTTTCGCCGCCGCAACCGACGAAATGGAGCGCCGCGGCCTGGTCGTGTTCGATCCTCGGCTTGATCCCAATGCGCATAACATCAGGGTCAACAACCTGCCGGACATGGATCCGGTATTCATGGAACTGCTGCGCGATCCCATTGCGGTTGCCGTTGCCCGCGCCCTGTTGGGGGAGACCGCATTTGTCTCCAACTTCACTGCCAATATGACGATGCCGGGCTCGGCGTCGATGAACATACATTCCGATCAAGCGCTTTGCTCGCCGGCACCATGGGCCGACCCGTGGATGCTCAACGTCATCTGGTGCCTCGACGACGTGCGGGCCGAAAATGGCGGTACACTCTATATTCCAGGGAGCCACCGCTTCCGCACCCGAGATGACGTTCCGGACGATCTCGAAGACAGACTACGGGTGATGGAGGCGCCCGCGGGTTCGGCAATCGTGATGGAAGG
>JAQWKP010000014.1 GCA_029247785.1 Novosphingobium sp.
TAGCCCGGATCAAGCCACAACCCATCCACCATCCACTGGCAGCAGCACACCATTGATGTAGGAAGCCGCCGGCGAAAGCAGGAACAGGATCGCTGCGGCCAGCTCTTCGGGATAACCCGGACGGCCGACCGGAATGCTCCGCGCATTCTCCGCGATTGCCGGGTTCTGCATGAACGGAACTGTACGCGGCGTCAGAGTCATTCCCGGGGCGACCGCATTGGCTCTTGGCTTTCCGTCATATTTCGACGCCAGATAGCGCGTATACCCTGTGATCCCGGTCTTTGCGGCGGGATAGAACGCCTGGATGGTCTTGCCTCCACCTTGAAAATTTCCTGCGACCGATGCAAGATTCACCAGGCTATCCGCCCGATCGCCGACGCGCGCCAGCCATTGCGAGGTTACCAGTTCAACGCTTCCCAGGGCGCGCTCAAGATTGGTGAGAAACGGAGCTTCGTCATTGCTCGGCGGACCGGCATTATTGACCAGGTAAGGACATTCGCCCAGCGCCAGGCTTGCGTCCCAGGCGCGCGCGACGCCCTCGGGATCGGCCACATCGACGGTGATAGCCAGTGCCTTGCCGCCAAGCCCAGCTATTTCATCTGCAGTGATTTGCGCCGCGTCGCCATTGATATCCCAGGCAGCAACGCCAAGCCCCGATGTCGCTGCCGCCAGCGCCGTGGCCTTGCCGATTCCGCTTCCCGCTCCGGTAACGGTCACGACCTGACCAGCTTCGAAGCCCAGCGCCCGCATGTCATAGAGTGGCCCGTGGAGTTGCACGTCTTCTTTTGCTTCCGACATTGCTACTCCTCGTACTGCGCTTCGGACCTGGCTTAACCTTCCACGACCTTGAGCAGCTTGCGCTCCAGCGGCACCAGCACGTTGCCGACCTCATGACCCCGTTTCAGTACTTGCCCTGATTCTCCAAACAGAGTCCACATTCCCTGCTTGCCGCGCCGCGACGGACGTTTCTCGATGAGAAACTGGGGCCGTTCTGATGTGCGACGAAAAGCCGAGAAACTCGCCGCATCCTTTTCGAAATTCATCGCATAGTCGCGCCACATGCCCGCTGCGACCATCCGGCCATAGAGGTCCATGATCCGGCGTAATTCCAGTCTTTCGAAGCCAATTTGTAGCGGCTTCTTTCCAGGAAATGCGACGACGTTCGCTCCGGAAACGTCCCTCACTGCCGGGTATGACGCCATATCTGTCAGCTACTCTTGCGCGCCGCTGGATCGGCGGTTTCGCGCTCAGCCATCAGTGCCTCGACCTGCCCGCGCAATTCGGCGATTTCAGCCTCGAGATCGTCAATGCGCTGGGCGCCAGGCTCGCAAGGCTCCTTGCAAGGCGTACCATAGGGCATGAATTCCTTGGCCCAGGTTTCGGCTTTCACCAAGGTCGAACGCGCCTTGACCCCGACCATCGTCGCGCCCTCAGGCACATCCTCCGTGACCACCGCATTGGCACCGACCCGGGCGCGCACACCGACCGTGATCGGCCCGAGGATCTGCGCGCCCGAACCAACGATGACATTGTCCTGCAATGTCGGGTGGCGCTTCCCGCCTTTGCCGTTCGTCGGATTGGTTCCGCCCAGGGTAACACATTGGTAAATCGTTACATTGTCTCCAATTTCAGCCGTTTCACCGATCACCGTAAAGCCATGGTCGACAAACAGATTCTTGCCGATCTTGGCTCCGGGGTGGATGTCGATCGCGGTCAGGAAGCGCGATATATGGTTCACCCAACGCGCCAGGAAGAATAGCCGCACATTGAACATGGCATGCGCAACGCGGTGCCAGAACACCGCCCATACGCCGGGATAGAGCAGCACTTCCATGCGCGAACGAGGCGCAGGATCGCGCTCGGAAATTGAGTCCAGATACCGGGTAAGTCCACCTAACATCGGGTGATTCTCCCAAAAAACTGCTTTCAAAGCAAGCGCGGTTGGCTTTGCCCCGAAATCTCCACCAGTGCTTCCCGCCAAATCGCCATGCCCGGCGCCTGTTTTCGTTCCAGACTCAGCCGATCGATGACTGCGACAAGCGTTTCGACCCCCATGTGGCTACGCTCGCAGCGTGGCACAAGGTAGGAAGTGGCTGAAAGGTCAAGGACGATGCCCCGCACTTCGGCATGGATGCCGATCAATCCAGCCAGCATCGCATCATCCGGCGTCTCGATGGAAAGATGCAGCGCCGCTCCGATTCGCGATGCCAGATCCGGCAATCTAATCGTCCACCCGCCCTCGCCTGTATTGCTGACTAGCAATAGCGGACGTCCGGTTTCCTGTGCCCGGTTCCAGCGATGAAACAACTTGG
>JAQWKP010000029.1 GCA_029247785.1 Novosphingobium sp.
TCAAGTTGAATGTCCGCTATCAGGATAGAGCAGCTGATGTCGCAATGACCGACTGTGGGTCGCAAGCAGACATCGCCCAGGTGAGGTATCGACGTCCGCTTTCCAGCAATTTACTCCTGAAAGCTGCCGGTCCGGATACGGCCCAATTCTTGCCATTGGACCGATGTCGGCTTTTACGCATCGCCGCCCGAAGAGCAGACAGTCCGCTTTCCACCCAAATCCGGCTATTTACGCTTGGAAGGAGCGAAGGAGGAGATGTCAGACGCCTGGGAACTTGTCTCAACTTGGCACAGCGTTCCCCTGAGGCGAGACGCTCTGGCTATGCAGTTGGCGGTTTCATCCATTCGGCGACCGTCTTGGGATTCATGCCATAGCGCCCCGCCACCCACCTCAAGGCGCATCGAATGGCTGCCAGTCTCTTGAAAAAGGGGCTGTTCCCGGACGTATCGGGCGTACCAAAGGTGGTCTGAACTCCAAACTGCATGGGGTCTGCGATGGTCATGGCAGGCCATTGAACATGCTGCTGAGCGAAGGACAGATGAGCGACTTCAAAGGTGCAGCGCTGATGATCGACACTTTTCCGAAGGCAAAGGCCCTGCTCGGCGACAAAGGCTACGACGCTGACTGGTTCCGTGCGGCTCTGGCAGATCAGGGCATCACTGCTTGCATCCCCTCAAAAGCCAATCGAAAAGTCCCGATCCCGCACGACACCGTACTCTACCGCCAGCGGCACAAGGTCGAGAACATGTTCGGAAAACTCAAGGACTGGCGCCGCATCCACACCCGCTACGACCGCTGCGCCCATACCTTCATGTCCGCCATATGCATCGCCGCAACCATCATCTTCTGGATCAATCAATGAATCCTGAGCCTAGAGCAGATCGAGTTGCTTCAAATCGGAAACGTATTTCTCGATTAGTTTCTTGGACAAATGTGGCACAGGATATCCGGCTGACTCTGACGCGGTGCAGAATCGCTCAACTGGAAGCTTCCCGCCCGCGCTTGTCGCCTGAGGGCTGCGGTATGGGCCGAGAATGGCAAGCATCGATTGCTGCTGCTGCTCGTCCGGCAAGGCATGCATGGCAGTTTCGAAGTGCGAGATCCACTCGTCGTATTTCTCTACGCGCTCGATCTTGCACCCCGCCTCAATCATCCAGTCAACGAACGAATCGAGCGAAACCCCGTCCTTGTGGGGACTGGAGAGGTTGTAACTGTAGAAGCCCTCCTTGTTGCGAAGCCCGATCGCGGTCACCGAGTTCGCCAGGAAATCGACCGTCAGCCCCTCATAATTGGCATGCGGGTGACCATTCGACAGATCCTGGGCATAGAATGTCGCCGGTGCAACACCGGTGGCAGCGAGGCTAAAGAGCAACCTGGTGAACATGTCCGGCACGTTGAGCTGACCGGTATAGCGCATATCGGCAAGGATCATGCCGGGCCGGAAGACGCTTACCGGCAGGCTGCACAAGTCGTGCGCTTCGCGCAGGAGAACTTCGCCGGCCCATTTGCTGATGCCGTAGCCATTGGCATAGCTGTCATCGACCTCGCAGGCCGGGATCGCCGCGCGGATATCTCTTTCCTCTTCGATCAGGTGACCGGTCAGGGAGATAACGCCCAGCGTCGAGACGTAGTGGAAGTGCTTGAGCCGCGAGCTGAGCGCCAGCTTGATGAGCTCGGCGGTCCCGACCACATTCGCCGTGAACAGCTGATTGTAAGGCAGCACATGATTGACGTGCGCAGCCGGGTGCACGATCAGGTCGACCGTTTCGCAAAGACGGTTCCAGTCAGCCTCTTCCAGGCCGAGATTTGGCAGGCCGAGGTCGCCTGCAAGCACCTCAAGATG
>JAQWKP010000056.1 GCA_029247785.1 Novosphingobium sp.
GCGGGCCAGAAGGTTGCCCTGTTCGACAGGGGGCGTGTTATCATTAGCAGTCTCGAAGAGAATGCAGATTCGGCTCAGTCGATACATTGGCAGCGTTGCATGGGCGTGAAGGACTATAGTTCAAGCTATGGCAAAGAAGGCGACGTTCTCAGCGTTGGCATGGGGCCAGCCGGGCAGGAAGTTTTCGCCTTTAAGGATGAGGCGGTAATGTTCGTCGAACTTGCATATGATTATCAGCCACTTGTATCCAGCCGTTTTGTCGGAAATCCGACAATCGTCGCGATCTCATCATTCACTGTCCGCGCCGATCGAGACCTGTCGGAAATATACCAACGTGACACAGGCTCGCCAGATCCGGTCGCCGAATGCACGACATTCGCCGGCATCTGAACCCGTATCCAGGGCCATCGTTTGCTTCTAAATTCCTGCTCGCCGGCTATCGGCAACTACTTACGATAGCAGGCTTCCCTGACCGCCGCTGCAATACGCTCTGCATCGATCAGCGCCGCCTTTTCCAGATTGGCCGCATAAGGTAGCGGCACATCCTCATTGCACACCCTGAGCACCGGTGCGTCGAGATTGTCGAAACCGTCCTCCATGCAGATGGCGATGACTTCTGACGCGATCGAGCATTGCGGCCAGCCCTCTTCGGCGATCACGAGGCGGTTGGTCTTTGCAAGACTTTCAAGGACCGCCTCGCGATCGAGCGGGCGCAGTGTTCTGAGGTCGATGATTTCGGCCTCAATCCCCTCGCCCGCTAACGTCTCCGCCGCTTCCAGCGCAAGGCCAACGCCGATCGAGTAGCTGACGATAGTAACGTCTGCCCCTTCCCGCACCGTCCGGGCCTTGCCGATCGGCAGGACAAGGTCGTCGATCTCTGGCAGATCAAAGCTGCGTCCATAGACAAGCTCGTTTTCGAGAAACACCACCGGGTCCTCCGAGCGGATAGCCGCCTTCAAAAGCCCCTTGGCATCAGCTGCATCATAGGGGGCTATTACCACCAGCCCCGGTACATGAGCATACCATGACGCATAATTCTGGCTGTGCTGTGCGGCCACTCGTGAGGCTGCTCCGTTCGGTCCGCGAAAAACGATCGGGCAACGCATCTGGCCGCCAGACATGTAATTTGTCTTGGCCGCCGAATTGATGATGTGGTCAATCGCCTGCATCGCGAAATTGAAAGTCATGAATTCGACGACGGGTCGCAACCCTCCCATCGCTGCGCCGGTTCCGATTCCGGCGAAACCATATTCAGTGATCGGTGTATCGATCACACGCGCGTCACCAAATTCCTCCAACAGCCCCTGAGTGACTTTGTAAGCGCCCTGATATTCAGCAACTTCCTCACCCATGACAAAAACCCGCTCGTCGCGCCGCATTTCCTCGGCCATGGCATCACGCAGCGCTTCGCGCACGGTCGTAGAGACCATCGCCGTGCCCTCTGGAATTTCGGGATCCGCCAGAAGCGCTGGCGCGGCCACTGGCTCCACTGACTTCTGAGGTTTTTTCGAGGCCTCAGGTTTGATTTCCTTGGTAGGGTCAACTTGCTTCTTCGAGGCCTCTACTGGCTCCTCTGATGCCCTCGCCTTGGAAAGATCCTCGCCCTCCCCAACCATGATCGCGATGACTGTGCCGACTTTAACGGCCTCGCTACCCTCCGCCACGAGGATCTGACCGACTTTCCCTTCGTCAACCGCCTCGAATTCCATCGTCGCCTTGTCAGTCTCAATTTCGGCAAGGATGTCGCCCGAGAGAACCTCGTCGCCTTCCTCAACCAGCCATTTTGCAAGCTTGCCCTCCTCCATCGTCGGGGAAAGTGCTGGCATCTTGATCTCGATAGCCATCAATAGCGCTCCACCAGCACATCGGTGTATAGCTCGGGCAATTCCGGTTCGGGTGAATTCTCAGCGAAATCGGCCGATTCGTTAACCGATGCGCGAACCTGCTTGTCGAGCTGCTTGAGACTGGCCTCACCGATCCCCATCGCTATCAGCTCTGCCTTGGCGCGCTCGATAGGATCATTCTTCTCGCGCACGTCTTTCACTTCTTCGCGGCTGCGATATTTTGCCGGGTCGGACATGGAATGACCGCGATAGCGATAGGTGTTGAGTTCCATCAGCACCGGACCATTGCCTTCGCGAACATGGGCAAGTGCGACCTCGGCAGCCTGTCGAACCTCAAGAACATCCATCCCGTTTACATCCATGCCGGGGATGCGGAACGCCGTACCGCGCCGGTAGAAATGGGTCTCAGCGGACGAACGCTTGACAGCCGTTCCCATCGCATATTGATTGTTCTCGATGACAAAGACGATTGGCAGCTTCCACAAGCTCGCCATGTTGAAGCTCTCGTAGACCTGGCCCTGGTTGGCTGCACCATCGCCGAAATAGGCAAGGGTGACGCCGCCATCGTCGCGATATTTCTGGGCGAATGCCAGGCCCGTGCCGAGCGAAACCTGCGCTCCGACAATCCCGTGGCCACCATAAAAGCCATGCTCGGTGCTGAACATATGCATCGAGCCGCCCTTGCCCCGCGAAATGCCAACTTCACGTCCAGTCAGCTCGGCCATGATGACCTTCGGATCGATCCCATAGGCGAGCATGTGGCCATGGTCGCGATAACCAGTGATAACGCTGTCCTTGCCCTCTGTCAGGGCTGATTGCAGCCCCACTGCAACTGCTTCCTGACCAATATAGAGATGACAAAACCCACCGATCAGACCGAGGCCGTAGAGCTGTCCAGCCTTCTCTTCAAACCGTCGGATGAGCAGCATTTGCTCGTATAATTCGAGCAGTTCCTCTTTGCTCGCCTTGAAACGCGGCTCAGCAGAATGAATTTCCTGAAGGCTGCGCAGGACGAAGTTCTCGTCATCCGGTTCATTAACTGGAGCGGCAGCGTCACTTTTCACGGATTTAGGCAAAGGGGCGCCTCCGGTTAGGTTTCGTCCATGGATATAGGCCCAGTCCTGCGACAGTGAAAGCTGCGACAACGCCGATACGGAATGAAGCGTAAGGTGCGACAGTTGCTCAGTCGAGCAGCATCACCATTTCGTCGGGATGCGCGACGTTGAGTTGGCTACGCAATAGTTGTCCGGAGAGATCGGGATCGGCATGATCGGGATTGAGTAATTCGACGCGGTTGCGCAATTGCTCGAGCTC